>CAIZLN010000146.1 GCA_903933815.1 uncultured Solirubrobacterales bacterium
CCAGAAAAAGCGTTGAGGCTCCCTTTCTCATGTCGAAAACTGTATCAAGATCTTCAGGAAATTCAATGTAAACCAGCTTTGAGCGCAGGCACTGCTGCCTCTGGTCATTCGCAGGTCATCTGCCTGCCGCTCAGAGAACAGGTCGCAAAGCTCTTGCCGGTGGAGTCTTTGTGGGTCATCGACCACTGCTTGGCCTGTCGGCTCGGGGTGGCAATTACATAGCCATACTTGACGGCGGTCCAGTCGTAGCTCGAGTTCGGGTACGGCTGGTAGTCCGGGCTGAGCGGGGTTCCGTCTGCCTTGGAAAGCGGGCCGTAAGCCGGTCTTGCGTAGGAGCTCTGATCTGCGATGTCGGGCTTGGATCCGCCGTTGCCAACGACCATCTGGGGTGGCTGCCCGGGGATCTTGACCACCTGCGCGACATGAACATGCGACGCAACCATCAGTTGGTAGTTGGAAGTGAGACCGAAGCTGGCGGCAGCCTGGTCCGTCGACGTCCACGGCAGGAGTCCGGGGACGGCCTCTTCCACCGGTTCAAGTCCGAACATTGGCCGATGGGTCAGCAGCCAGCTCTCGCGACCCTTGGCCGGACGGCTCAGCTCGGCCGCGGATTCGTATGCCAGACGCTGGGTCGGAACCCAGTCGGTGATGTCGAAGTTTCTGCCGTAGGCGCTGTCGACGGCGACGATTCTCAGAGTCCTGCCGTTTCGGATCGGCGCGTCAAAAGACCAGCTCGGCGAGATGTTTTTGGTGGTCGGGCCACCGATCACGCCTGGCGCACAGGCTGCCGGACTCAACGAAGTGGATACTTCGAAAAAGAGGAACCAGCCGTTGCCACCACGGTCACACTGTTCGTGGTTGCCCCTCACGGCAAGAATCGGAGCAGCCCGGAGCATCGGTGCCATCGGGATGAAGACATCGGCCATCCATCCATAGTCGGTGTCGTTGAACTGGTAACTGGCGATCGGCGGTGGACTTCCGCCGCACTTCAGTTCGTAGCCAGTCGGGCAGGGATCCTCCCGGTAGAAGAAATCGCCGGTGAATATGGTCAGATCGGGCTTTTCGCGAGCAATAGACCGTGCGTTGGCCGCCAGCGGCCAGTAGTCGGAGGGGCTTGTTCCGGTCGATTTCGAGCAGTCCTGAACATCAATGTCAGCGGGGTCTGCGTCATCGTCAACCCGGCAGCCGGTGTCGCCCAGCATGGCTATCTTGCTGAAAGTCGCCGGGAGCTTCGATGGCACAGTAACGCCGCCGACTCTGGCGTTCCGGATGCCATCGCTTAGCATCGGAATGTTCGCCTGACAGGCTCGAAGAGAAGCAAACGCCGCGCCAGTTGTGGCGCCGGGGACTCTCATCGACATCTTCCGGCTGACCGTGCGGCCCTTGCGAGTGGTGATCGTGACCTGAGGGCAGCCGATCCCGGTCGGGATTACGGCCCTGATCTGAAGGCGGGACCCGGAGACGGCCTGGGGGGTGACCAGCGTGTAGGCGGAGACGACGCTCGAGCCGATCGCCGGGGTTGGTGCCAGATAGGCCATGCCGAGAGCAGCAAGCACGGCGAGGGTGGCTCCGAGGCTGCGGCTCATGGTTCTGGTTTTCAAGTCATTCCTCCTTTGATAGTTGGCTAGCAGGACCCAATGTCCGCTCATCACGGCCACGTTCTGGGCACGCATTCCTGATCGCCCAGACAGGTTATCCGGCCGTCGAGTGGGCCGACCGGCACTGTCCTGCCAGCTGCAAGCTCTGCCTTCAGGTAGTCGGTAACCGCATCGTCGAGCGGACCCCTGATGCTGGCCCTTTCGGGGTTGAAGTATCCGGTGAACCCGTCGCCGCCGAAGGCCATGTAGTCGATCGTTGTGACCGAGTATTCACTCTGGTCCCTCTGGATCGGCGTTTCATCAGGCCTGGTTACAGCGGTTACTCGGGAGCCCGCCGGACGAGTCAGGTCGAAGGCAAACCTGAAGCCTGAGATTTGTGGGAATCGACCGGAAGGATAAGTTGACACTGCATGCTCCAGCGCGCCCCAGAGCTGGTAGCCGGTCATGGTCGAGACGGCCGCATTGTTGCCGAAGGGGAAAACGGTCTTGATGTCCCCGAGGGCTATGTCGTACGGCCCCGTCGTGTCTGCGCCGGGCCTCCTCAGCGACTGGTCGTTCGGAACGTAGCCGTTGGCTGGAAGGGTATCCCTTATCCCGCCCCCGTTGATGAAGACGAGGTCGGTGCCGTAGGTCGCCTTCAGGGCATCGGCAGTCAGGTTTCCGAGCTGGGTCTCACCTGTGCGCTCCACCGGACCTATTGGTGGCGGCGCATTGCCCTGGCGTGAGCCCCGCGGAAAGATGCCCTCCACTTCACCCACCTTTTCGTCGAAGACCGGCGTGATTTCCTGCTGGTACTCGCGGACCATCCTTGCCACAGAGGGGTCCTCTGTCAGGTTCTCGATTTCTGGCTTGGTCACAAAACGGGGCGCCGAACCGACTACCTCTCCGGTGCGAGTGTTGAGGCAGATCTGGGTCCGGACGTATTCCTGCCCTGAGTTCCGTGGCTGAGCTGTCGTTTTGCCGCCGATGATCGAAGCGAAGTTCTGGTGCGTGTGGCCACCGAAAGCCGCGTCAACGCCCTCGAGCTGTCGTGACACCTCGACAAGTCGACCAAGGGCTCGGCCATTCTCGTTGGTTGTCCAGCCCTGGTGGACCAGAGCGATGACCACCTGAGCGCCAGCCTTGCGCAGGGCCCTAGCCTCGCGATTGAGACCCCAGACACTGGGGGAAATCGTGACTGCCTTGCCCCCTGAGCCGTAGTCCAAGTTGCCGGGGGCAACCAGGCTGGCCGTATCTTCGGTGTTCATCCCCACGAATCCGACCTTGAGTCCTCCGCGCTCAATCAGAACCGAATCTGTGACTTTGCTGAAGGACGTATTGAGGGGCTCAAGTGTGTCGTAGTTGGCGACTGTCCATTTGAACCGGGAAAGCCCGACCATCTGCTGGAGGTGAGAGAGGGGCCGGTCATGCTCGTGGTTTCCGATGGTCGAAACATCCATCTTCATCTTGTTGATGGCCCTGATCGAAGGGACCTCGTCGAAGAAGCTTGAGATGATCGGACCGCCTCCGATGTTGTCTCCCGAGGAGACGGTGAAGGTTGCCCTTGATCTTCTGCGATCGAGCTCGAAAGCAGTCGCAAGCTTCGCGGCTCCGGCATTCTGTTCGGACTCTTCAAGCGCGCCGTGAAAGTCGCTCACCTGAAGAATCTGAAGATTGCGGAAATCCGAGAAGGCAGGAGGCCTCCTCAAGGTCACGGTACGCGGCAGTGTCGCCCCGTCCGAGAATCCGTAGGCGTTCACCGCCTGAACGACGGGCCGATACTTCGCCCGGCCCTTCAGGTAGGGAAGGAATACCGAGTTCTTATCTGCGGAGACGACGACAGGACACGAACCCCTGCCGGCGCTGACGGCGTATCGGGTGATCGCGGGGCTGGCGGTGGGGGAGGATGTCCATGAAACCTTCAGACCCTTCTTTCCGACAGCGGCCTTCACCGCTGAAGGCGCACCCGGGGTGGCGAACGTCACCGAGGATTTCGCCAGCGGCTCCCCGCCGGTCAGCACTCCGGTGATGGCAACCAAAGTAGCCAGAGCCACCAAGAGAACAAGCCCGAATCTGGTTTTCCGACAGTCGCTCAAGATCGCAGCTTAAACTAGCCAGCGAACCATGAGTTGCGGTGAGGTCAATAATGGGAATGGGTTCGAGCCCCCCGAAGCGCGCTGAGGCGCCTGCCGACTCTTCGGGCCTCTCCCTGAGCGTCCCGAGCACCGTGACTTCGATTCGGTTGACGCAGTACTGAGCTGAGGGCCGTCTTGGTCGGAATGTCTGCAGTCCATCAATCAGGCAGTCGCTTACCTACCGGTCGGCGTCCACGAATCGCCGTACCTCGGCGGCCGATGTGCCATGGGAGGCAGCTTTCCGAAAACGTCCGCCGCTACCCCTGAATCAGTGCGCTCATCTGATCGTGAACGCTCTGCGATTGGCAATACCGACCAGCGCACCCTTCCTGGGAGTGATCGCTACCCGCCACCTTCCCTTTGTCAGCCTGATTGTGCATCTGTTGCGCTTGATTTTCTTCCTGCCCAGGGCGACGCTCCTGCAGGCGCCGGATTTCGTCCGGCTGCCCTTCGTGGCGGTCATCCGGTAAGTCACGCCGCTGACCGGCTTGATGCTCGCGCTCACCACCTTTGCTTTCTTCGACCATGAAACCGAAGGCCTCGCAGGCGCTTGAGTGATCTTCGTGACGTTGTTCGAACCGTAGTTGCCGACATAGATGTCGCCGGCTGGGTCAAGCGCTATCCCGGTCGGGTTGGTGCCAGTGAAGCCCACGACGGTGGACAGGCCAGTCGGGGTTATCTTCGACACGGTCTGCGAGCCCTGGTTGGTGGTGTACAGATTGCCGGCCGCATCGATCGCAAGCTCAGTCGGGATCGATTCGGCAGCACCCAGAGTTCTCGAGCGGCCGGAGGGGGTGATCTTCGTAACATTCGCCGAGCCCTGGTTGGCGGTGTAGATGTTGCCTGCCTTATCGAGCACGATTCCGGCCGGAAACGCACCAGTGGGGGCCGAAAGGGAGGTCCAGCCGCCTCTGGCCGTGATCTTCGTGACGTTGTTCGAGCCCCGGTTGGCGGTGTAGACGTTGCCAGCCGCATCCACCGCGATTCCGGTCGGCTGCGTGCCAGTGGCGCCGAAAGTGGTCGTCACTCCGGAGGGGGTGATCTTCGAGACATCATTTGAGCCGTAGTTGGCGGTGTAGACGTTGCCGGCCCTGTCGATGGCGATCGCGTCCGGCGCAGTGCCGGTGGTGCCGAGGGTGGTTGTTACGCCACCAGGAGTGATCTTCGAGACGTTGTTTGAGTCCTGGTTGGCGGTGTAGATGTTGCCGGCCTTGTCGATTGCAATCCCGTTCGGCCCACCTCCGGTGGTACCGAGGGTGCTCGTCACTCCGGCGGGAGTGATCTTCGAGACATCGTTCGAGTTGAAGTTGGCGGTGTAGACGTTGCCCGCCGGATCGATCGCGATCGCGATCGGCCCCGAACCGGTGGTTGCGAAGATCGTTGACGCTGCGTGCGCCGAGCCGACGAACCCAGCCGCGCAGAGCAGCACCGCGCCCACGCAAGCCAGTGTGGTCGCCAGGCGTCGCCAGGAAAAATCAAAAATCAAGCTCATTCAACCAATCTGCCACCCGTTCAGGGACGTGTCCTTCTACGACGCTCTGCTTACTCCGGGGCTTCGGACACGCGACTTTCGCCGAGCTCGTCCCGCTCGCGTCGCTCGGAGATGATTCCGAAGACGATCAGGCCGCAGGCAGCGGACACGATCCCTGTGATGAAGAGGCCGAAGATGAAAATCCCGACCAGGCTCATTAGTCCCTTCCGGCGGGTACCAGCAATGCTCCCAGAGCAAGAATGGAGGGCACCCAGAGGCCGATGAAGATACCTTCGTTCTGGTTGTCTTCACCACCCAGGAAGAAGAGCAGCACGGAAGCGATCAGCGAGAGACCCGCCGCCACAATGATCAGCATACGAGCCTGCGATTTGGCTTTGGCGAGGCTCTTTCCCGACTTTGCGGGCTTGGTGTCAGTTGACATTAGGCCAGTATATCCAGTGCTCACTTGATGGCTGCCGCCAGTCTTCAACTCCTCGATGATCGTCTTTCGGGAGGGCCCTGAGGCGGTCCTGATCCTGGCTGCCGCGTTCGTCATTGGCAGCTACTACGCTGCTGAATCCCTGAATATGCGGCGACCGCTCAGGAGGGACGAGCCGGCGGCCAAGCCAGCCGAGGCACTACCGGCCAGCGCACTGTCCCGGCCCTGAGCCCGATCCATGTCCGGGACCGGACGCGCCAAATGAGACCGTAGGCCAGTCCACTCACTCGAGCATCCTGATCGACGCAATGCCCCAAGTCAACTCAGATCAGGGCGAGGATGGATCCTTACCCGGGGAGCCTCAGCTCAAGCAGCCCCTGGAGATCCTCGTTGCCCAGCTCCCTGAGGGCCGCCTGGACGGATTCGAATGATCCTCAGCTTCCAGCGTCTGGGGACTGGTCAGGCTGGCCGGCGGTCCTGCTCGGAGTCGAGCTTCTCGAGGAAGGCCCTTCCTTCGATCCCGACCCGGGGCAGGATCCGGTCCAGCCAGGAGGGCAGCCACCAGTTCGCCATCCCGAAGATCACCATGATCGCCGGAACCAGGACGCATCTGATCAGCGTGGCGTCGATCGCGATCGCGAAGGCCAGCCCGAGCCCGAACTGTTTGGTGGTCGGGTCGTCGGCCAGGATGAAGCTGCCGAACACGGCGACCATGATCAGGGCGGCCGCCGTGATCACCCGGGCACCCGAGGCGATCAATGAGAGGCCGGCCGCCACCAGGATGAGCATCCGGGCTTGGGCTTTCGCCTTCTTGAGGGCCTGACCGGGCTTCTGTGGCTGCTTTTCAGTTTCCATAGGGCGAGTTCTAGAGGGAGGTCGGGGTTTCGGCTACGCAGGGAACCGGTAAAGCCCTAGGATCACTGGCCATGGACCTGACCTTCTCCGATCAGGAGATCGATTTCCGCGATGAGCTCAGGGGGTGGCTGGATGCCAACCGCCCCGGTGAGGAGCCGCGGGGCGACCAGGATGCCGCCTTCGAGTTCAGGAAGCAGTGGCAGAGGAGCCTCTTCGAAGGCGGATGGGCCGCGGTCCACTGGCCTCAGGAATACGGAGGCCGTGATGCCAGCCTGATGCAGTCGGCCATCTTCTTCGAGGAGATGGGAAAGGCCGATGCCCCGCTTCCGGCCAACGCGCTCGGCCTGATTCTGGCCGGGCCAACGATCATGGCCTGGGGCACGGAGGAGCAGAAGGACCGATTCCTGCTCCCGATCCTCTCGGCCGAGGAGATCTGGTGCCAGGGCTTCAGCGAGCCGGAGGCCGGGTCGGACCTGGCGGCGGTCAAGACCAAGGCCGTCCGTGACGGGGACGACTGGGTCGTGACCGGACAGAAGGTCTGGACCAGCGCGGCCCAGTATTCGAAGTGGTGCATGCTCGTGGTCCGGACCGATCCCGACGCTGCAAAGCACAAGGGCCTCTCCTACTTCCTGATGGATATGGAGCAGGACGCGGTGCAGGTCCGGCCGTTGGTCCAGATAACCGGCGAAGCCGAGTTCAACGAGCTCTTCATCGAGGAGGCCCGGGTCCCGAAGGAGAACGTCCTCGGCGGCGAGGGCGACGGCTGGAACGTGGCGCTGACGACCCTGATGAACGAGCGCTCCGGCCTCGGCTTCTTCCTCCAGACCCGTTTGAGGCTTCTGCTCGATCGCCTGGTCGAAGACGCAAAGGCGAACGGCCGGATAGAAGACCCGGTGGTAGCCGAGGCCCTCGGTGAGATGCATGTTCGGACCGAGACGCTCCGGTTCCTGGCCTACCGGGGACTCAGCATCATCGAACAGCACGGCCAGCCCGGACCGGAGGGTTCGCTGACCAAGTGGCTCTGGTCCGAGACGAACCAGATGTTGACTCAGCTCGCGGTCTCGGTCTGCGGTCCTGCGGCGCTGACCGAGGGTGAGGCCTGGGCCCACGATCTGCTGAGGTCGCGCGGCAACACGATCGAAGGCGGGACGACCGAGATCCTCAAGAACATCGTCGCCGAGCGGGTGCTCGGGCTGCCGAGGAAGTGAGCGACCGATGAGATTCGACTTTACCGAAGACCAGCACGAGATCAAGCGGACGGCTAAGGACCTGCTGGCATCCCGCTCGACCCTCGAGAAGGTCCGCGAGGCGGCCGAGGCCGGTGAGTACGACGCGGCACTCTGGAAGGAGCTGGGCGAGCTGGGCTGGCCCGGGGTCGCGATCGATGAGGCTCATGGCGGAGGCGGACTCGGCTATGTCGAGTTGGCCGGGCTGCTCGAGGAGTCCGGGTATGCGCTGTTGAACGGGCCGTTCCTTGCCACCGCGCTCTGTGCGGCCGCGATCTCGGAGGCCGGAAGCGACGGCCAGAAGGACGAGTGGCTCGGCCGGTTGGCCTCGGGAGAGGCGACCGGGGCGTTCGGGCTGGTCGGCCAGGTAGTTCCAGACGGGGCGAGCGCCGATGTAGTCGTCGTCGCAGATCGCGAGTCCGGGGAGGCTCGCCTTCTGACCGGGCAGGGTTCCCTGGAGGAGCTCGACTCGATCGACCCGACCCGGCGCTACGGGATCGTCGAAGGCGGACTCCCGGACGGAGAACCACTGCCCGGAGATGTCGCTGCCGCGATCGACCTCGGATGTGTGCTCACCTCGGCCGAGCTGGTCGGAGTCTGCGGCCGTGCACTGGACATGACGGTCAAATACGTGAAGGACCGCAAGCAGTTCGGCCGACCGGTCGGCTCCTTCCAGGCCGTCCAGCACCGCTGCGCTCAGATGCTGCTCTCGACCGAGGGCGCCCGTGCCTCCACATACTTTGCCGCCTGGGCGGCCGATGCCGATCGCGATCGTCTACCCGAGGCCGCGTCGCTCGCCAAGTCGGCTGCCTCGAAGGCAGGGATCGAGGTAACGGCCTCGGCGATCCAGGCCCACGGAGGGATCGGTTTCACCTGGGAGGCCGACGTCCACTGGTTCTACAAGCGGGCCCAGCTCGACGCCGCCTTCCTCGGCTCCAGCGCCGAGCACAACCGCAGGCTCACCGCCCTCGTCTCCCCCTAGGGCCAGCCAATCCGGTCGACGGCCCAGGGCAGGAGTAGGGTTTCCGGATGGTCTCCCAGATAACCCGAGAAGACGCGATTCCCGGTGACCTGCCCGACTGATTCGTTGATCCTTCCGTCTGTGCACGGGTTGATCGTCCCGTGGCATATTCTACTGCCGAGTGCCTAGGAACCGTACAAATGCGGGCTGCATCTCCCTCTTCGTGGCCCTCGCCGCGGTCCCGCTCCTGATCGGCTGTGGCTCCGGCGATGACCAGAGTTTGACCGCGGGGTGCCCTGACGCGATCCCCACGGGCATCGCTCCGTTGAGCAAGGGGGCCGATGCCTACACGATGCTCCTCAGGGTCAATACGAAGGAGCAGGTCTCCGAGTTCGACTCCGAGCCCCTGAAGGGGAGGATCCTTGATCGCGACGTCTTCGTGATCAACACCCAATACCAGGGGACGAATACCGGTGAGGCACAGGACATCTTCACCGAGATCGGGAAGCGCTTTCCCTGCAACAGGGTGATCGCACTCAACGGGCTTTCCCAGATTTCGGGCAAGGCGGGCTACATGTTTGCGCTGGCAGGCGAACCCGGCCTCGATGCCGTTTTGCTCGATTGGGAGGTCGGCACCTGGGCTTCTCGCGGAACTCCCTGGAGCGAGGAGCAGGCAGTGAACCTGAAGCGAATGGGGGTCGAACTGCAGTCGGTCGCCAACCGGATTGCGGAGGTTCCGGGAGCGGCCACGACCAGGGTCGGCCTGGCGACCCAGTTTCGGTCCGGTTGGGACTACGCGGCGTTCGCTCGCCGGCTGGCCGTGATCAACTGGAGGCTCAACGAGGACTTCCTCGGCTACCAGCTGGTCCAGAGCCAGGACCGTTGCCGGGGAACGGATGATGCCGCGCCGTTGGAGCAGTTGACCAAACAGCTATTGGCCCAGTACGGGCAGCTGGTTGATGGGAAGCCAGGGCCGAATGGCTGGGAGAAGACGACTAAACCGCAGCGGAAAATCATTGCCCATCTCGGGTTCGAGATCTCCTTCTCCACCGAGCCGAAACCGGGTGAGTCGCTCCCGGTCGATTCCGATTCCTCGAGCGATGCAGCCGCCTGCACAGAGGACGTCCTCGAGGAGGGCGGCGGGGCCTTCATCTACTGGGCCACCCCGGAGGCGATCGAGGAGATGCTCTCGACCGAGGAGGGCGAGAGGTTCCGACCCTCGACCTGAAGGAGACCGGCGCAGGCCGGTCGGCTAGCCGACGGGGAGGGCTTCGAACCCTCCAATGAAGCGATCCTCTCGGGTTCGGGCCTGAGAAGCGATGTGGCGGAGGGGGAGGGATTCGAACCCTCCAATAAAAGATCCCTCTCGGGTTCGGGCCGCTGGCACTACAACGGAGGGGGAGGGATTCGAACCCTCGAAGCGCCTTAAGACGCTTGCTGGTTTTCAAGACCAGTGCATTCAACCGCTCTGCCACCCCTCCGGGGGGTATGTCTGCTGACGACGGCGCCAGGACTCCACAAGTTTGACACGCCACGGGTGCTGATCGTCAAGCGCTCAGTCGACCGGGCACCTGGTTCGGGATAGAACGCTGGCCCGGAGTGGTGCCGGACATGATCACTTTCGCCAAAGGCGTGACCAGTGGTTACCTGCCGCTGGGCGGGGTGGTGATCTCACCGGAGATCGCCGCCCCGTTCTGGGACGAACCGGATGCTCCGCCGTTTCGCCGCCGCTCACGGTCGGCCCCGACCATCTCGAGATGATCGGCGACGCCCTGGAGGCATCGGTCAGCGACCTGACCTGAGCGACGACCGCCTCAAGGGCGGCCCCGTCCTCCCGGTCAGATCCCGTGGCGAAGTGACCGGAGTCGGGGCATTCATCGTGCCTTGAATGCGGTCACTTCGTTGCCGTCTCGCCCCATCTGGGTCGTGGTGCCAGAATGGGCCGGTGCGTCGCCTACTTGTTCTCGCCTGCGCAGTCGTCTTTCTTGACGTCACCTTTTTTGCTGTGCTGACGCCGCTCCTGCCCGATTACAAGGACGACTTTTCGCTGAGTGACGGCGAGGCGGGAGTGCTTGCCGGGGCTTTCGCAGCCGGGACGCTGGTCAGCGCTCTGCCGGCCGGGTGGCTGGCAGCCCGGGTGGGCCCGCGCAGGACTGTGATTGCCGGCCTGGTCGGGATCGGCACCTTCAGCCCGATCTTCGGGTTCGCCGACAACATCGTGCTGCTCGATGTCAGCCGTTTCTTTCAGGGGGCATCGGGCGCTTTGATGTGGGCCGGCGCGGTCAGCTGGGTCGTGTCGGCTTCACCGAAGTCGCGCCGGGGGGAGATGGTCGGGGCAGTGATCGCGGCGGCGGTGATTGGCGAACTGCTCGGGGCGCCGATAGGGGCTCTGGCTCACGAGATCGGTACCGAAATCGTATTCAGCACGGTGTTCGTTGCTGCGGCGATCCTGATCGCGGTTGCGGCGACCATCAAAGATGCCTCGGAGGTTGCGAGCCAGCCTGTCCGCGAGGCCGTAGCTGCTGTCAAACGCTCGAACGTCCCCAGGATGGTGCTGGTGCTCGCGGGCCCGTCGCTTGCCTTCGGCTTTCTGGTTGTGGTCGCGCCACTTCGGATGGACGAACTCGGTGCCAGCCCCTGGCTGATCGCCGGTGCCTTCGCGATCGGGTCGGCGGTTGAGGCGGTCGCCGGTCCCTGGATCGGACGGGTCAGCGACCGGATCGGACGGGTCGGGCCCTACCTGATCGGGGTGGCTGTCATTGCGGTCGCAATCACAGCGATAGGCATCTTCAACCTGCTCCCGGCGCTGGCCGCAGCAGTGGTGCTCTGCGCCTTTGGTGCCGGACTGGCCTTCACCCCGGCCAGCACGCTGGTCACCGATGCGGCGACCAGTTCCGGACTGAACCAGGGATACGCCTCGGGCGCCGCGAACCTGGCCTGGGGTGGAGGACAGATGGTCGGAGCAGTCGGAGGAGGATTTCTGGTCGGAGCGACCGGCTACCTGCTGCCCTCGCTGCTCACGGTCGGGATAATCCTTGCTGTGGGGGTGGTCGCCCGTAGAACAGTCCAGCCACTGCCCTCCGAGTTGTCCGAAGTGAAGTGAGATGGGACGAGAGATGCCCAGGAGTCCAAGCAGACCGTTGACCTACGACCTCAGACAACAGCAAAGCGGACCCGCGACCTGGACCAACTGGGCCGGCAACCAGTCCTGCTCCCCCCGGGATCTGATTCGGCCGGCCGGCCGGGCTGAACTCAGTGAACTGGTCGCCACGGCAACGCAGGCCGGACGCAAGGTGGCGGTGGCCGGCTCCGGTCACTCCTTCACTGGGGCCGCGCTGAGCGACGACCTGCTGCTCGATGTCTCCTCGATCGCCGGAGTGATCGAGGTGGATCTCCCGTCCGGCCTTGTGAAGGTAGGTGGTGGCACCGTGCTGGCCGATCTGAACCGCGCGCTGGATTCACTCGGGCTCGCAATGGCCAACCTCGGGGACATCGATTCTCAGACCATCGCCGGTTCGATTTCGACCGGAACCCACGGGACCGGCGCAGCCAGACCCAACCTTCCGGCCCAGATCGCGGCGATCGACCTCGTCACTGCCGACGGCGAAGTGCTGGAGCTGGCTGAATCGCCCGATCCGGACACCGGCCCCGGAGACGATGGCTCGTCCGATTTACTGCGGGCGGCACGGGTTGCGATTGGCTCCCTCGGAGTGATCAGCGCAGTGACGCTCAAGACCGTGCCGGCGTTCAACCTCCACCGGGTTGATGAGCCGATGCCGCTGGACCGGGTGCTGGCGGACTTCGACGAGCTGACGGCCGCGAACGAGCACTTCGAGTTCTTCATCTTTCCGTACACAGACACCGCGTTGACGATCTGCCGCAACAGCACTGTCCGGCAGCCTGCTCCGCGAGGTCGTTTTGAGCGCTATCTCGGCGACGTGGTCATCGAGAACGCCCTTGGCGACCTCGCCCTCAGGGCAATCGGCAAGGTTCCCTCGGTGATCCCGAGGACTGCCCGGTTTTCATCCCGTTTCATGAGCCAGGCCGAGCAGATCGATGTCTCGCATCGCTGCTTTGCCAACTACCGGACGATCCGGTTCAACGAGATGGAATACGCAGTCCCGCGTGAGTTCGGGGCGGAGGCCCTCGGCCGGGTGCTGGACCTGATCCGGGAGGAGCGCATGCCCCTGGCGATGCCGATCGAGTGTCGGGTGGTGCCTGCTGACGACAACCTGATCAGCCCGGTTTCCGGCCGCGACTCGACCTACATCGCCATTCACCAGCACGCCGGACAGGAGTGGCAGCCTTACTTCCGGGAGATCGAGCGGATCTTCGACTCATACGGCGGCCGCCCCCACTGGGGCAAGCACCACTTTCAGACGGCAGAGACGCTTGCGCCCCGCTACCCCGAGTGGGACCGGTTCGCCAAGGTTCGCGACCGGCTTGACCCGACCCGGACCTTCACCAATGAGTACGTGCGAACCGTACTCGGCGACTAGAGAAAAGCCTCGCCCTCGCCGCGGTAGGTCGGGACTTCGTCGACTATCTCTCCGCCTTCGAGAAGGTAGAGCGAGTTGAAGCGCTCGCAGAGCTCACCGGCCTTGTTGTGGCGCAGGTAGACGTTGTCACCGATCGCCAGCCCGTCGGCGGCGTGGCCGAGCAGCGGCGTCTGGACCTCTCCGGCGCCTTCTTCCCGGTCGAGCCTGAGCCCTCGTGGGAGCCACGGAACCGGCAGGCGGGAGGGGCCGGCTGATCCGGATGAAAGGTAGCCGCCGCCGAGCGCGGTGACAACCCCGGGGCCCGGCCGACGGACCACCGGCAGCGCGAAGGCCGCAGCCGGGGTCAGGCTGAAGCGGGAGTAGTGGTCAAACTGGGTGGGAGCGAAGAAGCCGGATCCGGCAGCTACTTCGGTCACGGCTGCCTCGGCTGAAGTCAGCTCCAGCGAACCGGTGCCACCGCCGTTCACGATCTGGATGTCGGCCACCTGACTGACTCTTTCAACCACTTCGGCGCGCCGCTCCGCGATTTCGGCGACCGATCGATCCTGCATCCATCTGATTGCCCGCGCCCGGAGGGGCTGCCCGGGGGGTTGGTCCCCGACGCCCGCGATCTGGCTTTCATAGGCCATCAGCGCGACCAGTTCGAGCTTGTCGCGCCGGCCGATCTCCTCGGCCAGAGCGACGGCCTGCTCCGGGCTACTCACCGGGGACCGCCGGGCCCCGGCCCTGACCCTCCCGTGAAGGTCCCGCCAGCCGACATCGAGTTCGAGGCAGAGCCTCACTGTGCCCGCCTGGCTGCCGAGCACTGACTCGATCAGGTCGAGGTGCTCGACACAGTCGACTGTGAGGACCGGTGCCTTTTCCGGCATGGCCGCCGTGTGCAGGGCGAGCTGGGAAAGCGCCTCGAGGTCGGTTGTCGGGTAGGCCAGCAGGAGGTTTTCGTAGCCGAGTCCGGCAAGCCAGTTCGTTTCCGGCAGGGTGAAAGTCATGATGCCCCGGAAGCGTTCGTCCCGGTCGAGGATCCGGTCGACCAGAGCCCGGCAGCGGATCGACTTGCCGGCGATCCGGACCGGCTTGTCCCCGGCACGCCTGAGCATGGCGTCGGCATTGGCCCACATCGCATCGAGGTCGACGAAGGCAAATGGAGCCTGGACATCTTCGAAGACAGCTTCTAAATCGGCATGGCTGGGCTTGGCGCTGGCCATCTGTGCAGTGACGATACTCGGCTACCCGGGCGAATCCGTAGAATCCTGCCTCCCGGAGAGGTGGCCGAGTGGCTGAAGGCACTCGCCTGCTAAGCGAGTAGGGGGCGCAAGCTCTCTCGAGGGTTCGAATCCCTCCCTCTCCGCTCCCGGCGATCGCCAGCCTGCCAGTGCGCAGCCGGTCGCCCCCGCAGATGTTAGGCTCAAGCGGATGACACTTCGAGGGAGACGAGGCGCAATCACGCCACAGGTTGCCGCATCGTGAGCGAGACTGCGGGGGACCCTGTACCTGTCGTGCCGGACAGGATCACTCAGGAAGAGGACAAGGGACTTGAGCGCAGTCTCGGCTTTTTCTCGACGCTGACGATCGGCATGAACTCGACCGCGCCGGCCTACTCGCTGGCAGCCGTACTCGCCGGGATCGTCGTGGCCGACGGCCTTCAGGCACCCGCATCGCTGATCGTTTCGTTCATTCCGATGTTCCTGATCGCAGCGAGCTTCTACTACATGAACCGCGCCGATCCGGACTGCGGCACGACCTTCACCTGGGTTACACGGGCGCTCGGACCGTGGCCGGGCTGGATCGCCGGCTGGGCCGTCTGTATGACCGGTGTGCTGGTGATCGGATCCCTCGCAGACGTCGCCGCGCTCTACACCTTCGGCCTGTTCGGCCTCGACGGCCTGGCCGATTCAGTGGTCGCTGTGACGGCCCTCGCCGTCCTGTTCATCGTTTTCACCACCACGCTCTGCGTCATCGGCACCGAGATCTCGGCCAACTTCCAGACCATCCTCAGTGCCTGTCAGATAGGTGGCCTGTTCCTTCTCGCCGGGGTGGCGCTCTACAAGGCGATCACCGGGGACATCCCTGTGGACCCGGTCGCAATCGGGAACATGGATGTGGCACTCAGCAACCCGACGATCGAGTTGAGCTGGTTTCTGCCCTGGGAGATCCCCAGCACTGCGGCATTGACAGCCGGCCTGCTGATAGGGGTGTTCATCTACTGGGGCTGGGAGAGCTCGCTCAGCCTCAACGAAGAAAACGAGGACTCGAACTCTTCAGGCCGGGCCGGGATCACCGCCACCGTACTGCTGGTCCTGACCTACCTCTTCATCGCCGTCGCACTGATCGCCTACGCGGGACCGGCCGTTTTCACCTCCGCCAACGCCCAGGGAATCGAGTCGCAGATCTTCGACGACCTGGCCAAGCCGATCCTCGGCTCACCTCTGGACAAACTGGTTTTGATCGCCGTGCTCACCTCAGCCCTGGCATCGACCCAGACCACGATTCTTCCGGGAGCCAGAACTTCGCTTTCGATGGCCTTCCACAACGCGATCCCGAAGGCCTTCGGCAATGTCAGCCCTCGGTTTTTCACGCCGGTGTTCTCGACGATCGCAATCGCGGTGCTGGCGATCGCCTGGTACGTGCCGCTGAACCTGTTCTCGCAGGGTTCGCTCTACGACTCTCTTCAGGCGCTCAGCCTGCTCATAGCCTTCTACTATGCGACCAACGGCCTTGCCTGTTTCACGTTCTACCGGCGAGAGATCCTCCGTCCCGGGATCTGGATACCACTCTGTATGAGCCTGCTGGCGATCGGCGCGCTGGCGCTTTCGATCGGCGGCATCAGCGATTACTACGACGTTGCCGGCCCGCTGTCGAGCCTTACCTGGGTCGGACTTGCGACCATCGCTCTGCTGGTGGTGGCGCTCTTTGCCGGAGCGAAGGCAATCAAGCCCGCACTGTTCATCGGCTTTGCCCCATTGGCCGGCGCGCTGCTCCTTGGCTTTGTCCTGCTGCGATCAATCCTCGACCTGGCAAACCCGGCGTCTTCGGATTCCGGAGCCTCCTGGCTCGGGGTCACACCGGCGCTCGTCATGGGGGTCGGCTTCATGCTGCTCGGCGTTATCCTCATGCTCATCTGGAGATTCCTCTATCCGAAGCCCTTCTTTGCGCGCAGGCGTGAGACGGTAGCTCCCGAGTCTGCCGCCAAGGCACCGGCGGCCGGGTGAGTCGGGTGGCCGTCAGGGGCGAAGGACGGGATTACAGAGTCCCGGGTGCAGGTCAGGGATCTTTGAACCCTCAAAAGAACCTCGGATCCCGGAAGGAGTCGTGAGCTGATGTCGCTTGATCTGGTTGTCGGATACGACGGGCGCGGTGGAGGCAAGGCCGCCCTGGAGGAAGGAATCTCGCTGGCCGAGAAGATGGGCGGGAGGCTGGTTTTGGTGTTCGCCTACGAGCCAGCGGCTCGGGCCGGTGGTGAGGTGGGTGAGCTTCGCGAGACTCTCCGCCTGATGGGTGCCGACCTGGAGATTGAAGCCGAGGCTCGCGTGAAGGAGTCGGGGATTGATTATGAACTGGTCCTGATCGATTCGCGACCAGCGCCGGGGCTGGTTCAGGTCGCCGACGAGCGTGACGCCCGGATGATCATTGTCGGAGGGGCTGGCGAGACTCCGCTGGCTGGCGCCCTGCTGGGTGCCACCCCGCACAAGGTGCTTCAGTTGACCGACCGCCCGGTTCTCGTAGTCCGCTCCGCTTCCTGACCGCCACAGTCCGCCTCCGATGATCCGGCAGCCCCTGCCCGGCCAGGGAGCCGGCCCTGGAAGGCGCACCGGGGCGGATCGGGCATAGCTGCGATTATTGTCCGTCGATGCTCGAGGTAACCACAGCTGCCTGGCTGGTAACAATCGGATTCATACTTGTCCTGTTCGCCGTTGATCTGGGGCAGGCCCTGCTGCGGCCGCACGAGGTCGAGTTCAAGGAGGCAGCCCTTGCCTCCATTTTCTATATCGCTGTTGCGATTGGCTTCGGGATAATTGTCGGATTCATCGCCGGTTGGGATTTCGGAGCGGAGTACTTCGCCGGCTACATCCTCGAGAAGAGTCTCTCGGTGGACAACCTGTTCGTATTCGTGGTGATCATGGGTGCGTTCGCCGTGCCCAAGCAGTACCAGCAGAGAGTCCTGATAATCGGCATCTTTCTCGCCCTGATCCTGAGGGTGATCTTCATCCTGCTCGGATCCGCCCTGCTGGAGACCTTCTCCTTCATGTTCCTGCTGTTCGGCCTCCTGCTGATCTTCACGGCGATCCAGCTGTTTCGCCATCGTGATCAGGATCCTTCGATGGAGGACAATGTGATCGTCGCGATCGCCCGCAAGCGGCTTCCGATGACAGACGACTACGGCAGCGGCAGCTTCACCACCCGGATTGACGGAAAGCGCCTGTTCACGCCGTTGTTGCTCGTTCTGATCGCGATCGGAACCACTGACATCCTGTTCGCCCTCGACTCGATCCCGGCCATCTTCGGCGTGACCCAGGAGGTCTACATCGTCTTCGCGGCCAACGCCTTTGCCCTGCTCGGCCTGAGGGCGCTGTTTTTCCTGGTTACCGGGCTGCTCGACCGGCTTGTGTACCTGTCGATCGGCCTGTCGGTGATCCTCGGCTACATCGGCGTGAAGCTGATCCTGCATTGGGGACACAAGGTCAACGACTCGGTGCCGGAGATCTCAACCGGGCAGTCACTGGCCGTGATCGCTGTCGTGCTCACCGTGACCACAGTCGCCAGCATCATCAAGGTCCGCAAGGACCCGGAAGCCCGCGCCCACGCCGGCAGCCTGCGCGACCGCACACCCAGAGACTCCGACCCCGAATAGCCCCTCGCGGCCCCGGGCGGCACCGCTCCGCTTTCCGGGCCTCCTCCTTCCCCTGTGCTGCT
Source organism: uncultured Solirubrobacterales bacterium (assembly GCA_903933815.1). Classification (GTDB taxonomy): domain Bacteria; phylum Actinomycetota; class Thermoleophilia; order Solirubrobacterales; family 70-9; genus 67-14. The sequence continues at coordinate 18,075 of CAIZLN010000146.1, forward strand.
GATGGCGGCAGATGGTGACCCGTTCACCCAGCGTTGACGTCAGGTTCGCTCCCGGTCGTCACAATGGTCCAGATGGAAATTCAGCCGCCAAGAAAAACCAAGATCGTTGCGACCGTCGGCCCGTCCAGCTGGGACCCCCCGATCCTGCGCGAGATGATCGAGGCCGGGGTGGATGTGATGAGGCTCAACTTCTCTCACAGCGACGAGGCCCAGCACGCAAAGACCGTGCGCGACATCCGCGAGGCGAGCAAGGCGGTCGGCAGGGAGATCGGGATCCTCGGGGACCTGCCCGGACCCAAACTTCGTGTCGGGGCGTTTCCCGGCGGGGTGGTCGAGATCAACTTCGGGGCCGAAGTGAAGCTGGTCGTCGACGACGACGGCGGCACTGCCGATCGGATCCCGGTCCCGTGGCCGGCCATGCCCGAGGTTCTGAAGGACGGTGCGATCGTTTATCTGGCTGACGGCTCGATCCGCCTCCGTGTGACCGGTCGTGACCATGAAGGACTGACAGCCGAGGTGGAGGTCGGAGGACCCCTCTCCTCGAACAAGGGAATGAATCTGCCGGGCGTTGATGCGGGCCTGGCAGCCGTCTCGGAAGTCGACCTGGGCTGGGTCGACTTTTCGGTGCGAAACGAACTGGATCTGCTGGCCGTCTCTTTTGTCCGCCGTGCTTCCGACCTGACACCGGTGATGGACCGGCTCAAGGAACTCGGCTCGGACCTCCCGGTGATCGCCAAGATTGAAAAGCCGCAGGCCGCTGATGCGATCGAGTCGGTGGTGGCAGCCGCCAACGGTGGCATCATGATCGCCCGTGGCGACCTGGGTATAGAGGTGCCGTTGTCCAGGGTTCCGGTGCTGCAGAAGCACCTGATCCGGGCTGCCGGCCATGAGTCCAAGCCGGTCATTACCGCCACCCAGATGCTGGCCTCGATGGTCCACGCCAAGCGGCCCACCAGAGCCGAGGTGACTGACGTTGCCACCGCCATCTACGACGGAACCGACGCGGTGATGCTCTCCGAGGAAACCGCGGTCGGCGACCACCCGGTCGAAGCCGTCAAGGTGATGGACCAGATCGCACGAGCCACCGAGCCGGACCTCCCGTACTGGGAGTGGCTGCTCAACCGGACCAGCCAGGAGGAGATGGATGTCTCGGCCTCCGTCACCCAGAGCGCCGTGGTTGCCGCATACCGCCTCGACCTGAAGTCGATCGTCGTGCCGACCGCTACCGGTCGCACGGCAGTCGTGGTCGCGGCCCACCGACCGAAGGTTCCGGTTCTGGCCGTGACTCACACCCTCAAGGCGGTGCGTCGCCTGCGTCTGGTTTTCGGGGTAGAGCCCGTGCTCTACGACCAGGTCACCGAGATCAGAGACCTGCTTTACACCTGCGCTGATGTCGCTGTCGCTGAAGGTGCTGCGCAGTCCGGCGAGCTGATCGCAATCGTCGCCGGCCTGACCGACCAGCGCCTCGGGACGAACCTGTTCGAGGTTCACAGAGTCCCTTGAGGTCTGTTCGTCTGGCTCTTTCCTTCGCGCTCTGCGCCGGAGCCTTTTTCACCAGCACTATCGCTTGCGGCGGGGAAGAGGGGGGCGAGAGCGGAGCGACCAGAGCCACCCTCGTACTTGACTATCTGCCAAACGGAGTGCATGCCGGTGTATACGAGGCACTTTCAAGCGGTGCATATCTGGACGAGGGGATCGACCTCAAAATCATCACCCCGACTTCGACCGCCGACACGATCCGGCTGATTCAGGCCGACAAGGCCGATTTCGGCCTGGCTGACGGAATGGATATTGCGACACAGATCAGCGCCGGACGGGATGTCCGCGCCGTCATGGCGGTGACCCAGCGGCCTTCGGGCGGGTTGATCACCCTCGCCGAAGAGGGCATCCGCTCGCCGGCAGATCTGGGCGGCAGGACGGTGGGAGTCACCGGGGTTCCGTCTGATGTCGCAGTTTTCGAGACGATGGTTGAGGATGCTGGCGGCAGTCCGGGGCAAAGCAAGGTGGTCACCGTAGGTTTCGGCGGCATTCAGGCGCTGCTCGCGGGTCGGATATCGGCCTTCACCGGGTACATACCGGCCGACGCGACGGTGGTCGAATCCAGAGGTGTGAGGACAAAGTCATTCGCCTTCGATGACTTCGGTGGGCCGTCCTACCCGGGCCTTGTTGCCTTTTCGACCGGATCGCGGATTGCCGGGGATCCGGAACTTGCAGAGGGCTTTGTCAACGCAACGACTGCGGGCTACCGGCAGGCACTGAAGAATCCGGAAGAGGCGATTTCAGCCATGGCCGAATCGGTCCCCGAACTGGATCCCGAGCTGGCCCTGCGGACGTTTCTGGCCTACAGACCGCTGATCGGCGGAGCGGAAGAACTCGGCTCGATAGATCCCGCGAGCGTGGTCGAACTGTCGGACTTCATGGTCGAGCGGAAACTGATCCCGAAACCCATTGATCCGGAGCAGTTCGACGGCGCTCCGTGAGCTGACCGTCGTCTGGGGACGGACTCAGTTCGCCTGCTGAACCCTGAACCAGACTCCGGGGCCGCCGGCCTTCCAGAAGGTCGCCGCTGAGGCGTTCAGCCTCCACGGCTGCGGCAGGTTCCCGTCCGGTCGCTGCAGGAACTGGGCGAAAAGGCTGGTTGATGCCGGGCACTTCAGGCTGCGGCCAACCGTGATGTAGTAGGGGCCCTTCGGCAGTCTCAGGGCACCGATCCGGTCGTTGTTGAGCACCCGGAATGTGGCCGGGCAGCGCACGGCCTTTCCACTCGGCGTCGGCTTTGGCGTCGGACCGTAGTACGGGTTGATCGCAAAGCCGTTCGGGCTGGTCTTACCGAGGGTGAAGGTGGCTGTCTGGCGGTTGAGGTACCAGGGCTTTGGCAGCACGCCGTCGTAGTCGTAGAGGAACTCACGGAAGCGGTTGAAGGCCGTGGTGCAGCTCGGCTTGCTCGGACCAACCGGGGTGATCCGGTAGGGGCCACGCGGAACCTTGAAGCTGCCGATCGAGTCGTTGTGGACGACTGTGAAGTAGCCGGGGCAGGAGCTCGGGGTCCCGCCGGTGGTGCCAACGGTACCGGTGATCTTGCTGACCCTGAATCCGACATCGGATCCACGGCCGCGGGTGAAGGTTGCGGTGTTGGCGTTCAGTACCCACGGAGCCGGCAGAACGCCGTCCCAGTCCTGCAGGAACTTCGCGAAGAGCTTCGAGCTCTGGGCGCAGCTCAGCTTGCTGCCGTTGAGCACGGTCATGCTGTACGACCCCTTGGGCAGGTTGAGCTTGCCGATCCGGTCGTTGTGGAGGACCCGGAAAGTGGGGCAGCTCAACGTTGCCGCGTCAGCCTGGCGGACGCCACTGCCAAACAGCAGAGCGGCCAGCACACCGGCGGCGAGGAGGATGGCAAGGGATGACTTGGAGTACTTCGCGAGGAGGGTCATATGAACAAGGAACACTACCGCCGCAAACAAGTTCCGGTCAGGCCCGTCAGCAGTTCGACCAAAGCCCCCACGGGCGCTTGCCAGAGAGCCGTGATCTTCGCTGGACCCATACAATCGCCCGCCACGGGGTTCCAACCCCTAACCCGCGCCCGTAGCTCAGCTGGATAGAGCGTCGGTCTACGAAACCGAAGGTCACTGGTTCGAATCCAGTCGGGCGCACTCAGCAAAGGGGATGGATTTCGCTCAACGCTGCGGAATCCTCGGCCGCCTCCGAAACTTGCCCAAATTGGACTAAATCGGCATCCCTGTCCTCAAGCCGAATAGGACTATCGCTCAAACGAGCCCCTCGCCAAAGACACGATGTTCCATATGGCACTTCAAGACTCTCCGGCGCAGGTTCTTCCGGTTGACCAAGGCTCCGTTACCCGGGAAAAGACCATGGGTCGCGGTTCAGAACTGCCCGTCCGCAGCCATTAGGTGGCACTTCGCCTCTACCTGATCCCCGAGCGCGGTCACTTTGGCCTCTCGGCGAACACCAGGGAGCGGGTTCAGGATCTCGTCGACAAGCGCGCCTGTCGCTCGAATCGCCAATTACCCCATTACAAGTCGGATTTAGAGATTAGGGGACGTCCTTGTTTTCTCACGTTCCTTGTGTTTATATTCGAGCAAGTCCATGTGTCACAACGTCCTTAGAAGGGTCTGATGAGGCTGAACCCGGGGTTTCAAAATTGTCTCGAAATATGTGTAGGGGCCAGCCATGGCTGACGGTCCGTCACTGTTCGAGAAGAGTCGCTACTTCCTCAATCCGGAGAAATCTGAAGACGGCTGGAACGAGACTTCGCCGCGCTCACGCGACTGGGAGCACGCCTACCGTGACCGCTGGCAGCACGACCGGGTGGTGCGCTCCACCCACGGGGTCAACTGCACCGGCTCCTGCTCTTGGAAGATCCACGTCAAGGACGGGCTGGTCACCTGGGAGACGCAGCAGACCGACTACCCGAGCAACGGCTCGGAGACGCCGGACTACGAGCCGCGAGGTTGCCCGCGCGGCGCTTCTTTCTCCTGGTACGTCTACTCGCCGCTTCGACCGAAATTCCCCTACATCCGTGGCGAGCTCCTCGCGATGTACCGCGAAGCGCGGGAGCGTCTCGGTGACCCTGTCGACGCCTGGGCCTCGATCGTTGAGGATCCCGAGAAGGCCCGCGCCTACAAATCCCGCCGCGGCAAGGGCGGCTTCATGCGCTCGAGCTGGGACGAAGCAACCGAGCTGGTCGCTGCCGCCCACGTCTACACAACGAAGAAGTACGGACCCGACCGGCTGATCGGCTTCTCCCCGATCCCGGCGATGTCGATGGTCTCCTACGCCGCCGGCACCCGCTTCCTTTCGCTGATGGGCGGCGTTTCGCTGAGTTTCTACGACTGGTACGCCGACCTTCCCCCGGCTTCGCCCCAGGTCTGGGGCGACCAGACCGACGTGCCTGAATCGGCCGACTGGTGGGACGCCGGCTACCTGATGCTCTGGGGCTCGAACATCCCCCAGACCCGTACGCCGGACGCCCACTTCATGACCGAGGCCCGCTACCGCGGCCAGAAGGTCGTCGTGGTCTCGCCCGACTATGCCGGCCACACCAAGTTCGCCGACGAGTGGCTGCCGGCCACGGCGGGCAGCGACGGCGCCCTGGCGATGTCGATGGGTCACGTCATCCTCAAGGAGTTCTTCGTCGACCGCCAGTCCGAGCACTTCACCGAGTACGGAAAGAAGTTCACAGACCTGCCATTCCTGGTCGAACTCGAGGATCACGGTGACGGCACCTGGCGCGGCGGAGCGATGCTGCGCAGCGACGCGCTCGGCGACGACGGCGAGAACACCAACTGGAAGACAGTGCTGATCGACTCGAACACGGGCGAGCCCCACGTCCCCAACGGCACGATCGGTGACCGCTGGGGCGAGGAGGGTGTGGGCAAGTGGAACCTCGACCTAAACGGGGTCGAGCCTGCTCTCAGCCTGATGGACACCCACGAAGAAATGGTTCAGGTCACCCTGCCGCGCTTCGACGGCGGCGAGACCGAAGGCGGCACGACCATGGTCCGCGGAGTACCCGCGCGGCGGGTCAGCGGCAAGCTGGTGACCACGGTCTACGACCTGGCGCTGGCCCAGTACGGAGTCAAGCGCGACGGCCTTCCCGGCGAGTGGCCGACCGGTTACGACGACGCCTCTCAGCCCCACACCCCGGCCTGGCAGGTCGAGCACACCGGCGTCACGGCCGAGGCCTGCGAGCGGATCGCCCGCGAGTTCGCGGAGAACGCCGAGAAGACCAAGGGTCGCTCGATGATCGTCATGGGAGCCGGCACCAACCACTGGTTCCACTCCGACCAGACCTACCGCGCGATGCTTTCGCTGGTTCTGTTCTGCGGCTGTCAGGGAATCAACGGCGGCGGATGGGCCCACTACGTCGGCCAGGAAAAGGTCCGGCCGATCACCGGCTGGCAGACGCTGGCCTTCGCGCTCGACTGGAACCGGCCTCCGCGCCAGCAGGCCGCGACCCCGTTCTGGTACCTGGCCAGCGGTCAGTGGAGGCACGAGACTTACGGCGCCGAGGAGTTCACCTCGCCGGCCGGTCCGGGCAAGCTCGGCAAGAAGCACACCGCCGACTGCTACGCCCAGGCGGTCCGCCTCGGCTGGACCCCGGCGGCACCGTCGCTCGGGCGAAACCCCCTCGACCTCGCCGATGAAGCGAAGGCCGCCGGCAAGGACCCGGTCGAATACACCGTCGAGGAGCTCAAGTCAGGGCGCCTGAAGTACGCCTGCGAGGCCCCAGACGACCCGGCCAACTTCCCCCGGGTGCTGAACCTGTGGCGGGCCAACCTGATGGGCTCGTCGAGCAAGGGCCACGAGTACTTTCTCAAGTACCTGCTCGGTGTGCCGGACTCGGGCGTCCGTACCGAGGAGACCCCTCCCGAAGACCGCCCGGAAGACGTCGCCTGGAGCGAAGAAGCCCCGGAAGGCAAGCTCGACCTGTTCACCACGATCGACTTCCGGATGAACGGCTCCTGCATCTACTCGGATGTCGTCCTGCCGGCCGCGACCTGGTACGAAAAGCACGACATCTCCAGTACCGACATGCACCCCTTCGTCCATCCGTTCAACGAGGCCGTGCCGCCGCCGTGGGAGGCCAAGACGGACTGGAAGATCTTCAACCTGATGGCACGCAAGGTCTCCGAGCTGTCTCACGGTCACCTCGATACCCGTACCGACATCGTCTCGGCGCCACTGCTTCACGACACGCCGGAAGAGCTGGCCCAGCCCGGCGGCATCGTGCGCGACTGGCGCAAAGGAGAGTGCGAGGCGATCCCCGGCAAGACGATGCCGAAGCTGATTCCGGTCGAACGCGATTACAGGTTGATCGGCGAGAAGATGAATGCACTCGGTCCGTTGGTTGAGAAGCTCGGTACCGGCGCCAAAGGCGTCAACTGGATTCCCGGGCAAGAGGTCGAAGAGTTGAAATCGATGAACGGCACGGTGCGTTCGGGGGCCGGCGAAGGCCGCCCGGCGATCGAAACCGACATCGACGCTGCCGAGACGATCCTGGCGCTGTCAGGGACGACCAACGGACGCCTCGCGGTCGAGAGCTTCAAGCAACTCGGAAAGCGGGTCGGCAAAGACCTCACTTCGATTTCCGAAGACCGGTCAGACGACCGGATCGACTTCGCTTCGATCGGGATCCAGCCGCGCAAGGTGATCGCTTCTGCGGAGTGGTCCGGGCTCGAGTCGCGCGGCCGGCGCTACTCGCCGTTCACCTCGAATATCGAGTACCTGATCCCGTTCCGCACGCTGACCGGCCGTCAGAGTTTTTACGTCGACCACGAGTGGATGCTGGAGATGGGCGAGGGCCTGCCGGGCTTCCGGCCGCCGGTCGCCGCCGGCCAGCTGGTCGGCCTCGCCGGCACCAACGACATGGAAGAGGCACCCGAGGTGACCGTGCGATACCTGACGCCGCATTCGAAGTGGTCGATCCACTCGGAGTTCCAGGACAACCTGATCATGTTGACCCTGTTCAGGGGTGGCCCGGTGATGTGGCTTTCGACCAACGACGCCGAGAAGACCGGTATCAGCGACAACGACTGGATCGAGGTCTACAACGGCCACGGCGCAGTGTCCTGCCGGGCCGTCGTCTCGCACCGGATCCCGGACGGAGCGGCATTCTTCTACCACTCGCAGGACCGTCATGTGAACGTGCCGATCTCCGAGGTCACCGGCGTCCGCGGAGGTACCGACAACTCGCTGACCCGGATCTCGATGAAGCCGACTCACATGGTCGGCGGTTACGCGCAGCTTTCGTGGGCCTTCAACTACTACGGACCGACCGGTTGCCAGCGCGACCAGTTGATCCTGATACGCAAGCGCAAGGGAGAGGTGGAGTACTGATGAAGGTCCGGGCCCAGATGGGCATGGTCATGAACCTGGACAAGTGCATCGGTTGCCACACCTGCTCGGTGACCTGCAAGAACGTGTGGACCAACCGGCGTGGGACCGAGTACGCCTGGTTCAACAACGTCGAGACCAAGCCGGGGCGTGGATACCCGGTCGATTACGAAGACCAGGAGAAGTGGAACGGCGGCTGGAAGCTCGACCGCAAGGGAAGGCTGAAGCTGAAGGCAGGTGGGCCGCTGAAGAAGCTGGCCAACATCTTCTCCAACCCGGACCTGCCCCAGCTCGACGACTACTACGACCCGTGGACCTACAACTACGACCACCTGATCTCGGCCCCGGCCGGCAAAGTCCAGCCGACCGCCAGGCCGAAGTCCCAGATCACCGGTGACGACCTCAACCTCCAGTGGGGTCCCAACTGGGAGGACGACCTCGCCGGGTCCAGCCACGGCGCCGCCAACGACCCCAACTTCCGCAAGCTCGAAGAAGAGGTCAAGAACGAGTTCGAACAGGCCTTCATGATGTACCTGCCGCGGATCTGCGAACACTGCATCAACCCGTCCTGTGTGGCCTCCTGCCCCTCCGGCGCGATGTACAAGCGCGAAGAGGACGGCATCGTGCTGGTCGACCAGGAGGCCTGCCGCTCCTGGCGGTTCTGCGTCTCAGGCTGCCCCTACAAGAAGGTCTACTTCAACTGGGAGTCGGGCAAGGCCGAAAAGTGCAACTTCTGTTACCCGCGGATCGAAGCCGGCCTGCCGACGGTCTGTTCGGAGACCTGCGTCGGCCGCCTGCGCCATCTCGGCATCGTGCTGATCGACAGCGACCGGGTCGAGGAGGCCGCTTCGACCCCCGACGAAAAGGACCTGCTCGAGGCCCAGCTCGACCTCTTCCTCGATCCCGAGGACCCGGAGGTCCGTGAGCAGGCCCTGCGTGACGGCGTGCCGGCCGACTGGGTCGACGCCGCCGCCAACTCGCCGGTCTACATGATGGCCAAGAAGTGGCAGATCGCCCTGCCGCTCCACCCCGAGTACCGGACGCTGCCGATGGTCTGGTACGTGCCGCCGCTTTCTCCTGTTGAGACACTCGGCAAGGACCTGATCCGCGAAGGAGGCGAGGAGGAGGGCGTATTCGCGGCAATCGACCGCATGCGGATCCCGATGGAGTACCTGGCCAGCTTCCTCAGCGCCGGGGATGTCGCACCGGTCCGCAAGTCGCTCGAGCGGCTGGTCGCGATGCGCCGCTACATGAGGGCCGATGTCGTCGATGGCGAGATCAAGCCCGAGTTCGCGACCGACGCGGGCATGACCCCGGGGGAGCTGGAAGAGATGTTCCGTATGGTGGCGATCGCCGATTACGACGACCGCTACGTGGTCCCCAAGCGCCACGGCGAAACCTCGACCACGGCCTTCGCCGACCAGGGTTCCTGCGGGATCGACTTCGACAACGGCGCCGCGGTTCCACCGGGGCTCGGGACCATGACCGGAGTCAACGGTCCGGATCCGGTCGGCGGGCCGTTCGGTGACGGGATGCCCGACGGGAACGGGAGTGAACCGGACCCGGACTTCGACGTGCGCGAGATGCTTTCCAAGCACGGCGGGGAGGGGAACGCGAATGCCAACTGAGCGCGTACACCCGCTGAAGGCAGTCTCGGTGCTGATCCAGTACCCGGAGGCCGAATCGGTTGCGGCGATCAACAGCCTCGATCCCGGCACGGTCGGCCCGCTGCGGCGTGGCTCGGCCGAGACTTTGGCCGGGTTCCTCGACTGGCACCGCGGCCAGACCCTCCACCAGCTTCAGGAAGCCTACGTCGAGACCTTCGACTTCAACCGTCGCAGCAGCCTCCACCTGACCTACCACATCAACGGCGACAGCCGGCAGCGTGGCCTCTCCCTGTTGAAGGTCAAGACCACCTATCGCGAGGCCGGTTTCGAGTTCGGTGACAGCGAACTACCGGATTACCTGCCGGTGATGCTGGAGTTCGCGGCTTTCGCCCCGGAGCCTCTCGGCCGCGAACTGCTCGAGCGCCACCGGCCCGCGATCGAGCTGATCCGCAGCAGCCTCAAGTCCGAGGACAGTCCGTGGGGAGACCTCTTCGACCTGATCCGCGAGGACCTGCCGAGCCTTTCCAAGCGGCAGCTCGCCCGAATCCGCAGGCTGGCTGAGAACGGACCGCCGAGCGAAGAGGTCGGACTCGAACCTTTCGCCCCGCCCGAGGTCATGCCCACCGGTACCGACGAGGTCGCCCTGCCACTGATCGGAGGACGCTCATGACCGGCGAAACCATCATCTATGTTGTCCTGCCCTACGTCGCGATGACCGTCTTCGTCTCCGGGCTGATCTGGAGATGGCGGACCGACAGCTACGGCTGGAACGCGCGCTCGACCCAACTGCTTGAAGGCAAGGTCCAGCGCTACGCCAGCGTGATCTTTCACTTCGGAGTGCTGGCGGCGATCGGCGGCCACGTTCTCGGCATCCTGATCCCGCAAAGCTGGACCGACGCCGTCGGAGTCAGCGAGGAGTTCTACCACGTGATCGCAGTGATCGGCGGGGTCTCGGCCGGCCTCGCGGTTTTCGTCGGTTTCGCGATGCTCGTCTACCGCCGGCTCAGGTTTCCCCGGGTCAAGGCGACCACCAGCCGGATGGATGTCGCGGTGTTCGCCCTGCTCGCCTTCGGGATCGTCACCGGTCTGTTGGCGACTATTACCAACATCGGTGACGCGGTCCAGTATCGCGAGACCACGGCTCCGTACTTTCGCCAGCTGTTCCTGTTCAACCCGGAACCGGAACTGATGACTAGCGGCGGAGTGACGCTGATCTTCCAGGTCCATGTCGTCGGGGTCTGGTTCCTTTACATGCTGTGGCCGTTCAGCCGCCTGGTCCACGCTTTCAGCGTGCCGGTCGGTTATCTCAGGCGCAGCCCGATTGTCTACCGTCCACGGACCGTCAGGTCCATGTCAGGTCGCCGTCCGGAAACCCGGATCGGTCGATAGGAGGAAACATGGAAACATCGACACCGGGCTCAGGCCGCAATCTGGCCTTTGCCACGATTGCCTTTGCCCTCTGCTTCTCGGCCTGGGGGATGATTGCGCCGATCGCTCCTGATCTTCAGGACCAGCTCGGACTGAGCAATACCGAGACCGCGATCATGATCTCGATCCCGGTCCTTCTGGGTTCGCTGCTGCGTATTCCTCTCGGTCTGCTGACCGACCGGATCGGCGGCCGGACCGTCTTCACGGGGATGCTTTTCTACTCTGCGGCCGCCGCGGTACTGGTCGGCTTCGCCACCTCCTCATCCTCCTACGTCGCTCTCCTCGGTGCCGGGTTACTGCTCGGTGCGGCCGGCGCATCGTTCGCCGTCGGAGTTCCGTTCGTCGCACAGTGGTACGAGCCGAAGAAGCAGGGGACGGCGATCGGGATCTACGGAATGGGCAACATCGGTACCGCGGTTGCTGCCTTTTCGGTTCCGGCGATCCGTGATGCGACCAGCGGGATCGTCGCCGGCCTGGTCTTCGGCGCCGTGATCGCCGCCTACGGGCTGGTCTGGATGAGCTTCGCCAGGCAGGCGCCCGGGGTGAAGCCGGCTCCTACCCGCTACCGCGAGGTGTTAGGCGCCGGTTGGAAACTGTGGCGACTGGCTCTCTTTTACTTCGTCACCTTCGGCGGCTTCGTCGCGATGGCAATCTTCCTGCCGAAGCTGCTCAAGGACTGGTTCGACCTTTCGCTGACCGACGCGGGGTTGCGAGCGGCCGGCTTCACGTTGCTGGCGACTCTGGCCCGTCCGGTCGGTGGTTGGCTATCCGACCGGATCGGCGGCGACAAGGTACTGGCAATCGCTTTCTTCGGAGTGGGGATCGACGCAGTCGGCCTCAGCTGGCAGGCGCATGATCCGTCGATCATGCCCGTCACCATCCTCTGTCTGACCATGGCAATGTTTCTCGGATTGGGCAGTGGTGCCGTCTTCAAGCTGGTTCCGGTTGCCTTCCCGGATGCCACCGGTGCTGCGACCGGCATCGTCGGCGCCGCAGGCGGACTGGGCGGCTTCTTCCCGCCGCTCCTGCTCGGTGTGGTCAAGGACGCCACCGGGGAGTTCGTACTCGGTTTCGTATTCCTGGTCGCCTTCGCCTGGATGTGCGCGGGGCTTGCGGCCGGTGCGATCAGCAGCGGGGCCGCACCCAAAGAAAGTGGCTAGGACTGCATGACTGCACCCGCAGCACTTGCGGATTCGCACGGACGGCTGATCGAAGATCTCAGGATCTCGGTCACCGACCGGTGCAACTTCCGCTGCCAGTACTGCATGCCGGCGGAGGGCCTGGCATGGATGGACCGGGAGAGCATCCTCAGCTTCGAGGAGATCGAGCGGCTGGTCGCGTTGTTCGCCCGGCTGGGCGTGCGTGACGTGAGGCTGACCGGTGGCGAGCCGCTGGTCCGGCGTCAGTTTCCCGAATTGGTGACGCGCCTCGCCGCTCTGGGCACGATCGGGGATCTCTCGTTGACCACCAACGGCTACCTGCTCGAGCGCGACGCAGCAGCACTGGCCGATGCCGGCCTCAACCGGATAAACGTCTCGGTCGACTCGCTCGAGCGTGACCGGTTCTTCCGGCTCACCCGCCGCGATTCGATGGACCAGGTCCTGAGGGGACTCGAGGCGATCATGGCCCAGCCCGGCATCGGCTCGGTCAAGGTCAACGCGGTCGCGATCCGGGACTTCACGGAGGAGGAGGTCCCGCGCTTCTGCAAACTCGCCAGGAGCACGGGCTGCCAAGTGCGCTTCATCGAGTTCATGCCGCTCGACGGAGACCGCAGCTGGGATCCTTCCCAGGTGCTGACCGGAGCCGAACTTCGCGAAATGGTCGAGGTGATCCATCCGCTGGTGGAGGTCGAGCGTGAGCCTTCGGCGACCGCCCGGGTCTATCGCTTCGCCGACGGCAAGGGTGAGATCGGCTTCATCAATCCGGTATCCGAGCCATTCTGCTCCGACTGCAACAGGCTGCGCCTGACCGCCGACGGAAAGCTCCGCACATGCCTCTTCTCGATCAACGAGACCGACCTGCGCGAACCCCTGCGTGATGGAGCCGGCGACGCCGAGATCGAAGCGGTGATCCGGGGGGCCGTCGCTGGGAAGGAACTGCGACACCGGATCAGCGAGTCCGACTTCCTCCAGCCCGAGCGCACGATGAGCGCGATCGGCGGGTAGTGCCCGGTTTGGAAATTCGGTCCTGCAGTCTGCTCGCCGTGTTGGTCACCGCCACTTTGGCTCTGCTGGCGGGCGGCTGCGGTTCCAGCGAAAACGAGGAGCTGACCGTCGCTGCGGCCTCGTCGCTTCGGCCGGCACTCGGTGCCCCCGAAACCTCGGACGAGACAGGGGCCCGCTTCACATTCGCAGGCTCGGACCTGCTGGCAAGTCAGATCCGCCAGGGGGCAGATGTGGACGTGATCGCCGCCGCCTCGACGATCCAGCCCGACGCGCTCCATGCCGAGGGCCTGGTCGGCAGGCCGGTCGAGTTCGCCGGCAACCGCCTGGTGGTCGGCGTCCCGATCGATAGCGGGATCGAATCGGTGGAGGATCTCGCAGCTCCCGGAGTCTCGGTGGTGACCGGGGACGATTCGGTTCCGGTCGGCATCTACGGGCGCCAGATGCTCGATCGCCTGCCCGGCCAGACCGGGGCGGCGATCATGGATAACGTGAGGTCGATGGAGCAGGACGCGACGAGCATCACCGCGAAAATCACTCAGGGGGCGGCCGATGCCGGCATTGTCTATGCCACCGACGTGATCAGCGCCGGCGGAGAGCTGCGCGCTGTCCCGATTCCGGACGGGCTCCAGCCGCGGATCGCCTACTCTGCCGCCGTCGTATCGACCACGGACATGCTGGCCGAGGCCGAGGCGTTCATCGACAGCCTGGTCTCCGGTGAGCTGTCGACCAAGCTGAAGCAGTCCGGGTTGCTGCCCCCGCCATGAGGCTCAGGCTTAGCCGACAACATCTGTTCGGCATCGCCGCCTTCTTCGCTGCGCTGGTAGCCGTCGCTTTCCTGATGCTGCCGCTGGTCGCGCTCTTCACCAGCACCGACCCGGCCACGATCGTCGACTCCCTGGGCACGCCAGCCAATCAGGAGGCGCTCTGGCTGAGTCTGAAGACGACCGTAGCCGCGATGCTGATCCTGGTTGTGATCGGCACCCCGGCCGCCTTCTTTCTGGCGATGAAGGACTTCCGTGGACGCTCGGCCGTACTCACCCTGATCGAGTTGCCGCTCGTCATGCCTCCGACGGTGGCCGGCATCGCCCTGCTGGCCGCCTTCGGACCGGAGGGACTACTCGGTCCCACCCTGGAGAGCATCGGTGTGGAACTCGTCTTCCAGACCGCCGGAGTCATCGTCGCCCTGGTCTTCGTCGCTTCGCCCTTCTATCTGCGCCAGGCAGTTGCTTCGTTCGCGGCGATAGACCGAGGGCTGATTGAGACTTCGCGGGCTCTCGGATCTGGTCCGCTGCGGACCTTCCTACGGGTCGCAATACCTGTTGCCCGCCCCGGCCTGGCGACCGGTGCCGCCCTCGCATGGGCACGGGCACTGGGGGAGTTCGGGGCGACGCTGCTGTTCGCCGGTTCGCTGGTCGCGGTGACCGAAACCACGCCGCTGGCGATCTTCGCCCGCTTTAGCGACCCGAACGGCTTCGAACAGGCGATCTCCCTCTCGCTCGTCCTGATCTGTGTCTCCGCAGCACTGCTTATCGCCGTGAAGCTGACCGGTCGGGACCGGGCGGTCGCGGGGAGGGGGCTGTGAGCGCAGCGTCCGGAGCTCTCGAGATCAGGCTGCGCTCCCGGCTTCGAGAGTTCGACCTCGACGTCGAGCTCGGAGCCGGCCCCGGCGGCCGGCTGGCCATCCTCGGCCCATCCGGATCGGGCAAGAGCACGATCCTGAGAATGGTCGGCGGGCTTCTGCGGCCGGAACGCGGGTTTGTCCGGCTCGGATCGACCGTGCTGTTCGAGGACAGCGAGGGGACCGACCTCGCGCCCGAACAGCGGCGGGTCGGCTACGTACCGCAGGACCCGACGCTGTTTCCTCACCTCGACGCCGCGGGCAACGTCGCCTACGCGATCCGAGGCGGACGGCGGGCCATGAAGCGGGCTCGTGCGGTCGAGCTGCTCGACCTCTTCGGCCTTGCCGGTATGGCTTCGGTCAGGCCGGCGGAGATGTCCGGCGGTGAAGCGAAGCGGGTCTCGCTGGCACGGGCGATCGCCACCGATCCGTCCATCTTCCTGCTCGACGAACCGCTGGCGTCACTCGACGGCGACACCCACCAGAAGACCCTGAACGCCTTGGTCGGCGTTCTCGACTCGGCAGGGGTGCCGGTGCTGCTCGTGACCCATTCACCGGTCGAGGCCGGGCAGCTGACCGACCAAAGCCTGCACCTGGACCGGGGCCGGCTCAGCGACAATTCGAACTCAACCAAGGAGGACCAGAAATGGAACCAGAGCAGTGGATCACCAATTTCGCGGCGGAGGCCGGTATCGATCCGCCGGACCCTCAGGAAGTAGAGCGCCTGCTCGAACTGGCAGCCGAGGCCGCTCATTCATCGGCCCGAACCGCGGCGCCGATTGCCTGCTGGATCGCCGGCAAGACCGGGCTTCCGGCGGCCGATCTCATGGAAGCGGCTCGCCGGGCCTCAGCCGGGTGAACGCGTCAGGTCTCAGTCGGGTCGCGTGCTCAGCCGCGCTCGAGAAAGTCTTCGGCTTTAAGCAGGTCTTCCAGGGTGTTCACGTTCGTGAAGATCACCGCCGGATCTCCGAACTGCAGCAGCTGTTCGTCGCTGGCAAAAGTCGCGCCCAGGCCTGCCGCCGCCTGCCGGGCCGGTGCGTGGCGCTCAAGCGCAGACTCGATCGCTTCGAGGTCGCCCGGGCTGTAGCGGCCGGCGAGCGGTTGAGGTTCTCCGCCGGGACACGGAACGATCGTACCGCCGTCGTGCTCGGCCAGCCAGGTGAAATAGGCCGCAGGGAGCAACGGCAGGTCGCAGGCGAGCACGATCACGGAGCGCTCGCCCGCCGATCGGATCGCGGCCGCGACGCCGGCCAGGGGGTGCCGCGGATGGTCGGGCTCGACCAGCACCTTCACGCCTGCGATCTCGACCGGGCGGTCGGCCTTGGTGACGATGAACGGATCGAGTCCGGCCTGCCTGAGCGAAGCGACTGCGCGGCTCGCAAGGGTGCTGCCGGCCAGGAGCACATTGGCCTTGTCCTCGCCGATTCGCATTCCCAGTCCGCCGGCCAGCACAGCCGCGGCGACTCGCTCGCGGCGAGGGCGGGAGGCGGCATCAGTGGACGCTGCGATCACCCCGGCAGTCTTTCAGCATGAGTACCGACGGCGAAGCGCGGGAACTTCCCGGCCGGCTCCCAGTCGCGTCGGCCCGGGAACGGGTGCTGGCCGGAGTCGAGCCGCTCGACCCGGTCAGAGTGCCCCTGGCCCTTGCGACTGGCCTGGTCACGGCCGAAGCCGTCTTGACACCAACCGACGTACCGCCATTCGACGCATCGGCCATGGACGGCTTTGCGGTTCGCGCCGCCGACTGCCCGCAACATAGAGGCACCGACGCTGGGGAAGCCGCGCCCAGGCCTGGCGAGGCCGAGGCCAGGCTTGAGCTTGTCGGTGAGTCGAGCGCCGGCAGGCCCTGGACCGGCACGCTCGCGCCGGGCGGGGCCGTGTCCATCTCGACCGGGGCCGAGGTGCCGCAGGGTGCCGACGCGGTAGTGATGGTCGAGGATGTCGCGCGACACGACGGCTTCGTGCTGGTTGGAGTGCCGGCGGCGACAGGTCAGAACATCCGTCGGCGCGGAGAGGCGAGGCAAGCCGGAAGCGAGGTGCTGCCCGCAGGCAGCCGGATCGGCCCGGTCGAACTCGGCCTGCTGGCTTCCACCGGCACCGATCCGGTGCTCTGCCACCCCCGCCCGACGGTGGCCGTGATCTCCACCGGCGACGAACTTGTGGACCCCGGAACCGGGCGAGGACCGGGTCAGATCTGGAATTCGAACCTGCCGGTGATATCGGCCATGGCTCGCGCCGCGGGCGGCGAGCTCGTCTCGTCCGTGACGATCGGCGACTCGAAGGATGAAACGGAGGCCGCCCTCGAGGCGGCTCTCGCCTGTGACGTTGCGGTGATCTGCGGTGGTGTGTCGGTCGGCGATCACGACCACGTCAAGGGCACGCTCACCGCGCTGGGTGTCGAGCGCCACTTTTGGGGCCTGGCGATGAAGCCGGGAAGGCCTGCCTGGTTCGGCAGCCGCGGCAGCTCACGCGTTCTCGGTCTGCCCGGCAACCCGGTCTCGGCGATGGCGGTCTTTGCCATCCTGGGGGTTCCGCTGCTCAAGGCGCTCGCCGGCGACTCCTCGGCCGGCGAAGTCTTCCGAGGGCGGCTGCTCTCGCCCGTGCGGCAACTCCCGGACAGGCTGCTGGCCGTGCCTTGCCGGCTCGACCGGCAGTCGGTCGAGCTCGGGCTCGAGCCGATCGCGACCAAAGGTTCCCACGACTTCATCTCGCTCGCCGGTGCTCGCGCGTTGGCTCTGATCGAGCCAGGGACGGGCAACTTCGCGGCAGGGACCGAGGTGGCAGTGATCGCCCTGGAGGCCGAATAGCATGGGCGACATGCTGATCGAGGTAAAACTGTTCGCCGGCCTGCGCGAAGCCGCTGGCACCGGGGAGATCGAACTCGAGCTCGCGGACGGCGCGACCGCCGAAGGCCTCCTCGGTGAGCTCCGGAAGCGGCCCGGGATGGAGAAGATCCTGACCGAGATGCCGATCCGGGTGGCGCTCAATCGGGCCTACGTCGACGCCGACGCAAAGCTGAGCGACGGCGACGAAGTCGCGCTGGTGCCGCCGATCAGCGGCGGATCGCAGGTCCGCGCGAAGGTCACCGACGGGGCACTCGATGTGGCTGCCGTAGTTGCCGAAGCCGGACACCCGGCGGCCGGAGCCGTGGTCATGTTCGAAGGCAGAACCCGCGACGTCGCCCGGCTCGATTACGAGGCTTATGCCGAGATGGCCGAGCAGCGGATCGCCGAGATACTCGCCGACTGCGTCGAGGCCCACGGGTTGACCGGCGCGGTGGCCGAGCATCGCACGGGCCCGGTTCCGCTGGGAGAAGCCTCGGTCCTGGTCGCGGTCTCTGCCCCGCACCGTCCGGAGGCGTTCGCCGGCGCCCGGGAGGCGATCGACCGGATCAAGGCCGAAGCGCCGGTCTGGAAGGTCGAGGTCGAGGCCGACGGTAGTCGCAACCGGGTCGAGGGAACCTTGCCGGAGGCCGACCCGCGATGAGCGAGAGCAGGCTCACCCACATCGGCGAGGACGGCAAGGCGCGCATGGTCGATGTCGGTGCCAAGGACGAGAGCAAGAGGATGGCGCGTGCCCGGGCGCGGCTCAGGGTTTCCTCCGCCACAGCCACTGCGATCGAGGAGGGCTCGGGACCAAAGGGCGAGGTCGCCGGCGTGGCCCGAATCGCCGGGATCCAGGCGGCCAAACGGACCGCCGAACTGATCCCGCTGGCCCACCCGCTGCCACTGACTTTCGTTGACGTCACGATTTCGACCGACGTCGTCCTGGGTGTGGTCGAGGTCGTCTCCGAGGCCCGTACCCGGGACAGGACCGGGGTCGAGATGGAAGCGCTGACCGCCTGCACGGTCGCCGCGCTGACGGTGTACGACATGGTCAAGGCGATCGAGCGCGGCGTGGCCATCGAAGAGGTGGTGCTGATCGAAAAGCTCGGCGGCAAGAGCGGTCACTGGCTGCGGGACCGGGACTAATGATCCGCGCGGCCGTCATCACCCTGAGTACCTCCCGGGCGGAGGGTGACGGAGAGCCTGATCTTTCGGGCGACCTGCTGGCCGGGTTGGCGCTCAGCCTCGGCGCCGGGGAGGTCGATCGTGAGTTGCTGCCCGACGACGCCGGTCTGCTCGGCGAGCGGCTGATTCACTGGGCCGACGATGAAGGCGCAGACCTGATCCTGACGACCGGAGGCACTGGTTTTTCGCCGTCTGACCGGACGCCCGAGGCGACGGCCGCAGTGATCGAACGGCCGGCCCCCGGGATCGCCGAAGCGATCCGCCAGGAGGCCGCCCGTCACACCCATCACTGGGCACTCTCGCGCGGGATCGCGGGCATACGCGGGGCCACCTTGATCGTGAACCTTCCTGGCAGCCCGAAAGGCGTCGAACAGTCGGCGGCGATCCTGCTACCGATCCTTCCCCACGCGCTGGACCTGCTCGCCGGACGCCCGCCCGGCCACTGATGCCCTGGTCGCGATCGGTTCGCGGTCGCTCGCCGCTCTCACTTCCCGCTCGAGACAGGTCCGACTTTCGCCTTGACCTCGCACTCCAGACGAGCCAGCCTGTCGCGTGGACCCCTCACCCGGTGCTCGGGTGTTATTATTCACACAGTTTGTGTAAATAAAGACGGGATCGCGATGGGACTTCGGAGCTTCAGAGCAGGCGAAAGAAAGCGGGTCAAGGCACCGTTCCCGGGAGGGCCCGGCGCCGAGGTACTGATCGGCACCGAAGACGACTGGCCGATGGGAGTTGCCCACGTAGTGATCCCGGCCGGCGGCGGAATGTCTGAACACGACCACGGCGCCTCTGCCGCGATGGTGCTGCCGCTCGACCAGCCGGTTGTGATCGAGGACGTCGGCGAACGGGTTGAACACGAGGTTGGTCCCGGCGCGATCGTCACGATCCCGATTGGAGACTTAGTCAAGGTTCATAACGTTGGCGAGGCCGACGCAACGATTGCTGTCGTTTTCAACCCGCCCGACTTCACCCGCCAGCTGGAGAGCTGGCCGGTCGATGAGGACCGATGACCGAGGGAGGAAGGTGTCAAGGGAGAACGGCCGCGGGCGGAGGCGCCCGCGGCCGGACACCGCATCGAC
>CAIZLN010000147.1 GCA_903933815.1 uncultured Solirubrobacterales bacterium
ACGCTGTCGGGTGGTGAGGCTCAGCGGATCAAGCTGGCTTCAGAGCTTTCGAAGGTAGCGACAGGCAGCACCCTCTACATCCTCGACGAGCCGACAACCGGCCTTCACTTTGCCGACGTGCGGCGGCTGCTCGAGGTCCTCTCCAGACTGGTGGATGCCGGGAACACCGTGGTTGTGATCGAACATGATCTCGACGTGATCAAGAGTGCCGACTGGGTAATAGACCTCGGCCCCGAAGGCGGCGATGGAGGCGGCGAAGTGGTCGCCACCGGAACTCCGGAGCAGATCGCCGGCGTGACCGGGTCGCACACTGGCCAGTTCCTGAGCGAGGGATTCGGCTCAGTCCCGTTGGCGGCATGAATCCTGACGTCACCAGGGCGGCTCTGATCACCGCTTACGGTGAGCCTCCGGTGATGGGCCAGGCTGACTTGCCGGTGCCCGGACGAGGTCAGGTCGAGATCACGGTCGAGCTTGCGGGGCTGAATCCTGTCGACATCGCTATCGCCTCCGGCAAGTTCGATGCGGGAGCACCGGATCTGCCATACACACCGGGTCTCGAGGGCATCGGCCGCACTCCGGATGAGCGGCGGGTCTGGTTTGACGTCCCGGCACTGCCAGTGGGGTCGTTCGCCGAACGCTGCGTCATTGACGAGGCGCGGGCGATTGAGCTTCCCGACGGTGTGGAACCGGCCCAGGCGATCCCTTTCGGTGTGGCCGGCATGGCTGCATGGCTGGGTCTTCAGTGGCGGGGACAGCTGAAACCGGGGGAGACCGTGCTGATCCTCGGAGCCGGAGGCTGTGTGGGTCAGATCGCAGTTCAGGTGGCGAGGCTGCTCGGCGCCGCCAGGGTTGTCGCAGCGACCCGCAGCGAAAGAGGGCGGAGGCGGGCAGCCGAGCTCGGAGCCGACGCGGTCATCGGCACCGATGGTTCGACGGCCGAACTTGCGACGGCCTTCCGTGAGGCGACGGGGGGCGGTCCTGACCTGGTGTTCGACGGCCTCTGGGGGGAGCCAGCAGAGGCGGCCATCGCCTCGATTGCTTTCGGCGGGCGGCTTGTGCAGGTAGGCAACTCGGCCGGCAGACAGTCAATGCTGGCAGCAGGTCCACTTCGCGGCGGCCTGGTCTCAATCCTCGGCCACAGGAACTTTCACGCTCCCTTTGAGGTGCAGGCGGAGGCCTTCAGGTCGATGTGCTCTCACGCGCTGGCGGGCAGGCTGGAGATGGAGCTGGAGGTCCTGCCCCTGAAGGAAGTGGCTGACGCCTGGCTGCTTCAGCAACAGAGCCCGGGCCGCAAGCTGGCTCTGGCCCCCTGAGCAGCAGGGAGACCCCCGGGAGCGGGGTTCATACCGTTGCGGAGGGTCAGCTGACCAGGAGCGAGGCGCCGATCACTCCACCGTTGTCGCCGAGTGCGGCCACCCTGACGGTTGGTGGGTTCTCTGGATCCAGCAGGTAGGCACCCATCCCATCGATGATCTGGGGCACGAGGGTGTCGGCGAAGCGCACACCAAGCCCCCCGCCGATCACCACAGCTTCGACATCAAGCAGGTTCACGGCCGAGGCGATCCCGGCCGAAAGTGCGGTTACCGCACGATGAAGGAGGTCCTCAGCCAGTTCATCACCATCCTCGAGCGCGTGCCACCAGACCGTGCTCGTAAGAGATGTCTTGTCCCGCTTCTTCATGATCTTGAAAAGTGACGTTTTGCGACCCTTCTTGACTTCACGGCGAGCCTTGTCTTCCATCGACTTGCGGCCTGCATAGGCCTCAACCGTGCCGTGGAGACCGTTGAGCGCACGGGCACCGCCTCGGCGCACGAGAGTGTGTCCGATCTCACCGGCCCGACCCCGACCCTTCCAGGGCTTGCCGTCGAGAATGATCCCCCCTCCGACTCCGGTCCCCCAGAACACCCCGAGCAGACTGTTGAAGCCTGCTCCGGCACCGAGCTGATACTCGGCGTTGGTGCCGACCTGTACGTCATTTCCGACCGAAACCGGTGTTCCGAGCGCCTGACTCAACTCGTCACCCAGCGGATAGCTGTCCTTCCAGTTCGGAAGATTGCCTGCTCCGCTGAGGGTCCCGGCGGAGCTGTCCACCGAACCAGGAGCTCCGATCCCGATGCCCCTCAGACTCGAGGTCTCAACTCCGGCCTCCGCTGCTGCTGCCTCGATCGTTGCTACGACCGCCCTGACAACATCGGCGGGCCCGCCACGATCGGGGGTGGGCTGCTTGCTGTAGGCGATCACCTCGCTGTTTGGACCGATGATCGCGGCTGCGACTTTGGTGCCGCCCAGGTCTATCCCACCGACCAGACTGCCCGGGGAAGACTTCGTCACCGCAGACGGTGCAACCTCGGTCTTTGCAGTCCGAACTCCCTCTTGACCCGTGCTCCTTCGCCTGAACATCGCCCTCTCCATCTGTAGCCGTCTTTGACTGAGGATACCCGCCTCTGAGAGGGTACGGGTATGGATGATCAGACCGGCTGGCGGATGTGGTGGCACAAGCGCCGATGGTACGAGCGCAATCACCGCCCCCTGAGAAGGTTTCAGCTTGACCGCGAAATGGCCCGGCGGGGCGCTTATGTGAGACACCCGATTGAAGGAGAAGTTCTCGACTACCTGAGGTCCGGGCGGCTCGAGGTCGGCCAGGGCACGCACTTCGAACCAGGCTGCTGGATCACCATGTCACCACAGGCGAGGGTTGAGATCGGCGAGGGCTGCTACCTGAACCGTGAGACCATGATCGCCGCAGAGCGTGAGGTGACGATCGGTGATCACGTCATGTTCGCCAATGGCTGTTTCATCGGTGATGCCAGTCACCGCTTCGATGACCCCGACCTGCCGATCACCTGGCAGGGGTTCACCACGAAGGGTCCGGTAAAGATCGGGTCAAACTGCTGGTTCGGCGTCCACTGCGTGGTCACCGGCGGGGTAACTATCGGCGAGCGCTGCGTGATCGG
Organism: uncultured Solirubrobacterales bacterium; assembly: GCA_903933815.1. Taxonomy (GTDB): domain Bacteria; phylum Actinomycetota; class Thermoleophilia; order Solirubrobacterales; family 70-9; genus 67-14. The sequence goes on from CAIZLN010000147.1 coordinate 2,955, forward strand.
TGCCAACTCGGTGGTCACATCGGATCTGCCACCGGGAACGATTGCCGCCGGATCTCCGGCAAGAGTGGTCAGAGAGATCGAGTTCCGGTCCTCACAGGCTCAGGGAAGCGGCTCCCAGTCCCACGAGTAGTCTGATCCCGAGTTTTCCCTGCTGAGCCGCTGACGCAGCTCGTCGAGCTCGGAGGGCTCGACGCTGTAGACATGCTCCGGACCCGGGAATGCCCCTGATCTGACCTCACCGGCATAGGCGGAGAGGCCACGCTTCAGCTCGCCGCGCACATCGGCGTACTGTTTGACGAACTTCGCCATCTTCCCTGTGTTTATCCCCGCCAGATCGTGGAGGACGAGGACCTGCCCTGACGTGACGTTCCCGGCGCCGATCCCGATGGTGGGTGCGGTCAGCCGGTCATTGATCATTTCGGCGACCGCCTGCGGGACCGCCTCGATAACAATTGAAAAGCAGCCCGCGCGGTCCAGCGAAATCGCGTCCTCGGCGACCCGGACAGCCTTGTCGGCCGTGCGACCCTGTGCCTTCAGCCCGCCCAGTGCCGTGGCTGTCTGCGGGGTCAGGCCGACGTGGCCCATCACGGGCACGCCCGCATCGATGATTGCCTTTGCCCGATCAACCGAGGTTCCCCCGCCTTCGAGCTTCACTGCGTCACAACCGGACTCCTTGACCATCCGCTGGGCGCTGGCGATCGCCAGTTCGTTCGATGCCTCGTATGAGCCGAACGGAAGGTCACCGACCAGGAGCGGGGTCTTCAGTCCGCGTCGCACTGCCTTGGCCAGCATTGTCATCTCTTCCATACCGACCGGAATGGTGCTGTCGTATCCGAGCACACAGTTGGCGGCTGAATCCCCTACCAGCACGATGTCCACCCCGACCTCCTCGGCAATCTGCGCGGAAGGAAAGTCATAGGCAGTGACCATCACGATCGGCTCGCCGGCTGCCTTCATTTCAGCCAGCCGCGTAATGGTGACTGGCCCCTTCTCCTGGTTACCCCTGCTTGCGGAACTCATTTTCTCCTCGCCTGTCTGTCGGGTTCGATAAGGATGTTGTCGATCAGTCTGGTGCCCTCCACATCGGCTGCGACGGCGACCAGGATTGCCTGGTCGGGGTCGTCTCCGGCGGGATCCAGCGTGCCTGGATGGCGTGCTTCGAAATACTCTGGCCTGATGCCGGCCGCTTCCAGTCGGTGGCGACCCGCAGCCAGAGCCGCGTCAAGGCCTTCCTGCGGGTACAGGGCTTCGGTCTCCAGCAGTGCAGACCAGATCGCCGAGGCCCGCTCGCGCGCCGGGGCAGAGAGGTATGCGTTTCTTGAGCTCATCGCCAGGCCGTCCCGCTCACGTACCGTCGGCAGAACAACGATCTCTGTCCGGAACTCGAGATCTTCAGCCATTCTTGCGATCACTGTCGCTTGCTGGGCGTCCTTCTGGCCGAAAAATGCGAAGTCCGGGTCGACAGCATTCAGAAGCTTTGAAACAACCGTCGTCACGCCGGTGAAGTGCTCCCGTCCACGCCATTGCCGGTCGCCGCAGAGAACCTCCGTCAGGCCCTCGACCTCAACCCTCGTCGCGAACCCCGCCGGGTAGACCCCTTCCGGATCGGGCGCGTACACAAAGTCCACACCGGCCTTCTCGGCGATCGCAAAGTCCCTCTCCTCATCACGCGGGTACTGATCGAGGTCTTCATCCGGCCGGAACTGGGCAGGGTTGACGAACAGGCTCATGACCACGCGGTCACACCGCTCCCGTGCGGCCTCGAGCAGTGACACATGACCTTCGTGCAGGTATCCCATGGTCGGAACCAGGCCGGTCACAACCGGGGTTCCACGAAGGGAGTCGCGTACCGCGTGCATTTCACCTGGCAGTCGCAGAATTTTCACCGGGCAGCCTCCCGCACCTCTCCTGTGGCCATCGACCTGGTGGCAGCGGCCAGGACTTCATAGAGGGAAGCCAGATCAGGTCTCGTCTGGCTGATCGCCTCCCGGTGACGCTCGACCGTGACTTCGTCGCCCCGGGCAATCGGCCCTGTGAGGGCCCCTGGACCCTGGGTGATCCAGTTTTCAAGTGTGCGCCGGACCAGAGGCGCCAGAACCGCGCGAGGGTCCTCGACGCCGCTTGCCTCGAGCAGATCGGAAGCTCCCTGCTCGAGGGTGACCAGAAAGTTGGAGGCCATGCTGGCGGCGGCGTGGTACAGGGCGCGGTTGGCTTCTTCGATGGCAAAGGGCAGCATTCCGAGAGCCTCGGCGAGGCTGGCAGCAGTGGCTCTGGCTCGGGCATTCGTACCGGAGACGGCCGCAGGTGCCCCGGTCAGGTCCGAATCGCCATCGGGCAGCGTCTGAAGCGGATGGAGGGAGAAGCAGCCATCATCGGCACCGGCGATCAGCAGGGACTCGAGAGTGGTCACGCCACTCGTGTGACCGATCAGACCCGGAGACGCGTCGATTCTCCCAATTTCGGCAGCAGCATCGGGGATCGCAACATCTGGCACGCAGAGCAGTACACAGGCTCCGGAGATGGCCGCAGGCCCGGGTGAGCGGCCGGTCATGTGAACATCGATACCGGCCCGCCTGGCGGCGGAGGCTATGGAACTGCCAGCCCTGCCGGAGCCGACGATTGTCAACGCGTCTGGCGCGCCTGTTGTCTCAATCATGATGCCGTTCCAGTTCCCTTTCGGTGATACCAGACGGAGTGGTTTTGGTGAACTTCGATGAGTGCAGTCTTCAAAATGGTCCATCCCCGAAGCACGGGTGACGGCCACGGCGGATTATAGGCTCCCCTCATGTCGGATACGGCCGAGGGGCGCAAGAAGGAACTGGTTTCACTGACGCGCGAGGGCCTGGCCTGCACCAGATGCGATCTGGCCGAGTCCCGGACGCAGGTTGTTTTCGGAGCGGGTGACCCCGACGCCGACCTGATGTTGGTCGGCGAGGCTCCCGGCGCCGAGGAAGATCGCATAGGTCTGCCTTTCATCGGGCGCTCAGGAATCCTCCTGAACCGGCTGCTGGAGGAGTCCGGGATATCCCGGGAAGAGGTATTCATCACCAGCACTCTCAAGTGCCGCCCACCAGGCAATCGCGATCCCAGGGCGGCCGAGATTGAAAGCTGCCGGCCGTGGCTGTTCGAGCAGATCCGGCTGATCCAGCCCCGGGTGGTGGCGACACTCGGCAATTTCGCGACCAGGCTCCTCAGCGGAAACCCGGCCGGCATCACCAGAGTTCACGGCAGGGCCCAGGTCCACACATTCGGTGAGCACACAGTCTTCCTGTATCCCCTCTTTCACCCTGCGGCGGCGCTGCGCTCGACCGGAACCGCCGAGATGCTTCGCCAGGACATTGAAGCCCTTCCGGCGCTCCTGGCCGGAGACCTTTCCGGGGCGCAGATGGGGGAGCGAACTTGACGGTCCAGGTCTCCGAAAGCCCCGAGGGCACTGCCCGCATTGCTGCTCACATGGCCGAGGGCCTTCAGCCCGGGGACCTGGTTTTGCTTACGGGCGAAGTCGGGGCTGGCAAGTCCACCTTTGCCCGGGCGGCGATGAGAGCTCTCGGAGTCGAGGGTGCGATCCCGTCCCCGACCTTCACGATCGGACGCCTCTACTCAGGCCGCGGAGGCCTGCCGGTGGCGCATCTGGACCTCTACCGGATAGGTTCGATTGAAGAGGAGGATCCGGGGCTTTTGACCGAGTACCTCGACCCACGAGGGGTGGTCTTTGCCGAGTGGCCCGGAGGGGGATCCGATGAACTGGCCAGAAGGGCGACGCGCAGCCGGGCGGTCCTGATAGAGCACATCGACCGCGATCGACGCTCGATCACGATCAGACCGCCAGGGGCAACCGGAGCAAGCCAGCCAGGCTAGGAACCACCTGGACAGGCCCGCTCAGACGGCCGGTGGTTCATTCACCTCAACCCCCGGGACCGAAAGAGCGGACTAGGGCTTGATCTGTTCGAGGCCCTGCTGGGCTTCCTCGAGTTGCTGCTGCGACTGATTGACGGCATCCTCGAGCTGCTGCTTCTGGTCGGCCGGCAGGTTTTTCAACTCTTCCTTCTGCTGTTCAAGCTGCTGCCGGGCATCTTTCACGGCCTGGGTCTGGCTATCGACCTGCTCGTTGACCGAGTTCTGGGCTTCGTCTACAGCCTGGTTTACCTGGTCCTGGGCGGTGTCGCAGGCGGCAAGGCCGCTGGACACGATCACTGCCGCCGCTGCCGCCGCGGCGAAGCTGCTTATTTTCCTGTTCATCGAAACTCCTTCGCCAATGAGAGAATGGACTCAGTGTTGCGCCCCTACCACCACACCAGCATGGCTCAGGCGCCTGTCTTGACAGCCGGATTGTATCCGGGGTGTCTTACGTGAAGGTACTCGGCTTTGACTGCGCCACCGATGATGCCGTGCTTGCGTCATGCGATGGTGAAGAGGTCGTCTTCCATCAGGTTTTTCCGCCCGGCACGGACGGTCGGCCGACTCACAGCCGGTCGCTGCTGGCCGGGATCGGCTCTGCGGCTGATGCCCTCGGTGGGTGGCAGAGCGTCGATCGGATTTCGGTCGGCCTCGGCCCCGGGACCTTTACCGGCCTCCGGATCGCAGCTTCGACTGCGGCTGGTCTCGCGCTTTCTACGGGGATCCCGGTCACGGGGGTATCAACCCTTGAGGCGATGGCCTTGAGTCTTGGATCATCACCTGGCTTGAGGTTCCCCGTTCTCGACGCCAGGCGCGGCGAGGTTTTTGTCGCTGCCTATGACCGTGATGGAGCAGAGGTCATGCCACCGGCGGCGCTGCCTCCGGAAGCAGTAGTCGAGGCAATCCTTGGAACTGAAGGTCCGGTGATGGTCGGCGGCCCGGGAGCGGTACGATTCGCCCAACTGTTCGCGGATGCCGGGATCAGCATCGAGGACCCCGAATCGGCCGGTGGCCGGTTGAGCGGTGCCGCGATCTGCCACCTTGGTGCCGCGGCTGCGTTACCCGACACCGGACAAACCCCTCAACCGATCTACATCCGGGAACCTGATGCCAAACTCTGGCTTGAACGAGATGGTCGTGCGTCCGCCCGGTGAGACCGGGCGGATTTCGGTGCGAGAGCTTGCCTACGCCGATCTCCCCGAGGTCCTGTCGATAGAGCGACGGTCCTTCACCGGACCGTGGTCTCCGGGGATGTTCGTGGCCGAGATGTCGAAAGAATCCACGCTCGCCCTTGCTGCCGAGATCGACGGCAGTGTCGTTGCCTACCTGATCATGTCTCGTTACGACGAGGCCTGGCACCTGATGAATGTTGCGGTCGCACCTGAGAGGCGCCGCAACCACCTGGCGACGATACTCATCCGGAAGTCGTTCGGTCTGATTGGCCCCGAGGCGCCGGTCACTCTGGAAGTGAGGCCATCAAACCGCTCGGCAATCGCCCTTTATGAAGAGATCGGCTTCCGCTCCTACGGCGCCCGTAAGGGCTACTACCCGGACAACGGCGAAGACGCTCTGATCATGTGGCGTGGGGACCCCGCAGCGGCAGGAGTCCCGGAGGGATCCACATGACCGGGATGCGGGTACTCGCGATCGAAACTTCCTGCGACGACACCTGCGCAGCAGTCGTGGAGGGCAACCGGATCCTCTCGAGCGTCATTTCGTCGCAGAGGATCCACGAGCGCTACGGGGGGGTGGTGCCCGAAGTTGCCTCCCGCCATCACCTCGAGCTGATCCTTCCGGTGATCGAGGACGCACTCGACCGCGCCGGGCTCAGTCTTGACGAGATCGAAGCGCTTGCTGTAACCGCAGGGCCGGGGCTGATCGGCGCGCTGCTGGTCGGGTTGAGTGCAGCCAAGGCGATAGCCGCCCCTCGCCGACTCCCGCTGATCCCGACCGACCACCTTCACGGCCACGTTGCCGCGAATTTCCTCGAGCCCGACCCGCTGGAGCCGCCATTCCTGTGTCTGGTTGCAAGCGGTGGGCACACCATGCTCGCCGCCGTACGTGACCACGGCGGGTTCGAGATTCTCGGTGAGACCCTTGATGATGCCGCTGGCGAGGCGATCGACAAGGGCGCGAGGATGCTTGGCCTGGGCTTTCCCGGGGGACCAGCTCTTCAGCAACTGGCCGTCGAGGGCGATCCTGACGCTTTTGAGTTCCCGGTGGCGATGTCAAGGGATCCCGGGCTGGACTTCAGCTTCAGTGGGCTCAAGACTGCCCTGGTGTACATCTGCCGTGACCTCGGTGAGGAAGGGGTCCTCGAGAGGAAGGCGGATCTGGCCGCCGGCTATCAGGCCGCAATCGTCGGCCAGCTAGTCGCCAAGCTCACACGGGCGTTGGCGTTGGAGGACTGGCCGGCCGTGGCCCTGGGCGGCGGTGTCGCCGCAAACCTGCCTCTCCGCGCTGCGGTCACTCGGCTTTGCGAGGAGAAGGGGGTACGGCTCAAGCTGGTGCCGATCTCGCTTTGCACCGACAACGCCGCAATGATCGCCGCCGCCGCTTCCCACACTGAACCGATCCCGTGGCCCGGCTACCTCGACTTCGACGCCTTTTCATCGGGCGGTCGAACTTCGGCGGGAGCCACATGAAGGTGACGGTCTACAGCCGCCCGGAATGTCACCTCTGCGACGAAGCCCTCGAGCGGATTCACGACATCGCAAGGGAGGAGGGATCCATCGAAGTTGACGTCGTCGACATCGAGCTTGACGACGATCTGATGAAGAAGTATCTCGAGCGGATCCCGGTGGTCCTGGTCGGGAGCGAAGTCATAAGCGAGCTGGTCTTCGACCCCGCAACCCTCCGTGGCAGGCTGGGGATCGCCTGACCGCCTGCGGCCAAGTACGCTGAAGACGATGGCGAATCCCACCGGCTCCGGGCAAGAAGAGAACTCCCTGCTGATCGCTGAAGGCGAGCGCCTTTCACTCGGCGTGGCAGCACGACTGTCGCGGTACCTTCAGGTATTGACTCAGGCCCGCAAGATGGGCCGGGAGACGATTTCGTCACAGGAGCTTTCCGAGTACACGCACATCAACCCGACTCAGATTCGCCGCGACCTCTCCGGCTTCGGCAAGTTCGGCAAGAGAGGGGTCGGTTACCGGATCGAGTTCCTCGTCGAGGAGATACGCAAGATCCTGAGGACCGCCGGCCATCACAACATCGCGTTGTTCGGGGCAGGAAAACTCGGTGAGGCGATCGCCAACTCGGACGTGTTCGCAGACCACGGCTTTGAGATAGTCGCGCTTTTCGACGTCGATCCCGCCCGGATCGGGAAGAAGGTCGGAGCGCTGACGGTGCGGGATATATCCGGCCTCAAGGAGGCAGTAAAGCTGGACCAGATAGTTGTCGGCGTGCTGGCGGTGCCTTCGGCTGCGGCACAGTCGGTCACTGATGGTCTGGTCGAGGCCGGGGTCACCGTGATCTTCAACTACACCGAGCAGCTCCTCCAGGTGCCGCCGGAGGTGAACGTCCACACCTCAAGCCCCGCTGCGGACCTGCTCTACGCCCTCTATTTCTACCTCTCCTGAAACTTGACAAACCCGGACCTGCTCGATCTCAGCGCTGCCCGTGAAGTATTCGATTCTTCGCGCGATTTTACGATCGGTCTGGAGGAGGAGTTTGCGATCGTCGACCCCGGAACACTGGATCTTGTGGATCGCTTTCCCCAGATGCACGCCGCCGCCCAGGAGGACCCGGTACTGGCCGAGTCGGCCGCAGGTGAGCTGATCGCCTCTGAGGTCGAGATCCGATCCGGCAGGTCAGAGACGATGGGCGAGGCAGTCGAGAAGCAGGTCGAGCGTCGTCGGCACCTGTTTGCCCTGGCGGGGAGGATGGGAGTGTCGCTGGCTTCGATGGGGACCCATCCCTGGGCCAGCTATCTCGATCAGGAGATCATCGACACACCGCATTACCAGCGCCTGAAACGCGATCTTGGCTGGGTTGCCCAGCGGAACAACACCTGGAGCCTGCATGTCCATGTGGGGATCCGGGGGGCGGACCGTGCCATCGCCGTCTGCGACCGCCTGCGGGAACATCTGCCCCTGCTGCTCGCGGTATCGTCGAATTCGCCCTTTCTCGATCACCGGGATACCGGTCTGGCTTCGGTTCGTACCGAGATCTTCACCCGCACCTTTCCGCGCTGTGGGATTCCCGAGAGCTTTGGCACCTGGAGTGAATACGCGGCTTTCGTGGACACGCTGCGGCAGATGAACTCGATCGTCGAGTCGACCCAGCTCTGGTGGAGCGTGCGTCCCCATCACGCCTTCGGCACGGTCGAGGTCCGCATCTGCGACGCCCAGCCGACAGCCCGTGAGTCGACTGCTCTGGCGGGCCTCATGGTCGCCGCCATAGCCCAGACGGCGCTCGATCTTGATTCGGGCAGGGGCGATGGCGTGAGGCATCTTCGCGACCGTGAGATCGAGGAAAACCTCTGGCGTGCGATTCGCTACGGAACCGAAGGACGGCTGATTGACTTTCGCGCGGGTCGCGAGGTTGAGACATCCCGGGCGCTCGACGAGATGCTCACATGGACTGAGGAAGCCCGTGACGGGCTTGGCATCGCAATCGACCTCCCTGATCTCAACGGCACCCGCCGGGCCCGGAAAATGCTCCACTCCGGGAGTTCGATCGCCGAGGTCTATCGCCATTTTGCCCTTGAAGCAGGGTCAAGCTTCGGCGGCGATTCCGCGGTCTAGCCGTTTCCGCAGGCAGGCCGGGGCGTCGGGGCGCTCAGCCATTAGAGTGCCTCCATGAGCGATAAACCGAGCGAACACGACATTTCCGATCCAGAACTGCAGCAACCGGGACCTGAAGGTGCCGAGCCGCAACTGAGTGAAGCAGAGCGTGAGATGCTCGAGCAGCAGATGCGTGAGGTTCGAGTCGAGGATCTGCTGACGCAGACCGTGGCCAGTGTGCTCAACCTGAGCGCCCGGCGCATCGTCAAGGAGGATGAGGTCGATCTCGAGCAGGCGCGCATCGGCATCGAAGCAGTTCGGGCAATAATTCCTCTTCTCCCCGCAGAGGTCGGTGAGGCGGTCCGCGAGCCCCTGAGTCAGGTGCAGATGCTGTATGTCCAGAAGCGCGAAGGGTCCGCGGGACCCGAGGGTTCGCCGCCGGCTGGCGAGCAGCCACCTGCTGATGGCGGGGGGCCTGCCAGCGGGGGCGATTCCGGTCTCTGGACTCCGCGCGGCTCCTGAAACGGCAGGGCTTCGGGTCCCGTAGGCGAAAGAGAGCCCAGTACCGGGCGACAAGGCGTCTTGCTGGCGTAATAGTCTTCCGGGCGCCACAAATCGGGTCCCAAACATCGGAGGAATCGCAAGTTGACCGAATTTCTGACTGACTACGGCGTGCTGTTCGCGCTCATCTGTGCCGGCTTTGCCGTCGTATACGGGATTATCGTTACCCAGCGACTGCTCGCCAAGCCCGCAGGCAATGAACGGATGCAGGAGATATCGGGGGCGATCCAGGAGGGCGCATCGGCTTACCTCCGGCGCCAGTACCTGATCATCACCGTGGTTGCGATTCCGCTCGTGGTGCTGCTGATGTTCCTCCAGAACTGGCAGACCGCCGTCGGATTCATCATCGGTGGCGTACTCTCCGGCGCGACCGGGTTCATCGGCATGAACGTGTCGGTGCGTGCCAACACCCGTGTGGCTGAAGCCGCCCGCGGCGGCGTACCACCGGCTCTCGATGTCGCCTTCAAGGGTGGTTCGGTTACCGGCATGCTGGTCGTCGGTCTCGCGCTCATCGGTGTGGCCGGCTACTTCGGCATCCTCACTGCGACCGGAGCTGTCGATACGGACAAGGAAGCGATCGACGCACTGATCGGCCTCGGCTTCGGTGGTTCGCTGATCTCCGTATTCGCCCGACTCGGCGGCGGTATCTTCACCAAGGCGGCTGACGTCGGTGCGGACCTGGTCGGCAAGGTCGAGGCCGGTATCCCCGAAGATGATCCGCGAAACCCCGCCGTTATCGCCGACAACGTCGGAGACAACGTCGGTGACTGCGCCGGCATGGCAGCAGACCTTTTCGAAACGTACGCCGTCACAACTGTTGCCGTCATGCTGCTCGGCGTCCTCTACTTCGCCGACAGCTTCTCGACCGAACTGGCTATGTATCCGCTGGTTCTCGGTGGCGTGGCGATCGTCGCCTCGATCATCGGTGCCCTTCTGGTCAAGACCAAGACAGACCACGTCGAAGGTGCCCTTTACCGAGGGCTCATCATCTCTGGCGTCCTGTCCATCGCGGCGTTCTACCCGATAACCGAGTGGCTCATGGCTGAACCGCTGGCGAATGGCGTCAATGAAGTGACTGGTGCCCTCACCAACGCCACGCCCACCGACCTGTGGCTCTGCGCCGTGATCGGTATCGCCGTGACCGCACTGCTGTTCGTCATCACCGATTACTACACCTCGACCCGCTTCAAGCCGGTGAAGGAGATCGCTGAGGCTTCGCAGACCGGTCACGCGACGAACATCATCCAGGGGCTGGCGCAGGGTTTTCAGGCGACTGCCGCTCCGGCACTCGTCCTCGCCCTCGCAATCTTCGGTGCCAACGAGCTCGCCGGTATCTACGGCATCGGCATCGCCGTGATGGCCCAGCTCTCGCTGACCGGCCTGATTGTCGCTCTCGACGCATTCGGTCCGATAACCGACAACGCCGGTGGCATCGCTGAAATGGCGGAGCTGCCGGAGAGCGTGCGGAACGTCACCGACCCGCTCGACGCCGTCGGAAACACCACCAAGGCAGTCACCAAGGGTTACGCGATCGGCTCAGCCGCTCTGGCAGCCCTGGTGCTGTTCGCCGCGTTCAAGTACGAGCTCGAGGAGGAAGCGGTTGCCCAGGGGGTGAACCTGGAGAACCTGTTCAACCTCGCGACCCCCGAGGTCCTGATCGGCCTGATCATCGGCGGAATGATGGTCTACCTGTTCTCGGCCCTCGCGATCGAGTCCGTCGGCCGTGCCGCGGGACAGGTGGTCGAAGAGGTCCGCCGCCAGTTCAAGGAGCCTCCCGGGATCATGGAGGGCACCGAGAAGCCGGATTACCGGCAGTCGGTAGCCCTGGTCACCGCCGCAGCCCAGAAGGAAATGATCCTGCCGGCCCTGATTCCGATCGTTATCCCGGTGGTCATCGGCCTGTGGAGCGTCGACGCGCTCGGCGGACTGCTGATCGGTGTGATCGTGGTCGGTCTGTTCATGGCCGTCGCGATGACCGCCGGAGGCGGCGCCTGGGACAACGCGAAGAAGCTGATCGAGGACGGTGAGTACGGCGGTAAGGGCTCCGAGGCCCACGCTGCTTCAGTTACCGGTGACACGGTCGGCGACCCTTACAAGGACACCGCCGGACCGGCGATCAATCCGATGATCAAGGTTGCGAACATCGTCGCGATCCTGATCATTCCGATCGTCAACTTCTAGGAACGTCCAGCCTCAAGGTTCAGAGCCCCGGCCGCAAGGCCGGGGCTCTTTTTCTTTCGGGCCGCCATGATCAGGCTCAAAGCTGGCCAGAGGCTTGCGGTCAGGTTGGCTCTGCGCAATAGGATGAAGCCATGACCAGAGTTTCGGCTTCAGCAGAGCAGCAAAAGGGTGAGGTTGAACGCCTCAGGTCGGCAGCGGCCGGCATTGCGAAGGAGCTCCGGGACCTGGGAAGCCGGGTGGAGGAGCTGAGCGAGGCTGTCGCCGCCCTTGATCCGGACTCGGGTGGTCATGAGGTGGAGCAGCCTCGCCCCCGCAGGCGGAAATCTTCCCGCCCGCCCGTGGAGCAGTTCCGGGTTACGGTCCGCCCGTTGCCCGAACTGGCGATGGCAGCGGTTGCGGAGACCTCCCTGCGGGGTCTTCCGAGTGTGAAGCGGGTGCTCTCGGTAGAGCGTGTGGAGGACTGGGCCTCGTTCCTGCTTGAGGTTTCAGCTGAGGCAGATCTCATCTCTGAGATGCGTGAGGCGATGCCGGTCGGTTTCAATGTGGACGATTCGAAGCCGAACGAGATTTCGCTTGAGCTCAAGTGGCTGTGGGGCGCAGGCTCGGTCTGACCCCAACAGGAGTAGAGTCGCCGCCGTGAACTTGCCGGACCCAGGGGTGACTGTTGGCTGAGCGCATCCCGCGCGATCAGAGCCTGAGCAGGATCTACGGAGCCGGAGCGCTCTTCTCGGCCGGCTACGGAAACGTCGGATCATCGATCTACTACGCCCTAGGCGTTACGGCAGCGTTTGCTCTCGGCCTCACTCCCGTTGCTTTCCTGATTGCCGGGCTGATCTTTATCTGCACCGCGGCTTCATATGCCGAGGCGACGGTCATGTACCCGGAAGCCGGTGGTTCATCGAGTTTCGCCAGACATGCCTTCAACGAAGCCGTGAGCTTTATCGCGGCCTGGGGCCAGATGCTCAACTACATGATCACGGTTGCGATCTCTGCCTACTTTGTTCCTCACTACCTCGCAGTTTTCTGGGCGCCACTCGGCGAGGCGCCGGGTGACATCATTGGCGGTGCGGTACTGATCGTCGGCCTGGCACTACTCAACATTCGTGGCAGCCAGGAGTCAGCCAGACTGAACACGGTGCTCGCGGTGACCGACCTGGGGACCCAGGTCATCCTCGTAGCGATTGGACTGTTTCTCGTCCTCAGCCCGGAGATCCTGGTCAGCAATGTGCAGCTCGGGGTTGCCCCGACCTGGCCCGATTTCGCGCTTGGTGTCGCAGTCGGCATGATCGCCTACACCGGGATCGAGACCATCTCGAATATGTCCGAGGAGGCCCGCGACGCAGCGAAGTCGGTTCCGCAAGGCGTTGCTCTGGTCGTGATCGCCGTGCTCGCCCTGTACCTGCTCATCCCCATCGTCGCTCTTTCGGCGATGCCGGTTTTCCAGAGTGCTGACGGCACCTACGTAACTGAACTCGGTACGACCTTTGCCGATGATCCCATCCTCGGGATCGTCGAAAACCTCGGCCTGTCGGGGGGGCTGACCGACATCCTCAGGGTTTACGTAGGAGTACTGGCTGCGGTGATTCTGGTGATTGCGACCAATGCCGGCATGATCGGGGTGTCAAGACTCAGCTACTCGATGGGGCAGTACCGGCAGCTCCCCGAGGTCATCCGCCAGATCCACCCTCGCTACCGGACGCCCTACATCGCTATTTCCGTTTTCGCCGTGCTGGCGATCCTCACCCTGATCCCGGGGCAGGCTGAGTTTCTCGCCACGCTCTACTCATTCGGAGCAATGCTCTCGTTCACGATTGCCCATGGGTCAGTCATCTGGTTGCGCAAGAAATATCCGGACGCCGAGCGCTCCTGGAAGCCTCCCCTCAACTTCAGCGTGCGAGGTGTCTCGGTGCCCCTGACGGCCGTGGTCGGCGGGATGGGAACCATGACTGCGTGGTTTGTCGTGATGGCGCTGAATCCGGTGACCCTCGCCGTTGGCACTATCTGGGTGCTTTTCGGAATAGTCGTCTATTACCTCTACCGCAAGTACCAGCGCCTGCCGTTGTCGCAGACCGTGAAGGTCGTCCTGCCCGAGCCGCTGGGGGTAGAGGAGATCGAGTACCGCAGCGTGCTCGTCGCCTTTCCGGCCGACCAGCCCTTCTCGGAAGACATGATCACCACGGCGACCCGGCTGACCTCACGTCGTCGCCGGGCCATCCATCTGGTCGCCCTTCTGACGGTGCCCAGCAGCCAGCCGATCGACTCGCCAATGGTCGAGAGCGAAGCTCTGGCTCAGCGAAAGATTGAGGAGGCACGGCTGATGGTCGGCATGCGGGTCTCCGGCCGGGTCGAGCGTGTGCGCCCTGGCGAGGAGGGCTACTTCCTTGCCAAGCAGGCCCGCAAGTCGAAAGCGGAAGCCATCGTGATCGGCATGCGGCGTCGTCGTGGTGTTCCTGTCTACGGTCAGACGCTTGAGACGGTGCTCCGGGAGCGTCCCTGTCGGGTGATTGTTGTCTCGGAGGGCAATGAGGACAGCAACTCCACTGCGGTCGGTGCCCGGAGTAACGATCTGAGGCCCGTGGTAGAGGACTACGGCTCATGAAAAAGGGCGGGCTCTACGATCGTTCGATCAGGACTGTCTCGGTGGTGTATCTGGCAATTGGGGTGGCAATCCTGATCTTGACTCTGACCCGGGGCGGGGGAGTGCTGTCGCTTGGCTTCCTGCTTGGACTGGCCTTTATCGGTGTCGGATTGGCCCGATACCGGCTTCAGCAGAAGATCGGGAGCGAAGAATGAAGGGCGGCGCATCCGGGAGCGGAGCGCTGTGGCTGCTTACGGTCACCTGGGCTTCGGTGGGCTTCTCCATCTACTTCGCACTTGGTGTCGTGGCCAAGTACGGACTGGGCCTTACCCCCGTCATTTTTCTGGTGGCAGGACTGCTCTTCGCCCTCACCATGTTCACCTACATCGAGGGCAGCGCGATGCTTCGCGAGAGAGGGGGCTCGTCGGCGCTAGCCAGACACGCGTTCAACGAAACACTCGCCTTTATTGCGGGCTGGATGATCCTGTTTGACCTGCTGATAGTGATCGCCCTGGCCGTCCTCTCGGTGCCCCACTACCTCGAACCGTTCACCGGTGATCTTGATGGCAAGGCCTGGGGCGCTGCGATCATTTTCGCGGTCATCGTCTATGTGGCAGCGATGAACGTGATGGACGTACCGGCAAGGCGCAGGCCGCGGTTGCTGTTCATTCTGGCCGGAGCTGACCTCCTCGTTCAACTGCTGGTGCTGGCAGTCGGGGCCTTTGTCGTTCTCAACCCTTCGCTTCTGACTGACGGGATCGACCTCTGGACCAGCCCGGGCATCGAAGACGCCGTTTACGGGGCGGTTCTCGCCATGCTGGCTTACGCCGGCATCGAAGCGGTCGCGAATCTGATTCCCGACCTCGATCTCGATGCCGCGCGATTTGGAAAGGTGATCACCCGCACCATCTGGCTGGTCCCGGTGATCTATTCGGGGATTGCTGCGATCGCACTCATGGCACTGCCGGTCCTGCCTACCTCCGACGGCCCGGCCACCGAGCTTGGCACGACTTACCTCGACGCTCCGATCCTCGGCGTCGTCGGCGCGTTCGACCCGGTCTGGCTGGCCGACGGGATGAAATGGCTCGTCGCCGTAGTGGCTGCCCTGACCCTTGTCTGGGCTGCGAACACAGCGATGCTGGGTGTTTCGAGGCACGTCTTCTCACTGGCCGTAAACCGGCAGATTCCGACCTGGCTGGGGCAACTCGGAGACCGTTACGAAACCCCCTTCAAGGCCATCCTGGTCTGTGCCGCCATCGTCTTCGGACTCGCGATGAGCGGAGACGTCGAGATGCTGGCCGGCCTTTATGCCTTCGGGGCGACCCTGGCGATCACGATCGCCAATCTCTCGGTCATAAAGCTCCGCTTCAGCCGACCCGATGCCAGACGTCCGTTTTCGATCCCCCTTTCCGTGCCCTCAGGGTCCGGCTCACTGCCCCTCCCTGCGGTGGTTGGGGCGGTGCTCGGAGCGCTTGCGTTCGGCTCTGTACTTGTCTACCACGACTCGGCCAGGTGGGTCGGGTCAGCCTGGCTGATCCTGGGGGTCATCGGGTACGCGGTATACCGGCTCGGTTTCGTGCAGACAGGCATGAACAGACATGTGACCGTAGATCCGCGCTCCCTGACCCGGCCACACCTCAAGCCCGGTCTGAAGCGGATCATGGTTCCGATCTTCGGCACCGAGCTGGACGAGGACATCGTCAGTACGGCTGGTCTCCTTGCGGTTGATCCGAAGTCGGATCGCGGCGGTGCGGAGCTGGTCATCCTCTACACGATCGAGGTACCTCTGTCACTCGGGATTCACGACCCGCTTCCGGAAGGGGTGGAGGAGCAGGCGAGGAAGGCGACTGAGCGAGCGGCAGATATCGCATCCGAGTATTCAGGGGTCAAGGTGAGGACGCGGGTTGCGAGGGTCCGGCGCACCGGTTCGGGGATCGTCTTCGCGGCGGATGACATGGGTGCGGACGCGATCGTGCTGGGCGCGGAGCCGCCCAGCCCCATCCGCGGCGGCGCCAGGCTGGGTGGGGTGGGAGAGGACCGTCCGGAAGAGATTGGCCCAGTGACTGCGTACGTGCTGAAGCGGGCACCGTGCCAGGTGCTGCTGACAGCCCCACAGGACGGAGGGGCATAAGATGCCGCCAATGTTCGTTCTCATCGTCGGTTGCGGCAGGGTCGGGTCGGGTCTCGCCCGAAGGATGCTCAGCCAGGAGCACACCGTTTCCTGCCTCGACCAGGACCCGGAAGCTCACGCGAGGCTGGGTGTGGGG
>CAIZLN010000148.1 GCA_903933815.1 uncultured Solirubrobacterales bacterium
GGACATTTCGATCGGGAGCGACTCGCAGAACAGGCGCGTGAGCTGGTCGGAATCGACAGCGAGGCTGATCTGATCGCCCGTGGGCTCGAAGAGGGCCTGACCCTTGAGCAGCTGGAAGACCTGGCCCGCAGTGATGACGGGCCGGCGACCGATCCCGGCAAGTAGTCCTTGACGGACCGCGCGGCAGCCATCTCAACCGGACCGTTCGACCTGGCCGTAATAGGTGCGGGTGCGGCTGGACTCTGGTCAGCGATCAGAGCAGCCGAAATGGGCGGCAGGGTCTGCCTCATATCCCGCAAACCGCTCGCTGAAAGCGCCAGTTTCTGGGCTCAGGGTGGCCTTGCGGCAGCGCTCGACTCAGAGGATTCACCGGCCGCGCACGCTGCCGACACGATCGCCGCAGGCCGCAACCTCTGTCGAACCGAAGCCGTCAGGATTCTGACGGAATCGGCGCCTGACACAGTCGCCGACCTGATTGATCGGGGGTTGAGGTTTGATCGGGGCCCGGCAGGTGATCTGGAGCTCGCGCTTGAAGGCGGCCATAGCCACCGCAGGATCATCCACGCAGGCGGAAGCCAGACGGGTCGTGAGATTACCGGTGCCCTGGCCCGGATCGTCGCCGGACAGCCAGGCATTACGGTCCTCGAAGAAACCTCGGCGGTCGCGCTCTGGAGCGATGGATCCCGTTGCCACGGAATCCTGACCGACCGTGGGCCGATCGCCTCCGCCGCGACCCTGCTGGCAACCGGCGGGGCGGCTGCATTGTGGCGACGAACCTCGAACCCGTGGGGCGCAATCGGCGCCGGCGGAGTGCTGGCCTCTGCGGCGGGAGCGGATCTCGCCGACCTTGAGTTCTGCCAGTTTCACCCGACATGCCTCTCGGCTCCCGGATCGGACGCCGACGGAGCGCTGATCACGGAAGCGATCCGTGGCGAAGGGGCAACGCTCGTTGATTCGGAGGGCAACCGCTTCACCGACGAACTCGCGCCGCGCGACGACGTTACCGCCGCGATTCTCCAGCAGATAGAAAGGCAGGCGGGTGAGCCGGTCAGCCTCGACCTGACCGCGATCGATACCGACAGATTCCCAAGCGTTTTCAGGATGCTGGAGACGGCCGGCTTCGACCCGCTCAACGAGCCGGTACCCGTCTCGCCAGGCGCTCATTACGTCATGGGCGGCATCAAGGTAGACCTTCACGGCCGCTCATCCCTTCCTGGCCTCTATGCAGCCGGCGAATGCGCCTGCACCGGTGTCCACGGAGCGAACCGACTGGCTTCGAACTCCCTCACGGAATGCTTCGTCTTCGGGCAGCGGGCTGCGACGGCAGGTATGGAAGAGACCGCCACCAGAAATCCACCGTCGCCACCCACCTGGCGATTCGACCCCCCGACACCTGCAACCCGTGAGGCCGTCTGGCGACTGGCCGGACCGATGCGGCAGCAGTCCCGGCTCGAGCAGCTCACCAAAGACCCCTACCCACTGGCGCAGGCGATAGGGGCCGTTGCACTGGCGAGGCGGGAGTCTCGGGGCGGCCACCGCCGATCAGATTTTCCGGGTACAGACCCGGCGATGGACGGCATTCACCTGACCTATCGTTCCGACGGCTCGATCGAGCAGGAACGTTGGCCCTGAGCGAGCCGGACCCGATCCGGGTCCAGTTGGCCGCGGGGGCCTTCGCTTCGATCTGCGAGGAGATGGGGGCGGCATTAATTCGCTCCGCCCACTCGGCAAACATCAAGGAGCGTCGCGACTGCTCAGCCGCGGTTTTTGACCCTTCCGGGGAGATGGTGATGCAGGCCGAACACATCCCGGTCCACCTGGGCTCGATGCCTGCGTCGGTGAAGGCCGTGATTGACCGCGAACACAGACCCGGCGTCTCATGGTTTCTGAACGATCCTTATGCCGGGGGCACGCACCTGCCCGACATCACGGTGATCACCCCGGCCTTTGATGCCGCGGGAGATCTGATCGGCTTCGCTGCCAACCGGGCACACCACGCAGATGTGGGCGGCAGCAGACCGGGTTCGATGCCCGCCGACTCGACCCGACTCTCGGATGAAGGGGTCGTGATCTCCCCCCGGGTGCTCGACGAAGCTTCAATCTCTGATGTCACGAGCCGGATGAGACAGCCCGACCAGCGGCACGCCGACCTTCGGGCCCAGCTTGCCGCCAACCGGCTCGGAGTGACCCGCCTCGCCGATCTCGCCAACCGCCGTGGCAGCCAGGACCTGCTGTTCAGGATGGCGGAGGTGGTCGACTACACCGAACTGCGGACCCGCGCGATGATCGAGACGATGCCTGACGGGCAGCACACTGCCAGGGACATCCTGGAGGGGCGGTCAGGTGACATTCACCTGACCGTGACCGCCACCGTGGCGGGCGACTCGATCAGGTTTGATTTCACCGGATCCTCCGGCTCCGATTCCGGAAACCTCAACTGCCCGCTGGCAGTCACTGAATCCGCCTGCTACTTCGCCGTCAGAGTGCTCACCGACCCGGACATACCGGCAAGCGCGGGTGCTTACCGGCCTATCGAGGTGATTGTTCCCGAGGGCACTCTGCTGAATGCGAAGGCACCTTCCGCGGTTGTTGCCGGAAATGTCGAGACCTCGTCCAGGGTGGCAGACCTCTGTCTGAAGGCCTTCGGAAGGGCTTCCGGGCAAGGCACAATGAACAACCTGACGCTGGGAAACGATCGCTTCACCTACTACGAGACGATGGGCGGCGGACAGGCGGCGTCGCCAGAATCCGTCGGACCCAGCGCCGTTCATGTAGCAATGTCCAACACGCTGAACACCCCCATAGAGGCGATGGAGATCGAGTTTCCTCTGCTGGCACACGAATACTCCGTCCGCCGCGAAAGCGGCGGAGCCGGGCGGCAGAGGGGTGGGGAAGGACTGGTGAGAGAGATTGAGGCACTCGAACCGATGGGCTTCGCCCTGTTGACCGAACGTCGCCGTCACCAACCGCCGGGTGCCTCAGGCGGCGGACCGGGTCAAAGGGGGCGCAACCTGATCTCACGGGCTGGCGAGTCCGGCTACGCGGAGCTGCAGTCGAAAGACTCCGGAGACCTTGAGCCAGGGGACCGGCTGAGGATCGAGACGCCCGGAGGCGGAGGCTTCGGCAGTGGCTAAAGGTGAACAAGCCGGGGTCGTCCTCGGCGTGGATGTCGGCGGTACCTTCACCGACGCCGTGGTGGTCAGCGGCGGGCGGGTGTTCGCCAGCAAGTCGGCCAGCACTCCCCGGGACCAGTCCATTGGAGCTCTTGCGGCAGCTGGTGAGGCACTGAAACTGGCAGGCCTGAACCCTTCCGAGGTGCTTGTCTTTGCCCACGGTATGACGGTCGCAACGAACGCCCTGCTCGAGTCGCAGGTTGCCGAAGCTGCTCTGGTTACCACCAGGGGCTTCGCCGACCTGATCGAGATCGGTCGCCAGAACAGACCCTCGCTCTACAGGCTCGAGATCGCGCCCCCTCCGGCGCTGATCCCACCGCGAAGGCGGATCGAACTCGACGAGCGGATGGGGCCCGGTGGAGTCATCAAGGCACCCTCGGATGATGAGTTGGATCGGGTTGTGGCGGCAGTCGAAGCATCCCGCGTCAGTTCAGTCGCCGTCTGCCTGCTTCACGCCGACCGTTTTCCACAACACGAGATTGCGCTCGGCAAGCGACTGCGCGAAAGAATCAGCCGCCCGCTTCATGTTTCGCTCTCTCACGAGGTTGTCGGGACCTTTCGCGAGTACGAAAGGGCGGCCACCACCGAGGTGGATGCGGTGCTTTCACCATTGCTGGCCGGCTACCTCGAACGTCTCGGTGGCCGCTGCGCGAAAGGGGGCCTCCCCGAACCGTCGATCATGCAGTCCAGCGGTGGACTGACCGACCTCGAGACTGCGTCCCGCCACGCCGCGCTGACCGTGCTTTCCGGGCCTGCCGGCGGCGCTGCTGCGGCAGCGATGATCTCTGCTGCCGCCGGGGAGCCCGACCTCCTCTGTTTTGACATGGGCGGAACGTCGTGCGACGTCTGCGTAATAGAAGCGGGCCGGGCCCGGGAGACGGGTGGCCGGTCGATCGGTGGAAGACCTCTGGCCCTGCCGATGATCGATATCGAGACAGTCGGTGCCGGAGGAGGATCGATCGCCTGGCGCGACCCGGGAGGCGCCCTGCGGGTCGGACCACAGTCCGCCGGTGCCGAGCCTGGCCCGGCGTGTTACGGAAAGGGTGGAAAGCTCCCTACGGTGACCGACGCCAACCTGTTCCTGGGCCGGCTCGGTGAAAATCCGGAAATGGCCGGGGGAATCGAGCTGGACCTCAACTCGGGAGTTGAAGCCATTTCCAGCCTCGCCGACGAGCTGGGGATCGACGCCGGTACCTGTGCAGCAGGGATCCTTCAGGTGGCCGATACCGAAATGATCAGGGCGCTGCGGGTGATGACCGTAGAGCGTGGCCTGGATCCCGCCGACTTCGCACTGCTCGCCTTCGGTGGTGCCGGGCCGCTGCACGCAGCTTCGATAGCGGATGAGCTGGGGATAGATCGGGTTCTGGTTCCCACCGACGGCGGTGTCTTCAGCGCGCTCGGCCTGGCGGCAGCCGAACACCGAAGAGACGAGATCCGCACGGTGCTCATGCCCGAGCCGGAGATCACCACAGCCCGTCTTCGAGAGCTGATCGGAAATGCCGACGAGGTCACCTGGGACATTCGCTACCGGGGCCAGTCATTCGAACTGCCAGTGACCGATCTCGGCACCGACCCGATGCGACTGCGCGAGCTGTTCGAGGCCCTGCACGAGGCCCGCTACGGACACCGGGATTCCGGTGTCCCGATTGAACTGGTGACGGTCCGAAGGCGGTACTTCACAGCCGGACCGGAGATGTCCCTTGAAGGGTCTGACTTTTCGCCCAGAAGCGGACCCGAATCAATAGACCTGGGTCAGGCCACTCTGTTTCTTCCAGAGGGATGGTCGGCCAGCAACTACAGGGCGGGACTTATTCGGATGACACGAGATCAGCTTGTGTGATGATTGTCACATAGCTTGAATATTTCGTAAACATTCAGTAACCTCCACTTTCTCGCGGGTCCGAAGTCCGGCCTAACATGTTTTCCGGAGTCGGAGCTCTGACTCAGATCCGCACCTATCCGTAGCAACCACCAACCTGACTGAGAACCCTATGCCAATTGCGTTCAAGGAATGGGCCGTTACCGTGCGAGCCCTGTCTGAAGGCGAACAGCTCCTGACACTCCGCAAAGGCGGAATCCGCGAGGAGAACAAGCACTTCGAGCTGGAGCATGATCGCTTCTTCCTCTACCCCACATTCGACCACCAGCACAACGATCTGGTGCGGCCTTCCCATCATCCCGAGCTTGACCGGGCGCTTGAGGAAGGTGTCTGGCCCGACGAGGAACCGCCGGCTCGCGCCCTTCTTCAGGACGGTGGCATCCCGCAACCCGACCGGGTCCGGATCCGCGCCTGGGCCGAGGTCGCCGAGCACATCACGATCGACAACCCGAAGGTCGTCGACGGGCTCTCCCCCTTCTACGTCTGGACCACGGAGTACGCGGCCAAGAGGCTGAGCTGGAAGCCGCGTCAACCGCTGCATCTGGTGCTGCTGAGGGTCCATCGGATCCCACGGCCGGTCACGGTCAGGGTGCGCGAGGAGTACCACGGCTGCCGCTCCTGGGTCGAGATCGACCGCGACCTTCCGTTCGAAGGCACCCCGGTGATGGCTGACGAGGAGTTCGAGAGGGCAAGCGCAGAGATCCGTGCCGTATGCGGCGTCGACGAGCGCGTCCCGGCGATGGCCTGACCCGTCAACTGAGCAGTACTGCGGACGCCCGCCGAGGCAAAACCGCATGAAGAGCATTCAGGGGGGCCCGTCCGACCGGCGGGTCCTCTTCGTTCCAATACCCTGCGCCGGATGACCTGGATCGAAACGACCTCGCTCACCTTCAGTGCCCGCCACGAGGATGGCGACACGGGGTATGCCGAGAAACTGCTCGATCGTCTTGAGGACCTCAGCCTCCGACTCGAGGACCGGTTTGAGGTGGCACCCGAAGACGTCTCCGTCGTCATCCACCCGTCACCGGTCTGGCTGAACCTGGCTCACCCCTTTTTCCCCGCAGTCAGATGGGCAGCGGCCCCGGCAGGTCGCCGCTACGTTGCTGGATGGCCCATGGCAACGGAGATCCACGTTCTGGGCGAGTCAGCCATGGAGAAGCGGGCGGCTGGCGAAGCGTCGCTGGAGGCCCTCAAGGGGACCGCCGAACGCCTCTACACGCAAATAGTGATTGCCACCAATAACGGTGCGATCCCCCCTCCCTGGACACCCAGGCGCTTTCTGCGCTACCTGAGCTGGGCCTGGCTGGTCGAGGGCAGCGCTCAGCACTTCTCCCGTCAGGTTGACCTCTATCGGGCGGCAGTAATCCGCCGCCTGCGCGAGGGCTCCCGACCCTCCTTCCCACCTGGGAGGCGGGACGCGATCCTGCTCGGAGGAACGATCTTCGACCTGCTCGAGAACTACCGCGGTGGCGGCGCCTGTGAGTTGCTGGTTGCCAGGCTTCGCCGGGACGGTCCGGAGGCCAACCTCAAAGCGGCATTCGACCTCGATCTTCATGAAGTAGAAGACATGTGGAGGCAGTACCTTCGCGACCTGGTGCGTCCGGACATTGACCTGCGGGAGGACGCGTCGGGCGTTCCGGTCGACTTCCTCGCCGAACTTGACCAGAACTGACCCCGGTCATACCCCTGAAGGTAGCTGGCGTGAAACGCGCCGATCCAAGCAACCCCGTCGCCTGAACTGATGACGACTCAGTGAGCGAGGACGAGGCCCAGGAACTGACGGGTTCGCTCGTGGCTCGGACTGTCAAGGACATCGCCAGGCTTGCCCTGTTCCACGATGTATCCCTGGTCCATGAAAATCACGCGGTCTGAAACTTCACGAGCAAAGTTCATCTCGTGAGTCACGACAACCATCGTCATGCCGCTGTCAGCGAGCCCTTTCATCACATCGAGGACACCCTTGACCAGTTCCGGGTCAAGCGCGCTGGTTACCTCGTCGAACAGCATGACCTCGGGATCCATGGCCAATGCCCTGGCGATGGCCACCCTTTGCTGCTGACCGCCGGACAGGCGATCCGGGTACTCGTCCAGCTTGGCGTCCAGCCCGACCTTGCCCAGCAGATCTACCGATCGGGCATCAGCCTCCTTCCTCGATCGTCCACGCACCCTGACCTGTGCAATCGAGACGTTTTCCCGAGCGGTCATGTGAGGAAAAAGGTTGAACGACTGGAACACCATGCCGACCTCGCGGCGCAGTATGTCGAGGTCCTTCGGCTTGCCTCCCCCGAAGACCTCTTTGCCGTGCAGCTCGATCCGGCCGCCGTCGGGTTGCTCAAGCATGTTCAGGCAGCGCAGCATCGTGCTCTTGCCGGAGCCGCTCGGTCCGATGACGCAGACGACCTCGCCTTCACCGATATCGACATTGATGTCCTTGAGGACGTCAAGCTTGCCGTAGCTCTTCTTCAGGCCGCTGACGCTGAGAATCGCTTCGCTCACGGTATCCCCCTCTGAAATTTCTCATCCTGTTTCTTGATCTGCCAGTCGACCAGGCGGGCCAGCGGGATCGTGACGATCAGGAAAAAGAAAGCGCCGAGCGTGTA
>CAIZLN010000149.1 GCA_903933815.1 uncultured Solirubrobacterales bacterium
CCTCGTCTCTTCTCCTCCAGCGCCCTGACCTCGTACCGCGGCACCCCGGACCCCGACGGGCGAGGGGCAATCCGCCTCCGGGTCCCCGATGAAGGCGACACCGTGGTCGAGGACATGATTCGCGGCGAGGTCAGTTTCCCGAACGCCAGCCAGGATGATTTCGTGATCGCCCGCGGCGATGGCTCAGTGCTCTACAACTTTGCGGTCGCAGTCGATGACGCCGACATGGGCATCACCGAGGTGATCCGGGGGGATGACCACCTTTCCAACACCCCGAAGCAGTTACTGGTGCTCGAGGCCCTGGGGGTCGAGCCCCCCAGGTACGCGCACGTGCCACTGCTCCACGGGCCGGATGGAAAGAAGCTGTCCAAGCGCCACGGTGCGGCGTCGGTCCAGGAGCTTCGGGACGCCGGTTACCTGCCGGCCGCAGTGAGAAACTACGTCGCCCTGCTCGGCTGGGGCCCGGGTGACGATGAGACTCTGCTCAGCACGGATGAACTGGTTGCCCGGTTCCGGCCCGAGGACGTCGGCCGGTCTTCAGCGGTGTTCGACGAGAAGAAGCTGCGCTGGATGAACGGTCGGTACATGCGGGAGATGGACCTCGACGAGTACACGCGCATGGTGGCTGAGCTGAACGGCCGCGTGCCCGACGAGAAGCTGCGGGCTGGCTGTGAGATCGCCCAGGAGAAGGCCCAGATCACGACCGATGTCTGGCCGTTGATCCGTTTCCTGTTCGAGCCGCCGATCGAAGACGAAAAAGCCTGGCGCAAGACGATGAAGTCCCACGCCCCGGAAGCGCTCACCGCCGCGCGCGATGCGCTGGCGGCCCTTGACGACTTCTCGTCAGCAGATGTCGAATCGGCACTCGAGCCCATTCCCCTGAATATGGACCTTGCAGCAGGGAAGGTCTACCAGCCGATCCGGGTTGCGATCACTGGCTCAACCGTATCCCCAGGCATTTTTGAGTCGGTTGCGGTCCTTGGTCGAGAAGAAACACTGGCCCGGATTGATGCGGCCCTCGCGCGGCTGGCTGCGGATCCACCGGAGCCAGCGCCCCCGACCGCCCCTCAGTAGCCCCGGCACCCGCTTCAGTGCTGTAGAAAGAAGCCTGTGATCTCGATCACTTCGAAATCCCGGTACGCGGTTGTCGCCATGGCCGAGCTCGCTCGCTCGGGGGAGAATCCGGTGCCTGTGAAGGAACTGGCCGAGCGTCGAGACATCCCGGATCAGTTTCTCGAACAGCTTTTCTCAACCCTTCGCCGGGCAGGCCTGCTTACCAGCCATCGCGGCAGCAAAGGCGGTTATACGCTCGCCAGGCCTGCCGGGGAGATAACCGTCCTTGAGGTTGTCCAGGCTCTCGACGGCAAGGTCGGGCAGGAGGCAGATGAAGCCGGCGGTATCTGGGCCGACGGGGTGGCGGCACTTCGCAAAGTGTTCCGGGAGACCACGATCGCTGATATCGAGGCCCGCGAGAGCGAAGAGGCCGCGGCGAGGATGTACTTCATTTGATCGCCCCACAGGCCTCGGCGACTGTCGGAGGGACGCCGCTCGTCTGGTTGGCCAGAATCGGGGCCGGGCTGGGGGCTGAAGTCTGCGGCAAGCTCGAGTACTTCAACCCCGGTGGCTCGGTCAAGGACAGGATCGGGGCGGCGATGATCGGCGCCGCCGAGGCGAAGGGGCTGATAACCCGCGGAGAATCGACGATTGTCGAGCCGACCAGTGGAAACACCGGTATTGCTCTCGCCATGATCTGCGCTGCGCGTGATTACAGGCTCGTCCTGACCATGCCTGAGGGTATGAGCAGGGAGCGCGGCAAGATGCTGAGGGCCTACGGGGCGGAAGTGCTCGAGACCCCGTCCATGGGTGGCATGGACGAATCGGTCGCGATGGCTGTCAGGATCGCCGAGGAGCGTGGTGCGTTCATGCCCCAGCAGTTCTCGAATCCGGCTAACCCCGAAGCGCATTTCCGGACCACCGGACCGGAAATATGGGACGACACCCACGGGGAGATATCGGCCTTTGTCTGTGGCGTGGGGACAGGGGGGACCATCACCGGGGTCGCCCGGTACCTGAAGGAGCAGGATTCAGGCGCCAGGATAATCGCGGTAGAGCCGGCTACTTCTCCTGTGCTCTCCGGCGGCAAGCCTGGGCCGCATCGAATTCAGGGCATCGGAGCAGGTTTCGTGCCCGACGTACTCGATACCGCTTTGATAGACGAGTACCTGCAGGTCACCGATGACGATGCGATAGAGACTGCCCACCGGCTGGCCCGTGAGGAAGGAATCCTTTGCGGAATTTCAGCCGGGGCCAACGTCCACGCCGCACTCGAGCTGGCGGGCCGCCCGGAGTTTGCGGGCGGAAGAGTGGTCACCGTGGTTTGCGACTCCGGTGACCGCTACATGTCACTCCCCTTCTTCTCGTCCTGAGAAGGACTGGCCAGAGCTAACCTCGAACCGATGTCCCGATCCCTCGTCAACAGACTCGCCAAATCAGTCTCTGGTCATGTGACCGCAGCTCGTGGCCGTGACCCGGCCACGGGGGGCGTTTCCACTGTTGAGATCCTGGCCACCTGGCCCGGGGTGCACGCCGTGCTGGTCTATCGACTGGCCAGGCGTCTTCACCTCGCTGGCGTACCGTTGCTCCCGCTCGTGATTTCCTACCTCGGCCGCAGCCTCACCGGAATAGAAATTCACCCGGGTGCAAAGATCGGCGCCGGCTTCTTCATTGATCACGGATCAGGTGTTGTGGTCGGTGAGACGGCCGAGATCGGCGACAACGTCACGATCTATCAGGGTGTGACTCTCGGGGGGACGGGCTTTCAGGCCGGCAAGCGCCACCCCACCGTTGAAGACAACGTTACGATCGGCTCAGGCGCCAAGCTGCTGGGGCCGATTACCGTTGGTCATGGTGCCAAGATCGGTGCCAATTCCGTTGTGGTGGAGGATGTTCCGCCCCGGTCTACCGTGGTCGGCAACCCGGGACATCCGGTCAAGGTGGAAGGGCGCAGGGTTGAGGGACCTGACGCCGACTGGATCCACCTTCCTGATCCCCTTCAGGACGCAGTCAAGTCTCTTTCAGGACGGATAAAGGAACTGGAGAAGCAGGTGGCAGATCTGTCCGGCACCGCTGATCCGGGGAACGAAGAAACTGATCCGAAGCCTCGAAAGGGGCGTTCTTCAGCAGGCGGCTGAAACTCGCAACCCGGCGGGGGAAGAAACGGCCTGCTGCGAAATTTCGGTGAAAAGTGCCATCAAGACGAACCTATATCCTCGGTCGGTGGAAGCACAAGCTGACGTTGCCGATGGCCTGAACCCGCCCCAGCAGGAGGCGGTTGAGTACGGGGACGGCCCACTTCTCGTCATCGCCGGTGCCGGGTCGGGAAAGACCCGGGTTCTGACCCATCGGATCGCGCATCTGCTGGCCACCGGGAGGGCAAGGCCGGGGGAGATCCTTTCGATCACATTCACAAACCGGGCCGCGAAAGAGATGCTTGAGCGGGTGGAGACTCTGGTCGGCAGGCGCTCACGGGCGATGTGGGTAACCACATTTCACTCAGCATGTGCCCGGATGCTGCGGGCCGACGCCGAACGTCTTGGATACTCAAAGTCCTTCACCATCTACGACGAATCCGATTCACTCCGGATGGTCAAGCGAGTCATGGAGGAACTGGAGATCGACACCAAACGGTTTCCGGCAAGGGCAGTCCGGTCAGCGATATCCGGCGCCAAGAACGAGCTGGTCGACTCGATTGCCTACGGTGAGCGGCAGGGGTCCTGGTTCGAGGAGCAGGTAGCCGCCGTGTACGAGCTGTACGAGAAACGCATGCTCGAAAACAACGCCATGGACTTTGACGATCTTCTGGTCCGCACAGTCAATGTGATGGAGCTTTTCGAAGAGGCTCGTGATCGCTGGCGGCGAACTTTCAGGTACGTGCTGGTGGACGAATACCAGGACACGAACCACGCCCAGTACCGCCTGCTGCAGCTGCTCTGCGCCGAGCACCGGAACCTGACCGTAGTCGGCGATGAAGATCAGTCCATCTACGGATTCCGCCACGCTGACATCCGCAACATCCTTGACTTTGAGAAGGACTTTCCTGACGCAAAGGTTGTGAAACTCGAGCAGAACTACCGCTCAACCCAGACGATCCTCTCGGCCGCGAACGCAGTTGTGGAAAACAACAGGGACCGAAGGCCCAAGGAGCTTTGGACCGATGCCGGCCAGGGCGAGGAAATCGAGGCCGTCCGGCTTGGCGACGAGCACGAAGAGGCTCGTTGGGTGGCCGGGGAAGTAGAGCGGCTGTGTGAGGAGGAAGACTTCGCGGCTGACGAGATTGCCGTCTTCTACCGGACCAACTCGATGAGCAGGGTGCTGGAAGACACACTCGTCCGGTTTGACCGGCCCTACCAGGTGGTGGGGGGGACCAGATTTTACGACCGTGCGGAGGTCAAGGATGCCGTTGCCTACCTCCAGTACCTGAACAACCCGGCTGACTCTGTGGCCTTCTCGCGAATCGTCAACACGCCGCGACGAGGAATCGGCAACACCAGCCAGGGTCGCCTGCTCAGCCACTCGAATACCACTGGCGAGACCATCTGGGATGTCGCTCAGTCAGCCGAGACCGTTCCGGGTCTGGGCGCGGCAGCGATCCGTTCAGTTACGGCCTTCCAGAGTGTGATGGCTGAGCTACAGTTCAAGGCAGAGGGCGAGCCGGTGGCCCCACTACTCGAATCGGTGCTTTCCGATACCGGCTACACCGAAGCACTGGAATCGGAGCGCACGATCGAGGCCGAGGGTCGGATCGAGAACCTTCAGGAACTGGTATCCGTGGCGGCCGAGTTCGACGCCAACCGCCTGATAGAGGGGGAGAGCGATACCTCGCCACTCGAGGAGTTTCTCCAGCAGATCTCTCTGTACAGCGAGCAGGACAAGCTGAGCGGCGAGCAGACCCTGCTGACCCTTATGACCCTTCATAACGCCAAGGGACTCGAGTTCCGGGTTGTCTTCATCATCGGTTGCGAGGACGGCATGTTCCCTCACTCGCG
>CAIZLN010000150.1 GCA_903933815.1 uncultured Solirubrobacterales bacterium
CACATCAACAAGGTCGCAACGATCACCGAGGCTCAGGTCAGGCAGATCGCCGAGCGCAAGATGCCCGACCTCAACGCCAACGATCTGGACGCGGCTTCGAAGATAATCGCGGGCACCGCCCGCTCAATGGGCGTGGAGGTCAAGTAAGCGTGGCTCACGGCAAGAGGTTCCGCCAGCAGTACGGCAAGGTCCAGCGCGACCACGTCTACCCGCCCGCCGAGGCGATAGGCCTGATCAAGGAGACCGCATCAGCCAAGTTTGACGAGTCGGTCGAGCTTCATATTCGCCTGGGTGTCAACGTGCGCCATGCCGAGGAGCAGCTTCGCGGCACTCTCGCCCTGCCGAACGGGCTCGGCAAGGACGTGAAGGTAGCTGTCTTTGCCCAGGGCGACAAGGCCCGTGACGCAGAAGCGGCCGGAGCCGACATCGTCGGAGCCGACGAGTTAGCCGCCAAGATCGAAGAGGGCTTTGACGACTTCGATGTGGTCATCGCGACTCCGGACATGATGCCGATTGTCGGCCGCCTCGGCCGGGTTCTCGGCCCGTCGGGGAAGATGCCGAACCCCAAGGTCGGCACCGTCACCGATGACGTCGAGAAGGCCGTTTCGGAGTCCAAGGCCGGCAAGATCGAGTACCGCACCGACCGCCAGTCAATCGTCCATCTTTTGATCGGCAAAGCCTCCTTCGATGCCGACAAGCTGCTCGAGAACTACGCCGCCGTGATGGAAGAGATCACCAAGGCCAAGCCTGCCTCGACCAAGGGCCGCTACATCATCTCGGTCTCTGTGGCGACCACTATGGGTCCCGGGATAGCGATAGATCCGAGCTTGGCAACCGAGGCTGAGATTCTCGACGCTGCTCCTGCCTCCAGTGGGTCAGCGCCCTCCGAGCCGCTGGTCGAAGAGCCGGCCAGCGCCTGACCTGAAGATGCCTGAGTCCGTTCCCTGTTCGGGTTGTGCGGGGGAGCGGTTCGAGACGATTTACGAAGACTGCGAGGACCTCTGGGTATTTGTGCCTGGAGCTTTCCCGGTCGTCCGCTGTGAAGCCTGCGGGCTGGTTCAGACCAATCCGCGGCCAACGGCGTCCGAGCTGAAGGCCTACTACCCGGATGAGTATCAACCTGGCGGATCTCCGCCCCCGGACAATCCGATGGGGAGTTCGGCACCGATCAGGTGGCTCAGGTGGCTTGCCGCACTTCCCTACCGTTTGAGGTGGAGGCAGGGGTTCGTGTCGGGGCTCGAGCCGGGTCGGGCACTGGATATCGGAGCCGGAAACGGCACCCGGCTCTCAAATCTGGATGCGGGTGGCTGGGAGCCATGGCTGATGGAGCCGCGCCAGGAGTTGGCGCGGAAGACTTCAGAGTCCCTCGGCATCCCCGGGGACCGGACCATAGTTGCCTACGCAGAGGATGCCGACCTCCCCGAAGAGCACTTTGACCTGATCGTCATGGACCATGTGGTCGAACACCTTTCCGATCCCCCCGCCGTGTTCAACTCGATCGCCGGCTGGCTCAAGCCGGGCGGGCGGCTTCTGATCACCTGCCCCAACTACGGCAGCCTGGAGTCCCGGCTTCTCGGCCGGTGGTGGATGGGCCTTGACATGCCCCGTCATCTCTTTCACTTCGGGACCGACACGCTCAGCCGGATGGCTGCCGAAGCCGGCCTGGTCGTCGAAGACCTCCGGCCCCAGTACGGCGTGCTCCTGACCAGCAGCGTGGTCCTGCGACGGGGTAGCAAGCAGCGGACCCGGGGGCCGCTTTCCTTCAGGGCCGTGGGGGTCCTGGAGCGGGCAGCAACCTTTGGTGCCGAGCTGATCGTCACGGCCGCCCAGCCCTTCGGATACATGCCGATGATGGAAGTTGTCTTCGTGAAACCCGAGGTTGTGCCTCAGCGCCTTGCGCCGAGCTCCGAGGCAATCCACTCGTAAGTCTTGCTCAGGCCGCTCTCAAGCGAAACCGAGGGCGCCCAGCCGAGGACTTCGCTGATCAGGGTGTTGTCGCTGTTGCGCCCCCGAACCCCCTGAGGGGCGGAGAGGTCGTAGTTTCGACGCAGCCTCGTGCCCGCGAACCCTTCGGCCAGGTCAACAAGCTGGTTGATCGTCACGGACTGGTCGCTGCCCAGGTTGACCGGCTGATCAAAGTTGGAGTCCATCAGCTTGAGGGTTCCTTCGACGCAGTCGTCGATGTACATGAAGCTCCTGGTCTGCTCGCCGTCGCCCCAGATCTCGATCTCGTCGACCCCCGAAAGGGCCGCCTCGGCTACCTTGCGGCAGATCGCCGCTGGTGCTTTCTCGCGGCCGCCCTCAAAGGCACCATGGGGGCCGTAGACATTGTGGTATCGGGCAACCCTTGTCTGAATCCCGAAGTCCTCCATGAAGTGGCGGCACATGCGTTCGCTGAAGAGCTTCTCCCAGCCGTAACCGTCCTCCGGCATGGCCGGGTAGGCATCTGACTCCTTCAGTGCCGCAGCCTCGGGCGTGTCCTGGCTTCCCACCGGGTAGGCGCAGGCCGATGAGGAGAAGAAGAATCGCGGCACCCCGTTTTCCCGACAGCCGATCAGCAGATGAGTGTTGATCAGTACCGAGAGCATGCATTCGGCTTTGTTGCCTTCGATGAAGCCAATTCCGCCCATGTCGGCAGCGAGGTTGAAAACGCGGTCAACTCCTCTGGTCGCTGCGATGGCCTCGTCCTTCAGTGAAAGGTCAGCGCTTCTAGATTCCGCTGCTTGATGGGACTGGTACCAGTCGGACTCCGGCTTGCAGTCGATCGCCACAACCGAGTCACCTCGCTGCAGCAGCTCGGCAACCAGGTGGCCACCGATGAATCCACCCGCGCCGGCGACCAGTGACTTCAAGGCAGCCACCACCGATCGACGCGGGCCGGGCCGGAGATCTTCGGAGCCGAGATGTATGAAACGACCTTCACTTGGCGATTATCTCAGAGCGGCAGGCGCTTGGCGCGGGGACCCATGGTCGAGCGATAGGCTCAGCTTCTGGCTGCCAAAGTGGAAATCCTCGGAGTAGAAGTAGATGCCGTTTCAGTCGATGATGTCTGGCCGGCAGTCGAGCGGTGGATCAGGGCCGGGGAGCGCAAGTACGTCTGTGTCACCGGTGTTCACGGAATCATGGAAAGCCAGGCCGATCCCGGGCTGCTTGAGATCCACAACCGGTCAGGGCTGACCGTGCCGGACGGGATGCCGCTGGTCTGGTGCGGACGCTACGCCGGAAGCAAGGGCATCGATCGTGTCTACGGCCCGCGAATGATGATCGAGGTCTGCCGTCAGGCTGCTGAAAGCGGAGTCAGTTGCTTTCTGTACGGAGCTGCCGAAGGGGTTCCGGAGCTCCTGGCGGATCGCCTGAGGCAGCAAATCCCCGGACTCCAGGTCGCGGGCTCCTATTCGCCGCCCTACGGTCCGCTGTCGGCCGAGCAGGAGAGCGAAGTGATCGGGATGATCGAGGAGTCTGGTGCCGGGATCGTCTGGGTCGGACTTTCCACACCGAAGCAGGAACGCTGGATGGCAGAGTTCTGCGAGAAGCTGACCGGCCCTCGGGTCCTCTTCGGCGTCGGCGCTGCCTTCGACATAAATGCCGGACTGATCCCTGATGCGCCGGAATGGGTTGGCCGGATCGGCCTCAACTGGTTATTTCGGCTTGCCCTCGAGCCAAAGCGCCTGTGGAGGCGCTACCTTCGAGCGAACCCGGCGTTCGTCTGGAAAATCATCCGTGAGCGACCCCGTCTGGTTGAGAAGGCCTCAACCTCTCACTGATGAAAATTCTCCAGATCCACAGCCGCTACCGCGAGTACGGGGGGGAGGAGCGGGTAGTCGAAAACGACGCCTCGCTGTTGAGGGACGCCGGGCATGAAGTGATGACGTATGAAGTACCAAACCCGTCCAGCGGTTTCAAGGCCGCGGCATCTCTCGCGGCCTCTTCCTGGAACCTCCGGCAGGCATCTCGTCTCCGCAGAATGGCCAGGGCGTGGGGACCGGATGTGGCGCATGTCCACAACCTCTGGTTTTCCCTGTCGCCGTCGGTCTTGCGCGCCCTGGGGCAGGAGGCAGTCCCGATCGTCATGTCCGTTCACAATTATCGGCTGGTCTGTGCGAGCGCCAACCTGTGGAGAGAAGGCGCTCCCTGTCGGGAGTGCGTCGGCAGCAGCTTCGCCGTGGCGGGAGTAAGGCACGGCTGCTACCGGGGGTCCCGGCCGCTCTCGGCCGCCGTTGCCTCGTCCTCGGCGATCGAAGCCACCATCGTCAGGAACTTCCCGCCGGGTCACATCGTCGTCCCCTCGGATTCCCTGAAGGGTGTCCTCGTGGATGGAGGCTTCCGCGAGGACCTGTTCAGGGTTTTGCCGTGGACCACCACCGACCCGGGTGCACGAGTGATCCCACCGTCGGAGTCGAGCGATGTCTACATCGTGGGTCGCCTGGTGCCGGAGACCAAAGGCATCGAGTCGCTCGTTTCCAGGTGGAACAGCGCCAAGGCCGCCGGCCTGCTCGGGCCCCTCAGGCTCAACCTGGTCGGCACCGGCCCCCTCGAAGGAAGTGAGTTGATCACCGGGCAGGACGTGCACCGCCTCGGACACCTCGATCGCCATGAACTCGACCGCCGGCTTCTCTCTGGCCGCGCCCTGATCTGCCCTTCACTCTGGGAAGAGCCGTTCGGCCTCTCGGTGATCGAGGCCTTCGCTGCCGGCCTGCCGGTTCTTGGATCCGGACAGGGCGCTCTTCCCGAGACCATCGGTCTGCTCAGTGAGGATTGCCTGCTGCCGCTCGACAACGACAAAGCCTGGGCCGCGAGCCTGGCCCGGTTGGCCGATGATGTCTTCGTCGATCGCACCGGCAGGCTCGCCAGAGGTCTGTTTGAGGCAGACTTCAGCCCGGAACAAGGCATCACCAGACTCGAAGATCTTTATCGGGAAGCACTTCATGCTCCCGTTTCAAAGCAAGCTGGAGCGTTCAGTTGAGCCGAACCGAATCGACCAGACATAGAACGGAACTGGCCTATCTCACGGATGAGTGGGGAAGGAACCCGTTGGCCAGCATTGAGAGGGCCCTGTTTCCAGCATCCCTCAGGGCCGGACTGGCCTTTGACGGTGTCTACACGGACGATGCCACGCCGGAGGTCGAGCAGGGCAGCTGTCGTCGAATCAACCTGGGATCGGTCCGGGCGGCCTGGGCAACACCAAAGCTCGTCCGCTACATGAGGTCTGCCCGGCCAAAGGCAGTGATCGTGCATTCCGGTCAGCTCGGACCAGCGACGGTGCTGGCGGGGTGGATCACCCGCACACCAGTAGTCGTCTGGGAGCCAACGATAACCAGCTTCGAGGTCGCTTCGGTCGGGCCGAGGATCAGGCTGATGTTCTTCCTTCAGCGGCTGCTCTACCGCAGGGCGGCGGCCCTGGCAGGGCCATCCCGCGACGTCGTCAAGTGGGCGAGTGCCAATCGCGGGGTGCCTTCGGATCGGGTCTTTCTCTGGCCCAATGCGTTTGATATTGAGGAGGTCCGAAGCTGGGCCGGCGATCAGGGCCCTCAGCCAGAACCCCCGCTCCGCCTGATCGCGGTGGGCCGACTGGTGGAGCAGAAGGGCTACGACATTCTGATCGAAGCGCTGGCGCTGGCCGACCCCGATCTGCCCGAGTGGCAGCTCGAAATACTCGGAGTAGAGGGTGTCTGGAGGGGCAACTGGGAGGCCCGAACAGAAACGATGGTTCGTGAACACGGCCTCGAGGGCAAGGTTCGTCTCGTCGGCCAGGTTGATGACCCCCTCAAGTTTTTCCCATCGCTCAAACGCTCCGATCTGTTTGTTCACGCCGCCAGATGGGAGGCCTTCGGCAGCGTGATCGTCGAGGCAATGGCCTGCGGCGCTCCGGTGATCGTGACCGACTGCCCGGGGGCACCGAAGGAGATCCTCGACGGCGGGCGCTTCGGCAGACTGGTGTCAAACGAAGACCCCGCAGCATTTGCCAGGGCACTGGTTGAACTCGCGAATGATCCGGCTGAGCGTGCCCGGCTCGCCGAGGCCGGGCGTCAAAGGGCTTTTGCCTACTCGGCAGATCACCTGATTCCGGGAATGCTCGCCGACATCGAGCGGGTCAGCGGCGTCGACTTCCAGCCGGCGGTCAGATGACCGGGCCGGTGCGCTCCGCCAGAGCCACGAACGACCAGATGCCGACCTTCCTGATCGTCGGTGCGGCCAAGTGCGGGACATCAAGCCTTCACTCCTATCTGGACCTTCACCCTGAAATCTCGATGTCGACCCCAAAGGAGCCCAGGTACTTCTGCCGACACATCGAGGACATGGAGGATCTCGAGTTTGTTTCGGACAGGGCCGTGTACCTGAGTCTGTTTCGTCCTGGAACCCGGCACAGAGGCGAGTCGACGACCACTTATTCCCAGTCCGGAAGGTATCCCGGTGCAGCAGCAGCAATAGCGAGAGAGATCAAGGAGCCCAAGATCATCTATCTCGTTCGCGATCCTGTCGAGCGGCTTGTCGCTTCGGTGCAGCAGATGGGCGTCGCGAGGGAGCCTTCACGTCGTCGCCCTTATGCGGACGCCTTGGCCGCCGAAGCAGACCCGATCAGGATCCTGGCCGGCAACCTTGAAGATCCCCGAAGCTGGCATGTGGACGGGGGCAGGTACATGACCCAGATCAACCGGTTTCTTGAGTACTTCCCCAAGGATTCAATCCTTGTGGTTGACAGTGAGGACCTCCGGTTCAGGCGCGAAGAGACGGTCAACCGCGTGCTCAGCTTCCTCGACCTCGCCCCTCTGGATGCGCCGGAAGAGCTCGCGTTCGAAGTCAATACCGCCAGTAATAAGTTCAGAGACGCCGATCTCTATCTGGCCTTCGCCCGATCCCCGTTCCTGCGTCGCATTCTTGACCGGGTGCCAGGAGACCTCCGCCGGCCAGCCATCAGTTATCTGAGAAGACTCACGGGTACCAAGGTCAGCAAGCTGGAGCTGGAGCCGGATCTCAGACAACGGCTTGAAGATCTTTATCGCCCGGAGGTTGA
>CAIZLN010000151.1 GCA_903933815.1 uncultured Solirubrobacterales bacterium
AACTTGACGGCAGGCAACTGGGAGCGTGCTCTTGAACAGGAAATTCAATGGTCGTCAGTGGGGCGACCTTCCGAGCAAAAGCTCAAGCAATGAAATCGAAAAAGGAGACCGTGTGTCCAGTTCCAAGTCAAAATTTCTAGCCGCTCTTGCCGCCGCCGGCGTGCTCGCCCTGGGCGTGACCGCCTGCAGCAGCGATGACAGTAGTGACAGTGGTTCTTCGGGTAGCGATCTGAGCGGAAACATTCGCATTGATGGCTCAAGCACCGTCGCACCGCTGACTGAAGCGATTGCCGAAGGCTTCCAGGCCGAAAACCCGAACGTCAAGGTCACGGTCGGTACCTCCGGCACCGGTGGCGGGTTCGAGAAGTTCTGCGTCGGAGAGACCGATGCCAACGATGCCTCGGATGCCATCGACGACGAACAGAAGGCGATGTGCAAGAAGAACGGCGTCGAGTGGGAAGAAATCCAGGTGGCCAACGATGCGCTTTCAGTCGTTGTCAACCCTGAGAACCCGGTCCAGTGCCTCACCGTCGACCAGCTTTCGCAGGTCTGGGAGTCAGGCTCAAAGGTCAAGAACTGGAGCGACATCACGAATCTCGATCCGTCCTTTGAATCTGAACTGACCCTGTTTGGTCCCGGTACCGATTCCGGCACGTTCGCCTACTTCACCGAAGCGGTGAACGGCGAGGAGGGCAACCAGCGCACTGACTACAACAATGTCGGTGAGGACGATAACCAGACGGTGACCGGAGTCTCCGGTGCGCCGGGTGGCATGGGCTACTTCGGTTTCTCCTTCCTTCAGGAGAACGAAGGAACGATCAAGGGCCTCGAAATCGACAATGGGGATGGCTGTGTCCCGCCCTCGGCCGAGACGGTCCAGGACGGCACCTACAAGCCGCTTGCCCGGGAGCTCTACATCTACCCGTCGGCCGAGGCGCTTGCTCGTCCCGAGTTCGACGCGTTCATGGAGTACTACCTCGCGAACGTCAACTCCATCGCCGATCAGGTCGGATTCATCGGCCTCACTGACGAGCAGCTGACCGACAATGAGCAGAAGCTCCAGCAGCTGATCAGCGAAGGCGCCTCCAGCTGAACGCCAGCACTGGCGTTTTCAGGTAAACAGCAAAGCAACGATGGAAGCACGGGATACAATCGGAGCCTTCGGGGCGAGGGGAGCGGACAGACCGCTCCCTTCCCTGGAGGCTCCGTCTCCCCGCTATGGGGAGAAGCTGATCAAGGCTTTGCTGGGGGCGGCTGCCTTTTTGTCGGTCATCACGACAACGGCGATCGTGGTGTCGCTTCTGATCCCGACCTTTGACTTCTTCACCAAAGACGACATCGGACTCGGTGAGTTCCTGTTTGGAACAAACTGGGCTCCGACCTTCGAACCCTCCTCGTTCGGCGTCCTGCCGATCCTGGTCGGAACCCTCAGCACCAGCCTCTGGGGCATGCTCTTCGCGGTGCCGATTGGTCTTGCTTCGGCCATATGGCTGAGCGAGTATGCCTCGCCCCGGCAGCGCAAGCTTGTGAAGCCCGTTCTCGAGGTACTGGCCGGCATCCCCACGGTTGCAATCGGCATCTTCGGACTGGTCTTCCTCAGCCCGGTAATTGCCGAGGTGCTCCCCTTCATGGTCAACGTACCGCCCTTCAGTGCCGGCGTGGCCGGACTGGCGATTGGTCTCATGATCGTGCCGATCATCGCGTCGATTTCCGATGACGCGATGCGATCGGTGCCGTCCGGGCTCCGCGAAGCGGCCTACGGCCTCGGAGCCACCAAGATGAAGGTGGCCACCCGGGTGATCTTTCCGGCGGCGATCTCCGGCATCATCGCCTCACTGGTCCTGGCGGGCTCGCGCGCCGTGGGAGAGACCATGGTCGTGCTGCTGGTTGCCGGAGCTTCCCCGAACCTGACCTTTGACCCGGGCTCATCCGTCCTGACGATGACCGCCTTTATCGGCCAGACGGCAACGGGCGATATTTCTACCGGTTCGATCACATACGACACGATCTTCGCCGTAGGCTCACTGCTCTTCATCATCACATTGGCACTGAATCTGTTCGCCATACGCATGGTGCGCAAGTACCGGGAGGTGTACGAGTAATGGCCGCGGCTACCGGAGGAGGCCCGGGGACCGAAAGGACGCGGCTGGCAAGCTCAGGCGCCCGCGCGGTAACCCTCAGGCAACTGAGCACCCAGCCACGGGCCGATGTCTGGAAGGGCAATATCTTTCTGGCTGTCGTGCTGCTCGCGGTCACCTTGGCGCTCGCGGGGCTTGCTGCGATCATTCTGCAGGCGGCAATCGAAGGTGCGCCTGCCTTCAGCACCAAGCTCTTCACCAACGGACCCTCGACAATCAACCCCGAGGATGCCGGCTTCCGACCAGCCCTGATCGGCACTCTCTACCTGATCCTGGGCGTGATCTTTCTGGTCGTGCCGCTCGGGGTGGCTGCCGCCGTATACCTCGAGGAGTACGCCGATGGCGAGCGCTGGTGGAACCGGACCGTCGAGTTGAATGTCCAGAACCTTGCGGGCGTACCGTCGATCATCTACGGCATCCTCGGCCTGGCCTTCATTGTCAGGGGTCCCCTGGATCTTGGCTTCATTCTGGCAGCGGGTTCCCTGACCCTGGCACTTCTGGTGCTGCCAACCGTGATCCTTGCCTCCCGCGAGGCGATCCGGGCGGTGCCTCCGTCGATCCGGGAAGGATCGCTCGCGCTCGGTGCTACCCAGTGGCAGACAATCAGAAGGCAGGTCCTGCCGGCCGCCATTCCCGGCGTCGTCACGGGAGTCATTCTGGCGATCTCCAGGGCAATCGGCGAGACTGCGCCCCTCTTGCTGGTCGGTGCAGCCACCTTTGTGACTTTCAACCCGACCTTCACCGGCGACAACGGCTATTCGGCCCTGCCGGTCTTGATCTTCAACTACGCATCGAGGCCTCAGGAGGAGTTCCGGGTGCTGGCCGCTGCGGGTGTGATCGTAATGTTGATCGCCCTGCTTGCGATGAACTCTTTCGCTATCTGGCTTCGCAACAGATACGAGCAACAATGGTAGGAGACACCGGTTTGAGTAATGATCCGACAGAGCAGCTCGGCCTCGCCGGGCAACCGAACGAGGATGGCCAATTGCATACCGAAGGTCCGAAGGAAGACAAGGGTCTGACCCGCCAGATCGCCGTCACCCGGGAAACCGAGAGCGGCGGCGACATCTGGGCCAAGGACAAGGTCTTTGAGGTCAAGGACGTAACCGTGTCCTATGGCAACAAGGCTGCGGTCAAGGATGTGACCATGGACATCTTTCAAAACGAGGTCACCGCCCTGATTGGCCCGTCCGGCTGTGGCAAGAGCACCTTGATCCGCTGCCTGAACAGGATGAACGACCTCGTCTCGAGCGCGTCGGTAGACGGCGAGATCCTCTACCACGGGCAGGATCTCTACGGACCAAAGGTCGATCCGGTGCAGGTCCGCAAGATGATCGGCATGGTTTTCCAGAAGCCGAACCCGTTCCCCAAGTCCATCTTCGACAACATTGCATTCGGACCTCGGGTCCTCGGCATGGACGACATCGATGATCGGGTCGAAAAGGCCCTGCGTGGGGCGGCACTCTGGGACGAAGTCAAGGACCGCCTTGACGACAATGCCTACGGAATGTCAGGTGGTCAGCAGCAGCGACTCTGCATCGCCCGCACGATGGCCGTGGAGCCGGAAGTAATCCTCATGGACGAGCCCTGTTCGGCACTCGACCCGATTTCCACCGGCAAGATCGAAGACCTGATGGCGGAGCTCAAGGAGGAGTTTTCGATCGTGATCGTCACTCACAACATGCAGCAGGCGGCCCGGGTCTCCGACAAGACCGCCTTCCTGATCGTTGAGCTTGACGCCACGGAAGACAACCGCTGGGGCCAGCTTGTCGAGTACGACGAGACCGGCAAGATATTCACCAACCCACGGGATCAGAGGACTGAGGATTACGTGACGGGCAAGGTCGGCTGACCGTGGCCCAGATCAGAGACAGCAGCAGGATCCGGGTTTCCTACCAGGAAGAACTGGCCCGCCTCGAGGAGCAGGCCCTGGAGGGCTTCGACATGGTCGTGGTGGCCCTTGACCGCACGCTGGAGGCGATCGCCAACCAGGACATCGAACTGGCACAGATCGTCATGGACAGTGACGACCAGCTCGACGGCCGCTACCTGGAAGTGCATCAGGGTCTGATTACGCTGCTGGCGACTCAGTCGCCCGTGGCCACTGACCTTCGGCTCATAGCGGCCCTCCTTCATGTGATCAAGAACATCGAACGCATGGGCGACCAGTGCGTGAATACGGCCAAGTTGATCCCGTTGACCGGCCATGAGCCGCCGGTCGACGACCGAATGATTCAGCGCATCGTCGCGATGGGCAAGCAGGCGCGGATCCAGATTGTTCAGGCCAAACGTGCGTTCATCGATCGGGACGTTGAGATGGCTCGAAACCTCGTTGTCCTCGATGATGAAATCGACCGCCAGAACCGTGAGTGCTTTGCGCTTGCGATCGAGATCGGCGACGACCTGGACCGGCGCGAGTGGGCGATGACCATGCTGCTCGCAGCTCGGGCCCTGGAGAGGATCGGCGACAACACCGTCGATGTCGGCGAGCAGGTCGCTTTTATCGTCACCGGGCTGTTCCGCGAGTTCGAGGACGCTTCACACCCCGACATCGTCTGACCTCATCCGGTCTCTCTGCGAAGATCGCGGCAGACCCTGATGATCTGTGCAGCTATTGATATCGGCTCGAACACGACCCGGATACTGGTCGCCGAGCAGAAGGACGGCCAGCTGGCCAAGGTGATGGAGCAGCGGGCCTACACCCGTATAGGCAAGGCCAGGGACAGCAAGGGGCGAATCTCGCGGGAGAAGATCGAAGAGGTCGCCGAAGTGGTGGAGACCCAGGTCAGGCTCGCTCAGGAGGTCGGTGCGGAGTCCTTTCGGGCTGTCGCAACCGCCGCGATCCGGGACTCCAGAAACGGAAAGCAGGTTGTCCGGGCAATTTCTGAAAAGGCCGGCATCCCTGTCGAAATAGTGAGTGAGCACGAGGAGGGTCGGCTGGCGTTCATCGGCGCGACCAAGTCTCTCGGTCATCCGAGCGAGGGGCGGATTGCGGTCGTGGACGTCGGTGGTGGCTCGACTGAGATCACGCTTGGAACCCTCGGAGAAGGGGTGGATGAAGTCATGTCCTGGCCGATCGGCTCCGGGATGCTGGCTGACGAGATCATCGGCAGCGATCCACCGTCGGCCTCGGAGGTCCGCAAGATCCGGGATCACGTGGAAGATGTCTTCGCAGGCGTCGAGATCGAGAAGCCGGAGCAGGTCGTCGCCGTCGGTGGCAGCTCCACGTCGCTGCGTCGGCTGGTCGGTGTCGTACTCGAATATGAAACTCTCGAGCGCGGAATCCGGGTGCTCTGTGGTGACTCAAGCACCGAGGTGGCCCGCCAGTTCGAGCTTGATCCGGTCCGGGTGAGGATTCTGCCGACCGGTGTGTTGATCCTCGAGAAGATCTCGGAGATCCTGGGTGGCCCGCTCCAGATTGGCAAGGGTGGCATTCGTGAGGGCATCGTCCTGGACATGCTGAACGGGGAACTGGGTT
The DNA here is from genome assembly GCA_903933815.1 of uncultured Solirubrobacterales bacterium. Lineage (GTDB taxonomy): Bacteria > Actinomycetota > Thermoleophilia > Solirubrobacterales > 70-9 > 67-14. Next base: position 5,617 of record CAIZLN010000151.1, read on the forward strand.
TCGTCGCCCCTGCACTCACCGGCTGAACCGTCCCTTCCGGATAGGGTGGCCGCTGTGAACGATCATCGGGCTGCGATCGACAAGGAAGAAGAGGAGCGAAAGTTTCGCGGGGACGCCGCGATCGTGCTCGAACAGCGGGTCGGCCGGATCAACGAGATCAGCAAGGGCCTGCTTGATGTCACCGACACCGAACCTGCTGAGGCGATGTGGCTGGCAGCGCGACGGCTCCGGGCGGCACTCGATCTGTTTCGACCGGTGCTTTCAAAGGCCCAGTTTTCCGGCACCCGGGACGAAGTGCGGCAGCTGATCAGGGTGCTCGGCCGTCGACGTGACATCGACTCGATGATCGCGGCGTTCGAGGCGATCGGGGTGGAGATGGATGAAGGCGGTGAGTACGGCCTCGCCCGGCTTGTCGATTCGCTGCGCGCCCAGCAGGCAGACTGCAACCGGATACTCGCCTCGCTTGCGAACGGACGCCGGCTGCAGGCTCTCCGGGTGAGGGTGGAGGACCTCAGCGGCAGTCAGTTCGAAGGGGTCTCCGGCCCTGAGACAACGGCCTATCGTGTGCCCGGGACCGTTCCCCGGAGCGCCCGGCGTCTGGTGGCCCGGAGGCTGGAACGCCTGCGAAAATCCGTACCCCGTGCTCTCGAGCCATCCGCCGTCAGGGAGCAGCACCGGATGCGGGTCTCGGCTGAGCGCCTCCGCTATTCGCTGGAACTCACCGCCGAGGCCCTTGGTACCCAGGCCCACACTGCCCGCAGGGCGGCCCGGGGATTGCAGGATGTGCTCGGTGAGATGCGCGATTGCGACATCGCCCTGCCGACCGCACGGGATCAGGTCCGGGTGTTCGAGCAGGAAGATGTCAGGACGATTATCGAGCGGGCCCGCGGCAGTCGCGACCTCGATCCTGTGCTGGTCCAGGCGGCACCCAACCGCATGCTCTATCGGGGTCCCCACCTGGCGTCGGTCCACCTGGAGGCCCGTCGGCAGATGCTCTTCGAGAGGTTCCGGAGGCTCTGGCTCGAGCAGTCCCGTCAGGGCGTGTGGGTTGCGCTTGAAGCTTCGCTTGGTGACTGAAGCTTCACAACTCCGGGGGAGTCAAAGGGATAGCATGGCCGCCTTGACTGAACTTACGGATCCTTCCCTCTACTTCAATCGCGAGCTCTCCTGGCTCGATTTCAACGAGCGTGTGCTCGAGCTTGCAGAGGATGATTCCGTACCGCTGCTGGAGCGGGTCAAGTTCTGCGCAATCTACGGGTCGAACCTTGATGAGTTCTTCATGGTCCGTGTCGCCGGGCTCTGGGATCAGGCAGATGCAGGAATTGACGCTCGGGGGCCCGACGGACTCGCGCCGTCGGAACAGATCAAGGCCATTCGCTCTCGCTCGCTGGAGTTGGATCGGCGGCTCCATGACTGCTTTGCCGGCGTGCTCGAGCCGTTGATGGTTGAAGAGGGAATCCGCATTTCGAAGCTGGAGTGGCTGTCTGCTGAAGAGCGGGTTCAGGTCGACCGGATCTTCAAGCGGCAGATCCTGCCGGCCCTGACGCCACTCGTGATCGGTCTGGGCCGCCCCTTCCCCTACATCTCGAACCTCTCTCTGAGCCTCGCGGTTCTCCTTCGCGATCCTGAGACAGCCACCCGGGTTCTGGCCAGAATCAAGGTGCCGACCGAGTTGCTCGGTCGCTTCATCGAAGTCGGCCAGGACGACAACCGCATTCTGGTGCCGCTCGAGGAAGTGATTGCCGGCAACCTGGCGCTGTTGTTTCCGGGCGTTGAGGTGTTGGACCACGGTGCCTTCCGGGTCACCCGCGACGCCGATTTCAACATCAGCGACGAAGCTGATGATCTGCTTGAAGCAGTCCAGAACGAGTTGCGTCGCCGCAAGTTCGGTGAGGTGGTCCGGCTCGAAGTCTCCGAGAACATGATTGACGCACTCAGAGAGTCACTGATCGAGGTCCTGAAGCTTCAGGAAGATGAGGTTTTCATCAGCGCAGGGCTGCTCGGTATGGCAGATCTTTGGGATGTGGTCAAGCTTCCCGGCTACTCCAGGCTGCGCGATGCAACGTGGAGTCCGGTCACTCAGCCACGACTCCAGGGTGATGAAGAAGGCGGTTCGATCGACATGTTCGCTGCCATCCGGCAGGGCGACATCATGGTCCACCACCCCTACGACTCGTTCAGCGCATCAGTCGAACGGTTCATTGCCCAGGCCGTCAGGGACCCTGAGGTTCTGGCAATCAAACAGACCGTGTACCGCACCAGTGACGATTCTCCGATGGTTGGTTCGCTGATCAGGGCTTCGGAACGAGGCAAGCAGGTCGTCTGCATGCTGGAACTCAAGGCCCGCTTCGATGAGCAGGCCAACATCGACTGGGCCAAGCGCCTCGAGGAAGTAGGTGTTCATGTCGTCTACGGAATACCCGGGCTGAAGACACACATCAAGGCGTTGCTGGTTGTGCGTCGTGAGGGTGACCGCGTCCGCAACTACGTCCACATCGGCACCGGTAACTACCACTCGACCACAGCACGGCTCTACACCGACCTCGGCATCTTCACCTGCAACGAGCAGGTAGGTGCCGATGTATCTGATCTCTTCAATGTACTCACCGGTTACGCCCGTCCCGATGCCTACCGCCGGGTTCTGGTCTCCCCGGACACGATGCGCCCCGGGATTCTCGAGCAGATCGAGAAGACGGTCGAGGCCCACCTCGAAGGCCACGAGACCCGGATCTCGCTGAAGCTGAACTCCCTGGTTGACCAGAAATGCATCAAGGCGCTCTACGCGGCGTCCCAGGCGGGGGTCGAAATAGAGATCAACGTTCGTGGAATCTGCTGCCTGAGGCCCGGTGTGCCCGGGGTTTCCGACAACATCAGGGTGATCTCGATCGTCGGGCGTTTCCTCGAGCATTCGAGGATATACGCGTTCCGTCGTCGTGATGAGAGCACCGTCCTGATCGGCTCGGCCGACCTGATGCCACGTAACCTCGACAGCCGGGTGGAGCTGGTCACCCCGCTGCTGGATGAGACCGCACGTGACCAGGCGCTCGACGTGCTCGAGCGGTGCTTTGCCGACAACATGAACTCCTGGGTGCTGGACAGCTCTGGCAACTGGTCACGGCTTTCGCCCGAGGGAGGCGAGAAGCGTGATGTCCAGATGGAGCTTCGCGAGCGCCACCAGGCCCTGGCAGCAACCACAGCCCCCCAGCTGGCCAGCTGAGAGGCGAGCGTGCGTTCAAGGCTTCTATCGCGTGACCGGGCATTCTTCGATCTGTTTGCCGAAGCCGGTCAGAACACCCTGCGAGCCGCCCGCCTGCTCGAAGAGATGATGTCCGAGTGGCCTGACGACTCAGGCCTGAATCGCGAGATCCTGATTACCGAACAGGAAGGCGACCGGATCACCCACGACATCATCAAGCAGCTCAACACGAGCTTCTTTACTCCTATCGACCGTGATGAGATCTACGGTCTGGCAACCAAGCTCGATGATGTCGTCGATTACATCGAAGAGGCGGCCGACTTCCTTGGTCTCTACAAGATCGAAGCACCGATGAGCCAGGCTTACGAGCTGACCTCCATTCTGGTCGCCTGTTGCCAGCAACTGGAGGGTGCACTCGCCAACCTGCGCAAGTTCCGTGGAATGGATCAGTACCTGATCGAGATTCACCGACTCGAGAACGACGGCGACCGGGTCTCCCGCGACGCTGTCGCCGCGCTTTTTTCAACCGGGATAGACCCGATGGTGGTGATCAGGTGGAAGGACGTATTCGCCGTGCTCGAGAAGGCAATTGACGCGACCGAGTCGACCGCCCACATCATCGAGGGCATCGTCATCCGGAACGGCTGAGGCTGCCGGGTAGCATGGGTTGCGCTTGCTGGTAGCCCGGAACATCTCGATTATCGCCGTGCTCGCTCTCGGGGTGGCATTCCTGCCCAGGGGCGGGGACATTGCCTCAGCCGTATTCACGGCCATAACCATGGCTTTTCTCGCGGTGCTCACGTTGGCCGTCTACGGTGCCTCACGGTCAAACAGCACGACCCTGCTCGCCCTTCCAGACTCCCGTCGCTTCGTGCTCTACAGTGCGCTCGGCCTGATCGTGCTGCTTGTTGCCGGATCCTCGAAGATGTTCGACACCGGGCTTGGCACGCTGGCCTGGATCCTGCTGCTCGGCTCAGCCGTGATCGGTATCTGGCTGGTCTGGTCGGAGGCGAAGAGCCTCTGAACTGGCGGCTGCTGTCCTGGAACCTGTTCCACGGACGCGACTTCCCTCCGGAGCCCTCGTCCGGTGGTCCAGGAAGGCGCCTGACTGGACGTCCGGTCAAGGGTGAGGAATACGTTCTGCTCAACCGTGATCTGTTCTACGAGTTCGCGGCACTGCTCTCGGCAGCCAAGTGGGATGTGGCCCTGCTTCAGGAGGTGCCTGTGCGCTGGGGGGAGCGTCTCGCCGAGGCGACCGGTTCCGAAGGCAGGGTCACGCTGACTGCCCGCAACTGGATGCGCCCCGTGACCTGGCCGCTGGCCCGCAGTCGACCTCATCTGACCGGAAGCTGGGAGGGGGGCTGCAACCTGATCCTGGTCCGGAAGGGAAGACCTGGCGCTGAGGTCGTTGACCATCGCACGGCAACGCTGGCGCGACTGCCTGAGAGGCGAGTGGTCTCGATGGTCACCACGGGTGCCGGACTCTGTGTCGCCAACCTGCATGCCTCAACCGGCAAGGGTGCGGCGGCCGACCTCCTGGAGGCGGCTGAGACCGCGGTGGACTGGGCCGACGGCAATCCACTCGTCCTCGGGGGAGACTTCAACCTCAGGCCGCGCTCGGCGGACCTGTTCGGCCGGCTGGAGAGTGAGCTCGCTTTTTCTGCCCCGACCGAGCCGGGAGCGATTGACCACCTGCTTGTTCGGGGTGCCGAGGTGCTGGATCCGTGTGGGAGCTGGGCACCGGAACGGCGGGACGTACCCGATCCGGAGACGGGCCTGAAAGTCCGGCTCTCCGATCACAGTCCGGTGGTCTGTCGCATTTCAGCCTGATCACCCGGCCCGTCACTGGGTTTTGACCCTTCTCTTGCGGATCCGTTACGCCGCCATAGCCACCGTTGAGCGGTCTCACCGGATGCTTGTCGCATGTTCCTTCAGAAAGCGACAAGTGATGAGCGCGGCTCCGTCTCCCTTGAGCTCGTCGGTGCGGTGCCGGTCATCTTGCTCTGTCTTCTGGTGGCAGCGCAGATCACGGCTGGTGGTTACGCACTCTGGTCGGCCGGGCTTGCCGCGCGGGCTGGAGCCCGGGCCGAGTTGACCGGGCGTGACCCTGCTGGCGCGGCACGTCGCGCCCTGCCGCCGGGTCTCAGCGCCGAGGTCAGGGTGGAAAGTGGGAAAGCGGTAAGGGTTGGCGTGTTGCTTCCGCGACTGATTCCTGGTCTGCCGAAATCCAGAGTCGTCGGGACGGGCGACTTGGGGGGAGGTTGATGTGCTGACGGACCGCTCCGGACAGGCCTCGGTCGAGGCGGTTTGCGGAATCGCCGTGCTGACGCTTACCGGCCTGCTCTGCTTTCAACTGCTGGCAGCCGGATATACGGTCACGATTGTTGACGGTGCGGCCGAAGCGGGCGCGGTCGCTCTGGTCCGGGGTCTCCCGGTGAGGTCGGCAGTTCGCGACTCGCTCCCGGGCTGGGCAAGGTCGCGGGTGTCGATTCTCCGACTTGGCGAGGCGGTTCATGTCAGGGTCCGTCCACCGTCGCCTTTCGAGTCGGTCGCCGATCGCCTGGAGGTCAGTTCGACAGCGACCGCGAAGCCCTGATGAACAGAATCGTGTTGATGACGACCGTGGGCCGGGCGGGCCGGCTCGTTGAGGCTGCAGCGATCGAGGCAATGGGGTCAGGCGATTCTGCGGGAGCTGTCGGTTCGCCGCTGCTGATCGAGACGGGTCCGGTCAAGCGGCGTCCGCCGACCCTGCTCGCAACACGTTCTGCCAAGGATCTTGAGGAACGGTTGCGCGGCGTTGACCCGCAGGCGCGGGTGGCCGCTCGCGGTGCCCTCTGCTTCGCGCAGATTGATGGAGAAGGCAACTACCCGTTTCGGATCAAGGCACTTCTGGAGAACGCTGGAGATGCGTCGGTGGTGGTACTGGCCTGCCCTTCCGGGCACTACAGGCGGGTACTCGAGGCACTGGGTCGCCGGGTTGATCTCGTTTTGTTGGTGTCGACTCCTGAACCCTGCCCGGCTGATCGGGCCCTGCTGGATGTTGCTCTCGCTGAGGCCGGTGGGGCTGCTGGATCGGTTGAGACACGTATCGAACACCGGGGTCGCATTTCGGCACGTCGCGCGCTCGCTGGCTCCAGGGTGGGGATCTCGCCCCGGCCAGTTGCCGGAGGCGGTTCCTCTGAGTCGTCGTCGGACATTTCCGGACCGGCCGTCGGACGGCGGCCCGGGCTATGGGGGAGGACTCTGGGCAGCCGTCTGCGGGGGGAGCGGGCGCAGGCGACGCCGCTGGTACTGGGGTCCGTCTTCGCTCTGGTCGCGGGAGCGGTAGTGCTTGTCGCGGTAGCCGGGGCGATAACAGGCAAGGGGAAGGCCCAGCGGGCGGCAGACCTCTCGGCTCTCTCGGCGGCGCGCTCGATGAAGGACGACCTTCCCCGCCTCCTGGCTCCGCCGACCCTGCCAAACGGCATGTCCAACCCGGGACACATGCCAAAGCCCGTTTACCTGACCCGGGCCAGGCTGACTGCGGTCCGGATCGCGACTGCCAACGGGGCGTCTCCGCTCACCGTATCGGTTCGCTTTCCGGACGCGTTCTCTTTTGCACCTGTGGTCGCCAGGGTCATGATCAGGGTCGCGACCGCCGGTTCCGGGCCTGTCGATCCAGTCTGGGCAAAGGCCCGGGTCGGGGCACCGGTGTTATCGGGCGCCGTTCCGGCCTTTGCCAGCGGAGGTGGCTACTCGGGGCCCCTGGCCGAACGTCAGGGATACGGGATGCGTCCTGATGTAGCGGCCGCGTTCGATCGACTGGTTTCAGCAGCTGCCGCAGCCGGGGTCACGGTGGTGATCAACTCCGCCTTTCGCTCCGACGCGGAGCAGGCGGTGCTGTTTGCCGCCAACCCTGACCCGCGCTGGGTTGCTCCGCCCGGAACTTCGCTCCACCGTTGTGGCACTGAGCTTGACCTCGGCCCGGATTCGGCATACGGGTGGCTGGCCGCCAACGCGGGCCGCTTCGGGTTCCTCAAGCGCTACTCCTGGGAGCCGTGGCACTTCGGTTTCACGGCGGGTCCGGAGCCGTGTTCAGAGGCCGGTAACCGGGTGGCCGGCCTCGCGGACCGTTCACAGTCACTTCCCGACTCGGTACCTTCGTTTGTGCCAGCCCGCTTCCGCAGGCCGATCCTCGCTGCGGCCATGAAGTGGGGGGTTTCAGCCGCTCTTCTTTCCGCCCAGCTCATGGCCGAATCGGGCTTTGACCCGAGCGTTGTCTCCAGCGCCGGAGCCCAGGGCATAGCCCAGTTCATGCCAGGTACGGCCGCGGCCTACGGACTTCGTGATCCGTTCGATCCGGCCCAGGCGATCGAAGCCCAGGCTCACCTGATGAGCGACCTGCTGAGGCAGTTCGGAGGAAAGCCTGCGCTCGCGCTGGCCGCCTATAACGCCGGTCCGGGCGCCGTATCGCCATGCGACTGCATTCCGGACTACCCGGAGACCCAGGCTTATGTGGCCCGGATCCTCTCCCTGCTCGGAGGGGCCGGAGCAATCTCCCAGCTGCCAATGGAAATCGAACTGGTCGACTGACCGATTACAGGCACTAAGGTCTGCCTTATGGAGAGACTTGAGATTTCGGGACCCGAGGCGATTGAGGGGCTCATTGGCAGGTCGGTCGGGCCGACCGAGTGGCGGGAGGTTACTCAGCAAATGGTCAACCGTTTCGCTGAACTGACCGGGGATCACCAGTGGATCCATGTTGATGTCGAGCGGGCGAGAACGGAGAGCCCCTTTGGCACCACGATCGCTCATGGAAACCTCACCCTGTCAATGATCGACGGATTCCGGGACCAGCTGATCACGGTTACGGGGGGGTTTCAACTGGGGGTCAACTACGGCTGGGACAAGGTGCGATTTCCGGCTCCGGTGCCGGTCGGTTCGCGACTCAGGGCTTTAGCTGAACTCGTCGCATCAGAAGACCTGGGCAACGGCTGGTTTCACAATGTGACCCGGTTCACGGTTGAGATTGAAGGCGGGGAAAAGCCCGTCTGCGTGGCCGACAGCGTTGGTCGTCTGCTCGCCAGCTAAGGCGGCAGGACTGTCGCTCAGCGACCCTCGAACACGACTTCGGAAGACCGACCCTCAAGAAAAGCGGCCACCGCCTGGCGCAGGTCTTCGGTGCCCATCGACTCGGCTATGCCGTGGCGCTCAAGCTGAAGGTGCTCAGCGATGGTGTGGTCGAGGCTGCCATGGACCAGCTGCTTGACCATCTTCACATAATGCGGAGATTTCGCGGCGAGCTTCTCGGCCTTGGCCTGCGCGCGCCCCATCAGTTCGTTGCCCGGCACTACTTCGGAAACCAGCTTCTCTTCGAGGGCTGCCTGGGCGGTCAGATTCGGGTCGTTTAGCAGCAGCTCGACGGCCCTGGCCGGTCCGACGACGCGTGGCAGAAAGTAGGTCATGCCACCGTCGGGAGAGGCGCCTATCCGACCGTACGCGCAAGCCAGAAAAGCATCTTCAGAGCAGATCCGGATGTCGCATGCCAGCGCCAGCGACAGGCCGGCCCCGGCGGCTGGACCGTTGATCGCCGCGATCACCGGGTAAGGGATGCGCTGCATGTCGATCATGCCCTGATGCAGGGTCTCAGCGCCGGCCCTCACACCGGCAACTATGTCTACGTCCGGTTCCTCGATTCCCTTCTTGAACCAGTTGATGTCGCCGCCAGCACAGAAGGCAGCGCCCGCCCCGGTGATGATGAGGGCTCTGAGGTCGGCACAATCAGCCAGCCAGCTGAACACGGTCGGCAGCTCGAAGATCATTTCCGGGTTCATCGCGTTGAACGACTCGGGCCGGTTCAGGAGCAGCGTTCCGATCTCGCCTTCGATCTCGAGACGCATGGTGTTCAGGGCCGGGGGAGTTGCGGCTTTAGGACTCATCGGCCCCAACCTTATCCAGTGCCTACTCTTTGAGAAGTGAGCAGCCGTGCAGAGACAAGTGAAGAACGGACCCGCCGCATCGTCTCCGAGCGGCGCTCGTTGCCGGATGCCCCCGGCGTCTACCTGTTCCGGGACCGCGATGACCAGGTGATTTATGTCGGCAAGGCGAACTCGATCCGCAAGCGGGTGGCCTCACATTTCAGCGGTGGCAACGCCGAGATGGTCCGTTTGATCGACGAAATCGAGTTCCTTGTGACTGATGCGGAGTCTGAAGCACTGATCGCCGAACAGAGCTTCATCAAGCGCTACCGGCCTCGCTTCAACGTCAAGCTGCGCGATGACAAGTCGTACCCATACATAGCGGTGAGTCTCGACGAGGAATACCCGAGGGTCTACTTCACGAGGGAGCGCCACCGCGCCGGACGGGCCTATTTCGGCCCCTTCTCCTCGGCCCGGAGGGTGAGGGAGACCCTGGATCTCCTGGGAAAGCTCTTTCAGTACCGGACCTGCGAGGGCAAGGAGCCGGGACGCAGGTCCGGCAGTCCGTGCCTGGACTACTTCATCAAGCGTTGCGGGGCGCCGTGCGTCGACTATGTCGACCGCGATTCGTACCGGGCCAATATCGACCTGGTGGTCGACTTTCTGTCGGGCCGCTACGGTCAGATCGAGGAGGATCTCGAGGCCCAGATGGAGGCGGCTGCAGCCGCGCAGGACTTCGAGAAGGCGGCCGCCTTCCGGGATCGCCTGCTTTCCGTGAGATCCCTGTTCGAGCGCCAGCGGATCTCCGGGTCAGCGATCGGCACCGCTGATCTGATCGGCATCGCGATTGAGGGTTCCGATGCAAACGCCCAGGTTTTTCAGGTTCGCGATGGAATTCTCGCTGAGCGACAAAGCTTCTATCTTGAGATCCCGGCCGACAGCGACCTGGCCCAGGTCACCTCGGAGTTCATCGAGCAGTTTTACTCGACTTCACCCGCAGTGCCGAAAAAGATCGTGCTCGGTCCGGACATGGTCGACCGGGTCGAGTCCGTGAGCACATTTCTTGCCGAACGTCGTGCCGATTCGAAGATCGAAGTAAGAATCGCCGAGCGGGGAGACACCCGCAGGCTGCGGGAACTGGCAGAGAGGAATGCCCGCCTTGCTCTGGATCAGGACCGTCTTCGGACCGAGCACCGCCGACAGCGCCGGGTCGAGTCGCTGAGTTCGCTGGCTGAAGTACTCGGCATGGATGAACTGCCGGTCCGGATAGAGGGCTTCGACATCTCCAACCTCGGGGGCGAGCACACCGTCGCTTCGATGGTCGTGTTTGAAGGTGGCCGCCCGAAGAAGTCGGACTACCGCCGGTTCAGAATCCGTGGCGAGGAGTTGCGGGACGGGCCGGATGACTTCGCCTCGATGGAGGAGGTACTCGGCCGGAGGATGGCCGCCCACCGGGAGCAGGCCGACCTCTCACCCCACGACAAGGACCGAGACGAGAGCTTTGCCGCCATGCCGTCCCTGGTCCTTATTGATGGTGGCAAAGGCCAGCTGGCAGCAGGCATACGAGCGCTGGAAGAGTTCATCGAGAACGGAGTGACGGTGATCGGGCTGGCCAAACAGATGGAAGAAGTCTTTCGGCCGGGCAGTTCCTCTCCGGTCAACCTGCCAGCCGATTCGGAAGCTTCACTGCTGCTCCAGCGGGTTCGCGACGAGGCCCACCGTTTTGCGATCACCCATCACCGCGGCCGCCGGGACAAGGCGATGACCGGCTCCGTGCTTGACGGAATTCGCGGGGTCGGGCCGACGCGCAAGCGGTTGCTGCTCAAGCACTTTGGATCGCCTGAGAACCTGATCGCCGCCGGACGGGAAGAACTCGAGGCGGTGCCCGGTCTGCCCGGTAAGGTGGCTCGCGAGATCCATGACCAACTGAATCGCATCGGATGAACACTCAGAGCGAAGGCCAAACCGAAGTCGAAGCAAAAGTGACGGAGTCAGCCGGAGGGGACGGCGGCATCGGTTCGGAGGCTGGGAGGTCTGTCGACCTTGTTCTGATCACTGGTCATTCCGGCGCGGGCAAGTCCGAGGCGATCGCTGCCTTTGAAGACTGCGGCTACTTCTGTGTCGACAATCTGCCACCGCGAATGATCGGTGCCCTGGGTGAGATGTTCCGTTTGCCAGGCAGCGGGGTGGAGCGGGCGGCAGTGGTCTCGGATGTTCGGGGAGGGGAGTACTTCGACGAACTGATTCAGGTTCTTGATGATCTCGGAGAGGAGGGCCTCCACACTCAGGTCCTCTTTCTCGAGGCTGACGAAGAGACCCTGACCGACCGCTACAAGGAAACCCGCCGGCGCCATCCCCTCGCCCCCGAGGGACGGGCTCTGGAAGGGATCCGGGCCGAGCGGGAACTGCTGGCTCCTCTGCGCCTCCGGGCAGATCTGGTTATTGACACGTCGGCCGACACGGCGGCGATGCTGAGGAGAAAGATCCGTGAGCGCATGGTGGACGTCGGCGACGATTCCCGCCTGGCGGTAAACCTCGTCACTTTCGGGTTCAAAAACGGACCGCCGCGGGATGCCGATCTGACCCTTGATGTGAGATTCCTGCCCAACCCTTACTACGACGAGGAACTGCGGCCGATGACCGGCCTCGATCCCGAGATCAGGGAATTCGTCGAGGCAGGTACCCTCGCCGGTGAGTTCTACGGCCGCCTGATCCCGTTGCTGGAGTTCCTGGTGCCCGCCTACGTGACAGAGGGCAAGAGCCACCTGACGATCGCGATCGGCTGTACAGGGGGCCACCATCGCTCGGTCACCGTCGCAGAGAGGCTGTGGAGCGATCTCGCCCAGCGCGATGATGTAACTGTGAGTGTGACTCACCGGGATCTTCCCTGAACTGTTCACCGGGTCTGCCGGACCGACCACCGGGCACGCTGGTGGCTGATGCCGGAGCGGGTCCGAGGCGCTCCGCAGCGTAGGATCCCCACGTGCCTGAACCGGTCATCAGCATTGAAGGTCTTCACAAGTCCTACGGCGACGTCGAGGCTGTGAGAGGTGTCGATCTGCGGGTGGAGGCCGGGGAGATCTTCGCTGTGGTCGGTCCCAATGGTGCCGGGAAAACCACCACCCTGGAAATTCTCGAGGGCTACCTGGACCGGGACGCAGGGAGGGTCGAGGTCCTCGGTACGGACCCGGCCGAACCGACACGGGCCTGGCGCGAGCGGATCGGGATCGTGCTCCAGGAGACTGCACTTGAGACGTTGCTCAGCGTGCGTGAGTCCCTTGAGCTCTACGCGGGCTACTACTCGGCCCCGCGTCCGGTTGACGAAGTGATCGATCTGGTCGGCCTTGCCGGTGAGGCGAATCGCCGGGCCGGTCGGCTTTCGGGTGGGCAGAAACGACGGCTGGATGTCGGCCTGGCCCTGGTGGGAGACCCGGACCTGCTCTTCCTGGACGAGCCGACCACCGGCTTCGACCCATCGGCCCGGAGACAGGCCTGGCAGATGGTGGCCGGACTGCGTGACCTCGGGAAGACGGTCCTGCTGACCACGCACTACATGGAGGAGGCGCAGTTCCTCGCAGATCGTGTCGCGGTGATCAACCACGGGGTGGTGGTGGCAGACGATACGCCGGAGCGGCTCGGCGACCGGGGAAATCTGCCGACCCGGATCAGCTTTCAGGTTCCGTCCGGAGGTCCTTCGCCTGAGGAAGCAGGGATCGAAGGCATAACCATCGAGCCGGGATCCCACGATGAGATATTGAAGGCGACCTTCGAATCGAGTTCCCCGACCGCCGATCTGGCCCGCCTGACAAGTTGGGCCGTGGAGGCAGGGATAGAGCTTGAGTCCCTTGAAGCCAGGCGACCGACTCTCGAAGACGTCTATCTGGACCTGACGAACCGGTGACTTCGATCCGCCTCGCCCTTCATGAGTTCCGGTTCAGTCAGAAGATCTTCTGGCGGAACCCAGGCTCAGTTTTCTTTACGGTTCTGCTGCCGGTGCTGTTTCTGGTGATCTTCGGAACAATTTTCGGCAACGATCCGATCGACACGCTCGGGGGCATTCCGACCACCACCTATTACGTGCCGGCGATCGTCACGCTGGCAGTGGTCTCGGCGACCATGGTGAGCCTTGCCGTGAACCTCACCACCGCCCGCGAGGCCGGGCTGCTCAAGCGCGGCCGCGGCACACCTCAACCGTCCTGGGTCTTCATCGCCGGACGAGTAGGGAATGCGGTTGTCGTTTCGGCGCTGATGGTGGTCGTGGTCACGCTGGTTGGCAAGTTGCTCTACGGCGCACCGGTCCCCTGGAGGCACGCGCCCGAAATTGCCCTGACCCTCGTCATCGGTGCTGCGTCGTTCTGCTGTCTCGGGGTTGCTTTGACTGCGATTATCCCCTCCCGCGAAGCCGCCCCTGCGATCACCAATGTGATCACTTTGCCGCTGTATTTTCTCTCCGGTGTGTTCATTCCGGAGAACGAAATACCGGACGGGGTTCTTGCCTTTGCCGGGCTTTTCCCCGTGAGGAACTTCTTTGAGGCTTTCTTCACCGCCTACGGATCGGACACCACCGGATTCAGCGTCGAGTGGTTGAGTCTGCTCGCGGTTGCAGCCTGGGGGCTGGCAGGTCTGGTGCTGGCGGTCCGGTTCTTCCGCTGGACACCGAAGCCCTGAACTTCAATAGCCTTGAGCAGGTGCTCCATCACGTCGTCATAGAGGTCAGCGACATTGAGCGCTCGGCAGAGTTCTATGACGCTCTGATCTCTCCGCTTGGCTGGAGGCGCCACGGCAACGAAGCTGAGGCCATCGGGTACGGCATCGGCAGGCCGTCCCTGCTGATCACCGAGCGGCGCAGCGCCAGTACCGACGGCGCCCTCGTAGCCCTCGCCGCACCAGGAATCGCCGCGGTGAAGGCGGCATGGGAAGCAGGCTGTGCGAATGGCGGTCGCAGCGTGATGGAACCGGGAGAGACGCGGGGCCATGGTTCCGGCTCCTACTCGGCATATCTTCGGGACCCCGACGGTCAGGAGATCGAAGTCACGGTCAGCAGGGACTGAATTGCAAACCGTGTTGACCGGCTTTTGCCAAGCCCACTAACATCGGCCATAAGAGCTAATCAAGGGAAGGAATCAGTACATGAGCGTCAAGGTGGGAATCAATGGTTTCGGCAGGATCGGTCGCAATGTGGTTCGCGCCGCGATCGCTTCGGGGGCGGATATCGAGTTTGTCGCTTTCAACGACCTGACCGACAACGAGACTCTCGCCCACCTGCTCAAGTACGACTCGATCCTCGGCCCGTTCCCGGGCACGGTCGAGGCCGCAGGGGATTCGATAACGATCGATGGTCACGAGATCCCCGTTTATTCCGAACGCGATCCGGCCAATCTCCGGTGGGCAGATGCGGGCGCCGATGTCGTTCTTGAGTCGACTGGTTTCTTCACCGCCCGCGCCGACGCGGCGAAGCATCTGGAGGCGGGCGCAAAGAAGGTCATCATCTCGGCCCCTGCCAAGGATCCGGACGTGACCGTAGCTCTGGGCGTCAACTTCGACGCCTACGACCCCGCGAACCACAACATCATCTCCAACGCCTCCTGCACGACCAACTGCCTCGCACCATTCGCCAAGGCGATCAACGACGCGGTCGGCATTGAACACGGTCTGATGACCACCATCCATGCCTACACCTCGGATCAGAGGCTTCAGGACATGCCTCACTCGGATCTCCGCCGGGCCCGCGCTGCGGCTGTGAACCTGATCCCGACCACCACCGGTGCTGCCAAGGCGGTGGGCCTGGTACTTCCCGAGCTGGCCGGGAGGCTGAACGGATTCGCCGTGCGTGCCCCCGTGATTACCGGCTCTCTGGTCGACCTCACCTTCACTCCTTCAAGGGCGACCACTGTCGAGGAGATCAACGGTGCCGTCAAGGCTGCAGCGGATGGTCCGCTCAAGGGGATTCTGGCTTACAGCGAAGAACCTCTTGTCTCGACCGACATCATCACCAATCCGCATTCGTCGATTTTCGATTCGGGCCTGACTCAGATCATCGGTGACGGCAATCTGGTCAAAGCCGTCTCCTGGTACGACAACGAGTGGGGCTACTCGAACCGCTGTGTGGAGCTGATCGGCAAAGTCCTGTAGTGCCCTTCCCGCAAGGAGGCTGAAGATGGCGTTTTCAAGACAGTGCGTGCGGGACGCGGACGTCGACGGCAGGCGGGTTCTGGTCCGGGTCGACTTCAACGTGCCGCTGAAGGACGGAGAGGTCGCCGACGACACCCGGATCCGCGCTGCACTGCCGACCATCAACCACCTTCTGGAACGGAACGCGAGGGTTATCCTCGCGTCGCATCTCGGCCGCCCCAATGGTCAGGTGGTGGAGGGACTCTCGATGGCCCCGGTCGCCGCCCGTCTGGCCGAGCTGGTCGGCCGCGAGGTCAAGCTCTCGCCCGAGGTGGTCGGTGCTCGGGCATCGGCTCTGGCACAGGCCCTTCAGCCGGGAGAGATTCTGCTGCTGGAGAACACCCGGTTCGAGTCGGGCGAGACCAGCAACGATCCCGAACTGGGGCTGGCCCTTGCCCGCCTGGCAGATGTGTTCGTAAATGACGCCTTCGGCACGGCCCACAGGGCCCATGCCAGCAATGTCGGCATCGCGGCCGACCTGCCCTCCGTCGCTGGCGAGCTCCTGGAGAAGGAGGTCATCAACCTGAGCGCGGTTGCTGACGATCCTGCCCGGCCGCTGGTCGTGGTTCTCGGCGGAGCCAAGGTATCCGACAAGATCGGCGTGATTGACCGCTTCCTCGAGATCGCCGACGAGGTGTTGATCGGGGGGGCCATGTGCTTCCCGTTCTACCGGGCCAAGGGTGGCTCGACCGGTGACTCCCTGGTGGAAAATGAGGGCATCCCGCTGGCCGCGGAGGCCATCAGAAAGGCCGCTGCCGGCGGCTGCGAACTCTGCCTGCCGGTGGACCTTGCTCTCGGCCGGGAGTTCTCGGCCGATACCGAGGTCATGAATGCTGAAGGAACTGAAGTCCCCGATGGCTGGATGGGTCTCGACATCGGACCGGTCACTGCGGCTGATTACGCCGCACGTATCTCTGCGGCCGGCACCGTGCTCTGGAACGGGCCGATGGGAGCATTCGAGCTTGGGCCCTTCGAGAGCGGTACCCGAACCGTGGCTGAGGCAGTCGCCGCTTCACCCGCCTTCACCGTTGTGGGGGGCGGTGACTCGGTAGCCGCACTCGTCCAGTTCGGATTGACTGATGGGGTCGACTGGGCTTCAACAGGTGGAGGAGCCTCGCTGGAACTGCTCGAGGGCAGGGATCTGCCGGGCGTCATGGCGTTGAACGAAGCATGATGGGGGAGTGAGCGACCGATGAGCCGACGACCGTGCATAGCGGCGAACTGGAAGATGAACAAGACGGCTGATGAAGCTGACGACTTCCTCGACCCCTTCCTCCCGTCGCAGTCCGCCGATGGACCGGAAGTCATTATCTGCCCGACGTTTCTCGCCCTTGGCCGGGTTGCCGAGCGTTGCGCCGGAACCTCCGTCCGGGTGGCCGCACAGAACATGCACTTCGATGACTCCGGCGCTTACACCGGTGAGGTATCGGCACCGATGCTGCTCGATATCGGCGTGGACGGGGTGATCCTCGGCCACTCCGAGCGACGCCAGTACTTCGGCGAGACTGACGAGGACCTTGCCCGAAAGGTCAGACGTGCCGTTGAAGCCGGTCTCGAACCGATCCTCTGCTGCGGCGAGACCGACGCGCAGCGGGAGTCAGGTGACATGGAGGCGGTTCTCTCCCATCAGGTCCTGACCGATCTCGCCGAGGTCCACACCGAGGATCTGGACAAGGTCGTGATCGCCTATGAACCGATCTGGGCGATCGGCACCGGCAGGACCGCCTCGGACGGGCAGGCTCAGGAGGCGATCGAGTTCATCCGCAGCCTGTTGCGTACGAGGGATGACGCCAAGGCTGACCTGGTCAGGATCCTCTACGGCGGCTCGGTCAAACCGGGCAACGCCGAAGCGCTGCTCGGGATGCCCGACATCGACGGTGCTCTGGTCGGTGGCGCCGCACTTGACCCCGATGACTTCGGCGCAATCGTCGCCGCAGCCGGCAACGGCTGATGTCGATCCCCGCGCCGGAAGCACTGCCGGTTCCGAGTGTCGCGCTGATCATTCTTGACGGCTGGGGTCTCGCTGAGCCAGGGCCAGGCAACGCCGTCTCTCTCGCCGACACGCCCGTTTTCGACCATCTCCGGGCGCAGGGGAGGACCGCTGAGCTGACCGCCTGCGGCCCGGCAGTCGGGCTGCCGGAGGGCCAGATGGGCAACTCCGAGGTCGGACACCTCAACCTCGGCGCCGGGGCGATCGTCAAGCAGGATCTCGCCCGGATCGACTCATCCGTGGCCGACGGCAGCTTCTTCGAAAACGAAGCACTGGTTGCCGCCTGCCGTCGGGCGGTGGACAGTCCCCGCGGGCGGCTCCACCTGATCGGGCTGGTTTCGGACGGCGGCGTGCACTCCGGCTGGGAGCACCTCGAGGCCTGTATCGAACTGGCCTCTCAGGAAGGTGTGCCGGACCTGGTTTTCCACGCCATCACCGACGGACGCGACACCCTTCCCCACGGCGGCGCCCATTACGTTGAAGAGCTTGAGCGCTGGCTGCGCTCTGCGGGAAGCATCGGAACCGTGGGCGGCCGCTACTACGCCATGGACCGCGACACCCGCTGGGAGCGGGTCAAGCTCGCCTACGACGCGATCGTTCACGGCGAGGGGCCGAAGGCACCTGACTCTGCTGCCGCCATTCGTGAGTCATACGAAGCGGGTCAGACCGACGAGTTCATCAAGCCGAATGTGATCGGCGGCTACGACGGAATGGCCGAGGGCGATGTCGCGATCATCATCAACTTCCGGCCTGACCGGGTTCGTGAACTGAGCATGGCCCTGGCTGATCCTGCCTTCGACGGATTCTCACGGTCCGGTGGGCCGCTGGTGGACCTGACCACGATGACCGTCTACCGCAAAGGCTGGCCTTACCCGGTCGCATTCCCGGAGGATCGCCCCTCGGTCACCCTTGCTCAGGTGATCTCGGAGGACGGAGGGCCACAGATCCATGTTGCCGAGACGGAGAAGTACGCCCATGTCACCTACTTCTTCAACGGTGGCCGTGAGGAAGAGTGGCAGGGGGAGCACCGCAGCCTTGTGCCATCGCCGCGTGATGTTCCCACCTACGACTTCAAGCCCGAGATGAGCGCCCGTGCCGCCGCTGACGCCTTCATCGCCGGTTGGAAAGAGTACGGTCCGCGTTTCGGCGTCATCAACTTTGCCAACCCTGACATGGTCGGGCACACCGGTGTGATCCCGGCCGCGGTCAGCGCGATCGAAGCAGTGGATGCCTGTCTGGGAGACGTCGTAGAAGCTGTCCACGAGTCCGGTGGCGCATGCCTGATAACGGCAGACCACGGCAACGCCGACCACATGCTCGAGCCGGATGGCTCGCCCAACACCGCCCACTCGCTGAACCCGGTGCCGCTGATACTCACCGTTCCAGGCCCGGACCTCGCTCCCGGCGGGGTGCTTGCCGATGTCGCCCCGACCGTGCTCGAGATGCTCGGTGTCAACCAGCCTGCGGCGATGACCGGTCACTCCCTGATCACCTGACCCGCTGTCAGTCGGAGTGGGCCGGCCCGCCCGGGCTGGTCTGTCGAAGGGGCACGACCGCCATCCCGGTTGGAGCAGCGGCAGGATAGCCTGCGACGGATGCGCCATGATCCGGTCCGCCTGACCTTCGAGATCCACGCCCGTGATGCCGGCGCGCGTCGCGGCACGCTCCAGACTCCGCACGGACCGGTGGAGACCCCTGCCTTCATTCCGCTGGCGACCAAAGGCAGTGTTCGGGGAATGTCGTCGAGAGAGGTCAGGGCGCTCGGGTACGAGCTCGTGCTCGGAAACACCTACCACCTGCTGGTGGCCCCGGGCCCGGAGCGGATCGAGCGGGCTGGCGGGCTGCATAAGTTCATGGCATGGGACGGCGCGATCATTACTGACTCTGGTGGTTTTCAGGTGTTTTCCCTCGCTCACGGGGGGGTCAGCGCCGAGGTGAAGGGAACGGGTCGCAAGATGCAGGGCCTGGCAGCGACCCTGGGGATCGAAGAGGAAGGGGTCAGGTTCCGCTCCTACCGTGACGGATCGGAGTTGCTGCTCTCCCCGGAGAGTTCGATGTCGGTGCAGGCTTCGCTTGGGTCCGACATCGCTTTGACCTTCGACGAATGCACCCCGTTTCATGCCGACCGCGACTACACCGCGAGGTCGACCGAACGTACTCACCGGTGGCTGGACCGTTGTCTCGACTGGCACCGGGAAAATGGCCCACCGGGTCAGGCCGTGTTCGGGATCGTGCAGGGCGGGACCTACGAGGACCTGCGGCTTGAGTCCTGCGAGGCGGTCAGTGGCGCCGCTGTAGACGGGATCGCAATCGGCGGTACTCTCGGCCGCGACAAGGAGGAGATGGCCGAGGTGCTTGGCTTCACGGTGCCGGCACTGCCAGTGGAAGCGCCGAAGCATCTGCTCGGGATCGGTGAGGTGGACGATTTGATGAAGGGCATCGCACTGGGTCTTGATGTCTTTGACTGCGCTGTGCCAACGCGCCTCGCCCGCCACGGGATGGCCTTGGCACCACTGCCGGAAAAGCGCTTCCGGTTCGACCTGCGCAAGGGCTACAGTGCGGGCAGGCGCGGCCCGCTGGTAGAGGGTTGCGGCTGTACTGCCTGCTCTGATTACGACATTGACTATCTGAACTACATATCCCGCTCCGAGGAGCTGACTGCGGTTCGTCTCCTGGTAGAGCACAATCTCTCTTACATGGAGCAGTTGATGACGGGAGCCAGAGAATCGATATCCGCCGGCCGTTTCGGTGACTACAGCCGATCTGTGCTGGAAGGTGCCTCACCATGGCAGGCGGCGGAGATCCGATGAAGGCGGGGAACTCCTGATGCTCGCATCGTTCGAAGGGGTCGGAAAGAGCTTCGGTGACACCGTCGCACTCGAGGGGCTTTCCTTCGGAGTGCCGGAGGGTTCGGTTTGCGGGCTGCTCGGTCCCAACGGCTCCGGCAAGACGACCGCGATCCGTCTCCTTCTCGGCCTGACCCGGCCGGACGCAGGCTCGACCAGCCTGCTCGGGTCGCGGAGTGGAGGCCGCAGCTTCGCGGGTGCCATCCGCCAGACGGGTGCACTTGTTGAGGGTCCCTCACTTTATTCGCGCGCCTCCGCACGTCAGAACATGAGGATTCAGGCTGCGGCACTCAGGCTGCGGCGGCCGGAAGCGGAGATAGATGGCCTGCTTCGTCTGGTCGGGCTTGAGGAAAGGGCCGCAACCAGAGCCGGTGGCTTCTCGATGGGCATGAAGCAGCGGCTGGGGCTGGCGATCGCACTTCTCGGAAGTCCCCGCCTGGTCATCCTCGACGAACCGACTAACGGACTGGACCCGTCAGGCATCGTCGAGATCCGGGATCTGATTTCAAAGCTGCCGGAGCGCGGCATGACCGTGCTCGTCTCATCTCACCTGCTTTCAGAGGTCGAGCTCATGTGCGATCGGGTGACGATCATCAATCGCGGGCGCCTGGTCGCCGACGGCAGGCTGTCCGAGGTCGTCGGCTCCTCGGGCGACGGGGCCCGCTACAGCGTGACGGTGTCCGAACACGAGGTATCTGCAGCGGTCGGCTGCCTTGTTTCCCTCGGCCTCGTCGCCGAACCAATGGGACGCGGCCTGATTTCAGTTTCCGGCCCGGTAACCGATGGCTCTCAGCTCAGCTGCGTGCTGGCCGCCGAGGGTATCTACGTTTCCGGGCTGAGCCAGAATAAGCCGGACCTGGAGAGCGTTTTTCTCAGCCTTACCGAGGGTGGTACATCGTGAGGGCGGAAATCCTGAAGGTACGATCCATGCCGACCCCGCGCTGGTGTCTGATCGCCGTCGGCGTCTGCGCTCTGGTGGGAATGGCTGTGGTCTGGCGGTGGGGCCTCGGCTCCGATCTGGTGGCTTTCGATGTCGCAATAGGTTTTCCGCTTGCGATCGCCTCGATCGCGTTCGGGGCCTGGGTGTTCGGGGTCGAATACGGCCAGAACACACTGCGGCGCACCTTGACTGCCGATCCGCGTCGACTTCGACTCTTCGTCACCAAGCTGACGGTGGCATTGACCCTGGTTGCGCTGGCTACCGTCGTCATCTACCTGGTCGCACTCCCGCTTTACGGCATCGCAGCGGACCGCCACGGTGAAGCAGTTGCCATTAACGACTATCGCGACCTGGTCCTTGGCAGCCTGATCTCCAACCTCGTCTATGTGATCGTCGGCGGGGCGCTCGTGCTGATCACGGGCAGCATGGCCGGCGGGGTTACTGCCGCCCTGATCTTTCTTTTCGTGGTCGACACGGTGCTCGGGGTGGTGCCGAAAGCAGGCGACTACAGCCTGGGCGTGGCATTGACCGACATTCTCATCGCGATCCGGCCCACCGGTGACGGCCTGTTCGCCGGCAGTGGTCACTCGACCCCCGAGGCCGTGGCGATCCTGGCGGCCTGGCTGGTCGGGCTGGCCGGGTTGGGCTGGCTGCGCCTCTGGCGAAGCGACGTCAAGTAGAGCGCCTGTCCGCGCCTGAAGCAGAGCTCGAACTAGCGCGTGTTTTCGCGCAGGTAGTCCCGAAGCTCGCGGGTCACGTCGTTGACTGACTCGCCTGCCCACTCGCGTACCTTCACTGATGCCGCACGGTCGGTCAGTGAGATCACCAGGCCCGCAACCAGCAGGGCGATGAGCACCAGGGCCAGCAGGCCGGCGAAAAACCGGATGGTCCGGTTCAGCAGGGATCGCTTCTTCAGTACAGGGCGTGGGGGTGGGCCTTTGTACCTCGGAGGAGGCTGCGTCGGCCGGTGAGCGGTTCTGGTGGTGCGCTCGAGCGGGCGGGTGGCGGTTTCAGCCATCGGAAAGTGGTCGGGCGTGCGTGGCCCCTCGTCGTCAAGCAGCACGGTCACGTCCTCTCCACGCAGTCCGCGTTCGAGGCCGTCCAAGAAGGCTCCGGCGGTAGTGAACCGGATTCGCGTGTCTCCCTCGAGTGCCCGCATCACCGAGGCGCTCACAGTCTCGGGGACATCCGCGTTGTAGGTTCGCGGCGAGAGGGGCTTCTCATTCTGCTGGCGCACGGCCAGCTCAGCCAGAGATGACCCTTCGTACGGAAGCCGGCCGGTCAGGAACTGGTAGAGCACGACTCCGAGCGCGTACACATCGGTAGCAGGCGTCGCTTCGTCGCCGCGGACCTGCTCGGGTGCCAGGTAGGCAGCCGTCCCGACCACGGATCCGACCTGGGTGATCCGTGTCTGTTCGGCTGCCCGGGCTATCCCGAAATCCGTGAGCTTGCAGGTCATCGGACCACCGCCGACCGGGCCGCCGACCACCATCAGGTTGCCCGGCTTGACATCCCGGTGGATGATCCCGTGTCGGTGGGCGTACTCAAGACCGGCGCAGGCCTGGACACCAATCTCCACCGCAACCTCCGGATCCAGCACACCTTCGCTCTTCAGAATCTGCGCTCCGGAGCGACCTTCCACGCATTCCATGACGATGAAGTGCCGGCCGTGGTCGACCCCGGTGTCATAGACCTGGACGATGTTCGGGTGGATCAGCTTGGCCACCGCCAGGGCCTCCCGCCGGAACCGGGCAACGAATCGGTCATCGTCAGAAAGGTGCTCGGCCAGGACCTTGACTGCGACCGTGCGCTCGAGAATGCGGTCCTTGGCGCGGTAGACATTCGACATCCCCCCGGAGCCGAGCTTGTCCATCAGTTCGTAGCGGCCGCCGAGGACCGTCGGGTTTGCCATCGCTCAGCTGCCGCCTGTCGGGGGAGCGATGCCGCCGGTCGGTGGGCTTACCCCTCCGGAACCATTGTCCGGTGGTACCGGGGTCGGCACCGGTACTGGTGCGGGTTCGGGCGTCGGCTCAGGTGTCGGAGTCGTACCGGTTCCCGCCTGCCCGGTGGGGCTGGTCGGTTCCGGCTCCACCGCACCTGTGTCTTCGGCGGGCAGATCAGGCCGGAGCACCTCGACTGCTGGCTCGGAGTCGGCCTCCTCGCAGTTGTCCTGGACCTTGATCTGAAGACGGGTAACGCCGTCCAGCAGGTTCAGCCTGAGGGTCGGGTCCACTTCGCTTCCAAGGGATTCCACCACTTCACGCACCTCCTCGGCGGTCGCGAGCGCTTCGAAACAGTTGCCGTCCCTGACCAGCTGCTTCACCTGTTCGAGGTCGGCATCTATCTGCCTCGCGGTATCCCCCGGGACGAGATTGCTGCGGTCCTCGCCACAGCCCGTGGCAAACCCGATCGAGGCGATCGCAGCGAGCAGAAGGGTCAGTTTGAGGGTGATTGCGGGCATGTAGTTCGAGTCTAGAGAAAGAGTCTTCGGTGTCTGCGGGGGCTCTCCGCGTCAATGGCCTTGAAACAGCCGGTCGGCCAGGTGCTGGGGCAGGCCTGCTTCGACTATCGCTTCGGCGGCGATTTCAACCGGGTACTCGACCCGATGAAAGCTGGCGGTCAGGCTGTCTGTTTCCAGGGCCATCCAGGCGGCTCGCCGGTCCCGGTCCCTCGGCTGACCGACGCTTCCCGGGTTGATGAGCCACTGCCCGGCCACGAGTGATTTCTGTGTGCCGTCCGGGGCCAGCTCCGATGTGATTCTCGACATTTCGTCCACCCGGGTGAAGTAGAGGGCAATGTGGGAGTGCCCTATCAGTGAGACCCTGTACTCCTGAACGTTCAGACAGTCCTCGGCCAGGTCGGTTTCGACGACGTATTCCCAGATGGGGTCGCGTGGGGAGGCGTGGTAGAGGCCGAATCCCTCCCTCTGCCCGCTGGCCTGGCCACCAAGCCCGCTCAGCACTCCCGTCGAGTATTCGCTCAATGCGTTCCGGGTCCACAGTGCAGCCTCAGCCGCGCTGGGACTGAAGGTCGAGATGTCGATCTGCCCCAGTGCAGCGAGGTCGTGGTTTCCGACCAGCCAGACGGCACACCGCTGCTGCAGGAGCCGGACGCACTCGTTCGGGCTTGCCCCGTACCCGACCGCATCGCCGAGGCACCAGATTTCGTCCACGCTGCTTTCGTCAATGGCACCGAGAACCGCCTCGAGGGCGGGCAGATTGGCATGGATGTCGGAGATCACGGCAGCTTTCATATGGATGAGCACCGGGCGCTTGACTCAGCACAGGCATCACGCCGGGAGCGGCCCCCTATCGTAGAGCCCCATGACTGCCGCGCCGGACGCACGACCTCGATTGAACGACTACGCCCCGGCGCTGGTCGCTCTGGCCGCCGTGCTGTTCGCATTCCTGGTGGGGCAGCTGCTCGGCCCCGGGGATCCACCGGTCGATTTCGATCAGGCCGACAAGTTCACCTGGTTCGAGCAGGCGGGGCCGGGTGGAACTGAGGTCGCTGAGCGGTACCGCAGCCGGGTCCGCCTGATCGCCGCATTCGGGATGTTTTCGGGGATAGCGGTACTCGCATTTCTGGCCTTCTACAGGGGCCCACCCGTCAGGCACCTGCTGACGGTTGCCTCCCGGAATCCGTGGCGCGGTGCGGCTGGCGTGGGTGCGATGCTTGCCGTCGCTCTGGCCATCGCCGGGCTGCCTGCGTCGCTCCTGTCCTTTGACCTCGGCCGGGACTACGGTCTGGTGACGCAGGACCTCGGCGGATGGGCGGGCGACAGGCTGCTCTCCCTCGCATTCTCGATTCCGCTTACGGCGCTGTTCGCACTTGCCAGCTACGCAGCGTGGCGCCGGTTCAGGAAACGGTTCTGGGTCGCCGCCAGCGCCCTCGGGGTACTTTTCGCCTTCTTCTGGCTCTGGCTCTGGCCCGTGGCTGTGTCGCCCCTGTTCAACCGGTTTGAGCCGCTGCCGCCTGGCCCGGCGCGCGCCGAAGTCATGCGACTGGCCGGGCTGAGCGGCGTCGACGTGGGACAGGTCTACTCGGTTGACGCCAGTCGCAGATCGGTGGCACTCAATGCCTATGTGCATGGCATCGGTACCAGCAAGCGGGTCGTCATCTATGACAATGCCCTCCGCAACCTGTCCGGTGATGAGTTCACCACTCTGGTCGCCCATGAGCTGGCTCACGTCGAATCGAATGACATCTATCGCGGGCTGGCCTTCGCCATTTTGGTCATCCCGCTGGGAGCCCTGGCGATTCAGCTGGGGGCTGCTGCGATCCTGAGGAGAAACGGTGACTCCGAAAGCAGCCCTGCCGTCCTCCTGCCACTGGCGCTGGGACTCTCGGTGATGATGATGCTGCTGGCCATTCCCGGCAACCATCTCTCCCGTCAGATCGAGATCAAGGCCGATTACAGAGCGATCGAGTTGACCGGAGACCCGGCCGCGATGGTCAGGCTGCAGCGGCGGATAGCCGAAAGCAACCTGAGCGACCCTGATCCGCCGGTGGTCTGGCAGGCCCTGTTTGCTACTCACCCTCCCGCACTCGACCGCATCGGGCTTGCCCTGGCGATGCAGGAGAAAGAGTGATTTGAAGCTCACGGTAATGGCCGTCGGGCGCATCCGCGCACCTTTTGACGCTGCTGAAGCGCATTACCTCAGGCTGCTCAAGGCCAGGCAGAAGGTTGAAGTAGTCGAGGTCAAAGATGACGAGGCGATGCTGCGCAGGGTGACCCCCAGGAGTCACCTGGTGGCCCTTGATCTGGGCGGAAAGACGATGGACTCGATCAGCTGGTCGAGCTGGCTGGAAAGCCGCCGGCTTGCTGCCCGGGATGTGTTCTTCCTCATCGGCGGCCCCGAAGGACTGGGCGAAGAGGTCCAGAGACGCAGCGATGAATCAGTGTCCCTCGGACCCCAGACGATGGCCCATCAGCTTGCCCGGATAGTCCTGCTGGAGCAGATCTTCAGGGCCGGCAAGATCCTCGCGGGTGAGAAGTACCACCTGTAGCCGGGCTTCGGGCCTGAACCGTAGGATGGTCGTCGTGGCACGAACTGACCCTGTCTCAAGTCTGCTTGAAGTCGTGACTGAAGCCGCCCGCGAGCTCTCGGGCGACCGTTCGGTTCTGCCCGCGCTTGATCCAGCCCCTCGTCCGGAGTTGGGAGACTTCAGCTCGAATGCGGCGATGCTGATCGCCAAGCCTCTAGGGCGCGCACCACGCGAGGTCGCTGTCGAGCTCGCCGACGCAGTGTCGGACCGGCTGGGCGAATCGCTGGAGCGGGTTGAAGTTGCCGGACCCGGGTTTCTCAATCTCTTCCTGGCGGACGACTGGTACCGGAAAGCGGTGGAGGAGCTTTCCGGCGACTCAGCACCGGTGCCTGCTGGCGGTGAGTCCGAGCGGATTCTGGTCGAGTTCGTCTCGGCAAACCCCACCGGACCGCTGACTGCGGCATCCGGTCGCCACGCGGCTTATGGTGATGCGGTCGCAAGGCTGCTCGTCGCGACCGGCCATCAGGTCTCGACCGAGTACTACGTCAACGACGGAGGCAGCCAGGTCGAGAGTTTTGCTGCCTCGATCGCCGCCCGGATGAACGGGGATGAACCCCCCGAGAACGGTTATCGCGGCGACTACGTCAACCAGCTCGCCGACCGGGCCCGCGAAACCGGAATCGGACCGGAGGAACTTGAGCGTCTCGCGCTGGAAGGGGTGGCCTGGATGGTCGAGAGCATCCAGCAATCGCTCGACCGTTTCGGCGTGCAGATGGACGATTTCTTCTCCGAGCGTTCGCTCTACCAGGACGGCCTCGTGGAAAAGGGGTTGGAACGTCTGCGAAACGCTGGCCACACCTTCGAGGAAGGTGGTGCTCTCTGGCTCCGGACGACTGAGTTCGGCGATGACAAAGACCGTGTCCTGGTCCGCTCCGGTGGAGAACCGACCTACTTTGGCGCCGACGTGGCCTACCACGCTGACAAGGTCGAGCGTGGGCACGTCCGGCTGCTTGATGTGCTCGGCGCCGACCACCATGGCTACGTGGCGAGAATGGACGCCGCCATCAAGTCACTCGGCAAGGAAGACGTCGCTTTCGAGGCTCGCATTCTGCAGATGATCCATCTGGTCGAAGGCGGCAAGCGGACCAAGATGTCCAAACGGGCCGGAGACATAGTCACCCTCGATGAACTCGTAGCCGACATCGGTGTCGACGCAGCCCGGTTTTTCCTTCTGCAGCGCAGCCACGACAGCACCATGGATCTTGACCTCGACCTGGCTCGCTCCCAGTCCTCCGACAACCCGGTCTACTACGTCCAGTACGCCCACGCGCGCATTCAGAGCATTTTGCGAAAGGCGGCCGATCGTCCGGGCACTGGCAACGGAACGTCGCCAACCCTCCGGACACCGGTCGAGCCAGCCGAAAAGGCGTTGATCTCACTGTTGCTTGCCTTTCCAGCGGAGGTCCATCAGGCCGCCGGGCGCCGGGCGCCACACCGGATCTGCGCATACGCGACCGAGACCGCAGCGGCATTTCACGCCTTCTACCGGGACTGTCAGGTGGTGGATGCTCCCGGTGAGGGAACGGAGCAGGCCCGACTGGCACTCTGTGAGAGCACTGCCGCCACCCTGCGTTCGGCTCTCGGGCTACTCGGTATCTCGGCGCCGGAGAGCATGTAGGCGGCTCCTAAAGGTCGAACTCGGCGAGGTCCCGGTCCAGTCGGGCAGAGTCGGAGCCACCCGGCTTTGGTGAAGAGCTGCCGCCGGTCTGATCACCCGGGTCATCGGGATCACGGGATCGCCGCCACCGGATTGCTGACCACAGCACACCGAGGGTCGCAAGGATCAAACCGATGAGCGGAACAAGGTAGACGAAGAAATTGATCTCGTCGTCGTCGGGTAGTCCGAGGACCTGGGGTCCGTACTCAAGCACCAGGGCGTCTTTGATCTCCTCGTTCGTTTTGCCCTCGCGAATCAGCCGGCGCATGAACACCCGCTGCCGCTCGGCCGCCGGTGCCCGTGACATCCCGAGCAGGGTGCCGCAGATCGGACACATGACTTCGTCCTCAAGGTCGGGCAGGTTCGCCCGGATCTGAACCGGCATTGCTACGGAAGATCCCCCTGATCGCGAATCCGGCCCGGCCTGCGAGGCGCTCGTGGTGTCAGTTCGTGCTGGCGTCTCGGCCACGGCAGTGGTCGCAGATGCTCCGGCGAGTAGCGCCGTTGTCAGCACCAGCGCCGCCAGCCGGCCGTGAATACCTATCACCGGGCGGGCCTTGTTCAAGATGGCCTCATCCCGAGCCGGGCCCCTCGGGTTTTCCGCGATTGAGCGCGGGCGCCGCGAACTCTTCGATCTCCTCAACGCTGCGGAATGGCCCGGGGAAGTGGGCGACCAGGTTGCCTTCCGGATCCACCAGGAAGGACTCGGGAACCCCGGTGGTCTCGAGATCGTCAGCGTATGCACCGCTCGCATCGCGAAGCTGCTGGTAGGTGATGTCGTACTCGCGCATGAAGGCGAGGGCGTCTTCTGTGAGGTCCCTCGTGTCAACTCCGAGCACCGCTATCCGGGCGCGATTCTCCCACTCGAACCGGTCGAGGGCAGGGGACTCATCGCGACACGGCACACACCAGGAAGCCCAAACGTTGAGCAGCACCCACTCGCCGCGGTAGTCGGCGAGTGAGCCCTCTTCCCCGGGGGGCAGGGTCGGAAGGGTGTTCGTCGGGACCGGCTCGCCGGTGGCAATCCCGCCGTCACCAGCGTTCACCAACCCCCAGGCCAGGAACCCGATCAGGGCGGCCACACCGATTGCGACAAGTGAAGTACGGAGGATCAAACCGCTTCAGAGTATGAACAAGGACTCATTCCGGTTCTCCGCGGGGCATTCGGTTCAAGCGTGGAGGGCCTCTTCTGATTTCCGTTTCGGCCGCTACGAACCGCTCTCTTGATTTGGCGTAGGGTCTGCGATC
>CAIZLN010000152.1 GCA_903933815.1 uncultured Solirubrobacterales bacterium
GTTCGCGCAGTTCCACTACCCCTTCGAAAACCAGGAGGAGTTCGAAGAGCGCTTCCCTGCCGACTTCATCTGTGAGGCGATCGACCAGACCCGCGGCTGGTTCTACACCCTGCTTGCCGAGTCGACCATGCTCTTCGACACCCCGAGCTACAAAAACTGTGTCTGCCTCGGGCTGATCCTCGATGCCGAGGGCCAGAAGATGTCGAAGTCGAAAGGCAACGTCGTCGCCCCCTGGGAGGTGCTCGACAAGTTCGGTGCCGATGCCTTCCGCTGGTATCTGTTCACCGCGCAGCAGCCGTGGTCGGGATACCGGTTCTCACTCGAGGCGATCTCCGAGGCGCTGCGAAGCTTCCTGCTCACCCTCTGGAACACCTATTCGTTCTGGGTGCTCTACGCCAACGCCGAGAACGTCGACTCACAGGTCCCGCCCGGCCCGCCGGAGAACCCGACCGACCTCGACCGCTGGGCGATCTCCCGCCTGCAGGCGACGATCGAATCGGTCAGCGCGAAGATGGACAACTTCGACTGCACCACTGCCGGCCGCGAGATCACCGACTTCGTCGAGGAGCTGTCCAACTGGTACGTGCGGCTCTCGCGTCGGCGGTTCTGGGAAGGCGACGCCGCCGCATTCCAGACCCTGCGCTACTGCCTGGTCGAGATCGCCGGTCTGCTCGCTCCGTTCACCCCGTTCATCGCTGATGAGATCCACTCGAACCTGGTCGGCGGCGCGGCTGGTGACTTCGGATCGATGCCGGACTCGGTCCACCTGCGCGACTTCCCGGCGGCCGACCCGGCCCTGCGGGACCTGAACCTCGAGGCCGCGATGGCGGCGACCCGCCAGACGGTCGAGCTCGGCCGGGCCAGCCGGGCCCAGGCCAAGGCGAAGGTGCGCCAGCCGCTTTCGAAGGCCGTTGTGGTCGCGACCGACACCGAGCGCGAGGCGATCCTTTCCCAGGCCGAGCTGATCAAGGCCGAGCTGAACGTCAAGGAGATCGAGTTCGTCACCGACCAGTCGGACCTCGTCAGCTACTCAGTCAAGCCGAACTACCGGGCGCTTGGGCCGCGCTTCGGCAAGGACATGCCGCAGGTCGCCGCCGCGATGGCCGGCCTGGATCCGGACCATGTGGTCGAGACCATCGAGTCCGGTGGCGAGATCGGCATCAGCATCGAAGGCAATGACCACACCCTCGGCGCCGAGGACGTGATCATGTCGATGGAGCCGGTCGAGGGCTACCAGGTGGAATCTGAATCCGGCCACGCCGTCGCCCTGGCGCTGGAACTCGATGACGAGCTGATCGCGGAAGGCCGGGCGAGGGAGATCGTGCACGCCGTCCAGAACGCCCGCAAGAACGCCGGGCTGGAGATCACCGACCGGATCGAACTCTCGCTCTCCGGTGACGCCGAGCTGATCGAAGCCGCCAGCGCCCACCGGGCCTACCTGGCCGACGAGGTTCTGGCGACTGCGATCAATCTCGATGGCGGCAGCGAAGGCTCCGGAGTCGAGGGTGAAGTCGTGACAGTCGACGGCCGCGATCTGCGAATCGCGGTATCGCGCTCAGCATGAGATGACCCCCAACGAACCTTTCAGCCACACCCTGCTCGACCGCGCCCTGGGTGCCGGAGTGGTTCCCGGGCCGATCCTGCTGGCCGGTGTCCGGCGCTCACTCCGCAGCCGGCTGAAGCGCGAGCGCCTTGGCGGCGTCGAGGCCCAGGAGGAGCGCCTTGAGGCTCTGATCGAAGAGATGTCCACCGGTCCGATCGCCGAGATGGTCGAGGCCGCCAACGACCAGCACTACGAAGTTCCGCCCGAGTTCTTCCGGCTGATCCTCGGACCCCGGTTGAAGTACAGCTCCTGCCTCTGGACCGGGGACAGCGACACCCTTGAGCGCGCCGAGGAGCGAATGCTCGAGCTGACCTGTGCCCGGGCCGGGATCGAGGACGGCATGAAGATCCTCGACCTCGGCTGCGGCTGGGGTTCCTTCACGCTGTACGCAGCCGAGCGCTTCCCGGGCTGCCGGATCACCGCAGTCTCGAACTCTTCAGGACAAAGGCGCTCGATCGAAGCCAAAGCAAAGCGGCTCGGCCTCGACAACATCGAAGTGATCACCGCCGACGTCAACGAGTTCGACCCCAAGCGCCGCTTCGACCGGGTGGTTTCGGTCGAGATGTTCGAACACATGCGCAACTGGAAGGAGCTGCTCGGCCGGGTGAGCGCCTGGCTGGAGCCGACGGGCCGCGTCTTCATTCACATCTTCTCCCACCGGACCCTCGCCTACCGCTACGAAGAGAACTGGGCGTCGAACCGGTTCTTCGCCGCCGGAACGATGCCCTCACACGACCTGATGCTGCGTTTCCAGCAGCACCTCGAGGTCGAGCACCTCTGGGCAGTGGGCGGCAACCACTACGCCCGCACCCTCGACGCCTGGCTGGTAAAGCTTGACGCCAACCGCTCTGAGGCCCGGAGCATTCTCGGCACGGTCAAGAGTGGTCGCGACGCTGCCCAGGCTTTCGCAATCTGGAGGGTCTTCCTGATCGCCGCCCGGGAGACCTGGGCCTTCGGCAACGGCGAGGAGTGGATCGTCAGCCACTACCTGCTGAAGCCACGCGAAGCCTGAGGGTCAGTCGGCCGCTTCGGGGATGATCAGGTCCGGCTTCGACGTGTCGGAGAACTTCACCCAGCAGTGCTCCGGGGGAACTCCGGCCACCTCGCCGAGGGCCACTTCGATGCGCTTGGCGATCTCCGCCTTCTGCTCATCGGAGCGGCCCTCGTACCAGTGGATTTCTACGAAAGGCATGGTCGCGACCCGGGACTCAGCCGGCCAGTGCCGGCTCGATTTCAGCAAGCAGCTTGCGCTTCGGCATCGCACCGACCATGCGCTTGACCATCTGTCCATCCTTGAACAGGATCATCGTCGGAATCGAAAGCACCTCGTACTGGGCCGCAGTCGACGAGTTCTCGTCGATGTCGATGCTGAGAATCTTTACGTCGTCACGCTCGGCTGCGATCTCTTCGAGAACGGGATGGAGGACACGGCAGGGACCGCACCAGGTTGCCCAGAAGTCGACCAGAACAGCGCCCTCCTGGTCAAGCACTTCGGGCTTGAAAGATGCATCGGTCACTGCGGGGAGGTTCGCCATCTCTGTCTCCTGATCGTTGAAACTGCCGTTACCGTCTGGTCACTATACAAAATGAAGTGGACTCTGGCAAACATTCGAGGTGCCTGGGCCACTGAGCGTGATGTTGTCGGGGAAAGTAGCGCAGCCCGCGAAAGCCTGCGGGAGGGTTGTCATCACTTCCGTCGCCCTCGGCGGCCGAAGGACGAGATCCTGATCGCTGGCACCCTCCAGGCGGCCTCGATCACGATCGAGTTGCTCATCTTGGAACTGCCGGCCTGACGCTCGCGGAAGGTGATCGGCACTTCGATCACTTCAAAGCCCGCCTTCAGCACCCGGTAGGTCATCTCGACCTGAAAAGAGTAGCCAGATGCGTTGACGGTGTTGAGCTCGATTGATTCGAGGACCTCACGACGAAAGCACTTGAAGCCTCCGGTGAGATCGCGCACCGGCACCCCGAGCACGACCCGCGAATAGAGGCTGCCGCCGCGGCTGATCAGCCGGCGGGCCGCCCCCCACTCGGTGATGCCACCCCCTGGCACGTAACGCGACCCGACCACCAGGTCCGCCAGGGCGGAGGCGGCGATCAGTCGCGGCAGGTAGGCGGGGTCGTGGGAGAAGTCGGCGTCCATCTGGACGACCAGTCCGGCACCACCCTCGAGGGCGCGGCGGAAGCCGGCGATGTAGGCGGGGCCGAGGCCTTGCTTGCCAGGGCGGTGCAGGACCTCGACCCGCGGGTCGACCGCGACAAGACCGTCGGCGATCCGTCCCGTGCCATCGGGCGAGGTGTCGTCGACGATCAGGATCCGGTCATCGGCAGAAAGCTTCGGTCCGACCGCCTCGACCATGCGCTCGATGTTGCCGGCCTCGTTGTAGGTCGGCAGGATGACCCAGACGGGGCCGGACCGGGCTGGCTCGGGGACGGGCACAAGGCGATGCTACGGCAGAAGTGGGCGGGCGCGTGGGTGCCTCTCCGGAACCCTGTCGACATCCCCGTATCCCGATTGGTTCCGCAGCTGCCGGGTAACTTAGGCACATGACCAACGCCGAGATCGCCGCCGCCCTCGAAGAGCTGGCCGTGCTCTACCAGCTCGACGGAGCTGACCGCTACCGCGTGCTCGCCTATACGAACTCTGCCCGCACCATCCGGGACCAGGGCAGCTCGGTCGAGGAGATGGCCCTTTGCGGCGAGGTCACTGAGCTGCCCGGGGTCGGCAAGACGCTGGAGGAGAAGATCCTCGCCCTGATCGAGACCGGGGAGATCCCGGCGGCCGCGAAGCTCAAGGAGAAGCTGCCGCCCGGCCTGATCGAGATCAACCGGATCCCCGGGCTCGGCCCCAAGACCGTGCGCAGGCTGCATGACGAACTCGGGGTCAATGGCCCCGATGACCTGCGTGAAGCTGCCGAAGCGGGCAAGGTCAGGGAGCTGAAGGGGCTCGGTGCGAAGTCTGAAGAGAGCATCCTCGAAGGCCTCGACCGGCTGGACGAGGAGCCCGCCGGTCCGCAGCGCAAGCTGCTCGATGAAGTCCTGCCGCTCGCCGAGGAGCTGGTCACAGCCCTGCGCGAACACCCCTCCTGCGAGCAGGCCGAGATCGCCGGCTCGGCCCGTCGTATGGCCGACACCTGCAAGGACATCGACCTGATCGCGACCTCACGGGACCCAAAGACGCTCGCTGCGCACATCGCCTCGCACGAAACCGTCGCATCGGCCGGAAACCCGAGCGAGAACGGGGTGAAGCTGGAGACCCAGCCGGGTATCGGCGTGGACGTTCGCATCGTCGTCCCGGAGGCGTTCGGCAACCTGCTCCAGCACTTCACCGGATCAGCCGCGCACAACACCGTGCTCAGAGAGATCGCCGTCAGCGAAGGCCTGCATGTCTCGGAGCACGGGATCAAGGACGACAGCACCGGGGAGACGGAAGCCTTCCGGACGGAGCACGAGGTGTACGAGCGACTCGGGTACAGCTACATCGAACCGGAGCTGCGGGAGAACCGTGGCGAGCTGGAGGCCGCCCGTGCGGGTGAGCTTCCGGACCTGGTCGAGCGCTCTCAGGTCCGTGGCGACCTCCACTGTCACACCACCCTCTCCGACGGGCAGAACACCCTCGAAGAGATGGCTGCCGCGGCCGAGGAGCTCGGCTACGACTACCTCGCGATCACCGACCACTCGGCCAGCCACGGGTTCGGCGACGGTGTGCCGGCCGACGTGCTGCTGCGACGGGTCGAGGAAATCAGGGAGTTCAACCGGCAGGAGG
Source organism: uncultured Solirubrobacterales bacterium (assembly GCA_903933815.1). GTDB lineage: Bacteria > Actinomycetota > Thermoleophilia > Solirubrobacterales > 70-9 > 67-14. Next base: position 5,370 of record CAIZLN010000152.1, read on the forward strand.
GGCGGATCCGCCTGCTGGCCGGCTCCGAGGTCAACATCAATGCCGACGGCACGCTCGACTACGAAGACGATGTTCTGGACGAGCTCGACTGGGTGATCGCCTCTATCCACACCGGCTTCTCGAAGTCCGAGTCGGCGATGACGGCCCGCATGATCGCCGCGATCGAACACCCGGCGGTGGACTGCATCGGCCATGCGACCGGCCGCCTTCTGACCCGGCGCGATCCATACCCGCTCGATATCGAGGCCGCGCTCGAAGCGGCCGCCCGCAGCAACACCGCTTTCGAGATCAACGGCAGCCCGAAGCGCCGGGATCTCTCCGACGTCCACGCCCGCATGGCGAAGGCGGCCGGGGTAAAGATCGTCCTCAACACCGACTCCCACCGGGTCGGGAGCTTCGCTTACATGCGCTACGCCGTCGCGACGGCCCGGCGGGCCTGGCTCGAACCAGCCGACGTGCTCAACACCGGCTCGTGGTGGAAATAGGCAGCCCCGGCACCGTCAGCAGTCAAACCGCCTGAAGGGCCACAGGGCGCCGGTCAGTAGGTGGTGAAGCCGGGCGAGCGGATCAGCTTGACCGGCTTTAATGCCGACCCCGGCTCAACCAGAAACCGGACACCGTCGCGCAGCTCAATCGCCAGCACGGCCGACTCGCGGTTGCGCCAGGCGAGCGCCACCAGCAGGGCGAAGCCGCTGCCGATCACCGCAACTTCGGGGAAGAAAAGCCCGATCCCACCGGCAATGAACACAGCCGCAAGGATCGGCCAGAGCCTGATGAAGGCGATCCGGCCGGGTGAGGGCAGTGAAACTCCTGGTGCTCCGGGGTGCACGGTGCGGGCCGCTGCCAGCGGACCCCGCATGACTTCGGCTGATCGCTCGGCCCCACCGAGACTCAGGCCGACCCAGGTCGCGGTGAGCCACCAGACGGCACCGACCAGCAGGATCACCTCGTTCTGTTCGCTCCGGGCACCCAGCACGGCGACGATCGCGAGCACGGTGGCGCCCCCTGCAGCCAGAAAGACGGTGGCCCGGAGGAGTTCAGAGAACGGCATCGGCCCTCAGGCGGCGAGCCCGGTGATCATGTCTATCCACTCGTCGGACCCGGCGACAACCATGTCGGCAGTTTCCATCAGCTCGGGCGGGCCTTCGTCGGAATCGACCGCAACGATCAGTAGCTGTTCGACCTGGCCGTCGGACTTCATCTTGCGCAGTCTCTTGACTGCGTCAAGGTCAGTCTGGTCGTCTCCTGCGAAAACAACGGTGGTGAGGCCGGTATCGGCCAGCAGCGACTCAACCGCGCCGGCCTTGCCCTCCATGTCGGGTGGCCTCAGCTCAAGGACTTTGCGTCCCCAATGGGTGACCAGGTCAGCCGCGCGGGCATCCTCGGCAATCTCCCTGACCATCTGCTCGGTTCGCTCCCCCGCTCCTCGCCAATGCAACGCCTGGATCGGGCCCTTGTCTTCAACCCGGATCTTGGCGGCGACCCAGTGAGGGCTGTCATTGTCGGTTATGAAGCGTGCGGCACGGGTCACCTGTTCGCCTTCAAGCACCATCTCCGGCTCTTCCTTGCCGGGCTCGAGCAGCTCAAGCCCGTGATTGCCGAAGTAGGTGACCGACTTTGCACCGACCATATCCCGGGCTACCCTGGCTGGCCTGCCGGTGACGCAGGCAACGAGGGCGAGCTCGCGGCTCAGGGTCTCGAGGCTGTCTCTGGCCTTGACCGGCACTCGAGCCTTTTCCGGACGGTCAACAATCCGGCAAAGCGTGCCGTCAACATCACTCATCAGGGCCGATCGGCCCGGTTCTTTCAGCAGAAGCGAGAGCGGTGAGTCCGGGTTCATGGTCGTAGTATCGCCGGGATGGACCGTCGACGAATCTGGAGCCTCGCCCTGATCGGTACGGCCGCGGGTGCTTTCAGCGGTCTTTTCGGTGTCGGAGGCGGCACGGTGATCGTGCCGATGCTGATCTTGCTGTTCGCCTACGGCGAAAGACTGGCCACCGGAACCAGCCTCGCGGCGATAGTTGCGATCGCTTTCCTGGCCGCTGCGCTGCAGGGCGGTTTCTACGGAAATGTAGACATCGACCTCGGCCTGATTCTCGCTATTCCGGCGATGGTGGGGATTGTCGTCGGAACAGCCATCCAGCAGCGTATCCCCGAGAAGGCGGTCTCGCTGATCTTCGCCGTGCTGCTGATCGGTGTCGCGTTCGAGATGGTGCTGGGCTGATGGACCTCGCGCTCGCAATGCTCGTCTGCACTACCGGCGGCATTGTCGGCGGCCTGATCGGCGTCGGCGGAGGAATCGTCTTCATTCCGGCGATGACGGTGCTGCTCTCCAAGGGACAGGTCGAGGCCCAGTCAACCTCGCTGCTGATGATCGCCCTGGTCGCGATCGTGGGTGCATGGAGGCAGCGCTCCTACGGCAACGTGAACTTCAAAGACGCCTTCCTGATTGCCGCGCTTTCGCCGGTCGGCGTCCTGATTGGGGTCGTAACGGCAAACCAGATCCCGGAAAGGGCGTTGCGGATCGGATTCGCGATGGTTGCCCTGTACATGGCCTACCGCCTTCTGAAGCGCGTGTTCGCCCCGAACCATCCCGACCCGCGTGTGCCTGAGATAGCCGGTCCGCTCGACCCGGACGGTCGTAGTTGAAGGGTGGCATCCGCCCCAAGGGAGGGCCGTTCATCCCGGTCGCCGAGATCACCATGCGGGCCTCGCGCTCCTCGGGCCCGGGTGGCCAGCACGCAAATGTGACGGCTTCACGGATCGAAGCGGTCTTCGATGTGCGCACTTCGTTCTCGCTCAACGAAGCCCAGCGGGAACGGATCATCCGCAAGCTCGGTCCCGTGGTGACCGCGATCGCCCAGGACGCCCGCTCCCAGGCCCGCAACCGGGATCTCGCCCTCGAGCGGCTGGAGCACAAGCTGGCCGGTGCCCTGGCCGTCCCCCGCCGCCGTCGCGCCACCCGGCCGACCCGGTCCTCGAAACAGAAGCGCCTCGATTCGAAGCGTCGGCGGTCGGAGACCAAGCGCACCCGCGGGCGTCCTGGCTTCGAGGAGTGATGTCAGATCCAGCTGCCACCGACGACTCAATCCGGGCATCCTGACCATCGCCTAACCTCAATTGGCTACCGGCGAAACCGCAGAGGAGAAGTAGACATGAACGAGATCAAATGCCCGCACTGCGGAGAAGCGTTCAAGATTGACGAGGCCGGCTATGCGGAGATCCTGAGCCAGGTCCGCGACGACGCCTTCCACGAAGCCCTGCACGAACGGCTGGAACTCGCCGAGCAGGAAAAGAAGACCGCTGTGGAGCTCGCCACGGTCAAGGCCGCCGAAGGGCTGAAAGGCGATGTTGCCAAGAAGGACACCGAAATCGAACGGCTCAAGGCCGAACTCGACAAAGCGAGTGTCGCGGGTGAGCTCGCTCTCAAGAAGGCCCTCGGCGCGGTCGAAAAGGAACGCGATGACCTCGAGCGGTCGCTCGAGTCCAAGGGCACCGAGCAGAAATTGCTCGAGCAGTCGCTCAAGGACAAGTACGAAACCCAGATCAAGGACCGTGACGACACCATCGAGCGCCTGAAGGACATGAAGGCAAAGATGTCGACCAAGATGGTCGGTGAGTCGCTCGAGCAGCACTGCGAGACCGAGTTCAACAAGATTCGCGCGGCGGCCTTCCCGAGCGCTGACTTCGAGAAAGACAACGACGCGAGCTCCGGCACCAAGGGCGACTTCATCTTCCGTGAGTCCGACGATTCGGGCACCGAGTTCGTCTCGATCATGTTCGAGATGAAGAACGAACTTGACGAAGGCTCGAACAAGAAGAAGAACGAGGACTTCTTCAAGAAGCTGGACGAAGACCGGACCAAGAAGGGCTGTGAGTACGCCGTGCTGGTCTCACTGCTGGAGCCCGAGAACGAGCTCTACAACGCCGGTATCGTCGACGTCTCACACCGTTACCAGAGGATGTATGTGGTCCGGCCGCAGTTCTTCATCCCGATCATCACGCTGATCCGCAACGAGGCCCACAAGACCCTGAAGCTGAAGTCCGAGCTGGCCCTCGTCAAAGCACAGAACATCGACGTCACGAAATTCGAGGAAGAACTCGAGACCTTCAAGACGAAGTTCGGGAAGAACTTCGACCTGGCATCGCGCAAGTTCCACACGGCGATCGACGAGATCGACAAATCCATCAAGGCCCTGGAGAAGACCAAGGAGAACCTGCTCAGTTCCGAGAGGAATCTCCGTTTAGCCAACGACAAGGCTCAGGACGTAACGGTCAAGAAGCTGACCCGCGGCAATCCGACCATGACCGAGAAGTTCAAGGAGCTTTCCGACTAGTTGATGCCGTGCTCGAGCGCCGTCTTGACCTGGGCATCGAGGGCGTTGAGGCGGTAGAGGGCGATCGCCTCGGGTGAAGGGAAGTGGCGCAGCCGCAGGGCATCGGTGCCGTGGTGGCACATGACGCAGGAGAGCAGGGCGTCGCGCTCGCCAGTCTCAAGACCGGCCGCCGCCTCGGTGATCAGCTCGGCCCCGATCTGGAGATGGCCGAGGGTGCGGCCACGCTCGCTCAGCCCGATCTCGGCCCCGTAGGTGAACTCTCCGGTCTTGCCGATGTCGTGAATCAGCGCAGAGGCCATGAGCAGGTCGGAGTTGAGCCGCGGATGGAGCGTGCATGTTTCCGTGACCAGCGTGGCGACCGCGACGGTGTGCTCGATCAGTCCCCCGACATATGAGTGGTGGCCGGCTCGGGTACACGGCGCACGCCGGAACTCTTCGGCCGCCGGACCGGTGAAGATCAGGGTTTCGACCACTCGGCGCAGACCTTCGTTGTGGACCTCGCGGGTGAGGTGCTCGAGAAAGCCCTCGAGTTCCTCGCGGTTGCGGTAGGCCATCGGCAGAAAGTCAGTCGGATCGACTCGGCCCGGATCCACCTTCACCGCCGAGTCAATCTCAGCGCTGAGCTGGCCGCGGAAGCGCTCGACCCGGCCCTTGACCGTGATCACATCCCCACGCTCGAACCCGAGACCGATCCGGTCCACCTCCCGGAACAGACGGGCCGGGATCGTGCCGGTGCGGTCGCGGAGCTCGAGACTGAGATAGACCGAACCATTCCTCGCGGTGAGTCTGTCCTTGCGGGCGCAGACATAACTGCCGGAGAATGCCTGACCGGGTGTCAGCTCCGCGACCGGGTTGTCCCCGTCAGCCGTTTCCCGGCCGGTTTCAGTTGCCCCACTTTCCACAAAACACATCCTGACCGAACCGGCAGACAGCCGCGATTCTCCCGCCGGAGACACGCCATCCTCTAGATTGAACCAATGGATCAACTGCGGTGGGAGATGAACCCCCCGAAACTGAGGAACCCGGCTCTCGTCTGCGCCTTCCGGGGATGGAATGACGCCGCTTCGGCGGCATCGTCCGCGCTCGAGACCCTCTGCGACTCGCTGGAGGTGGATGTCCTCGCCGAAATAGACCCTGAGGAGTACTTTGACTTTCAGGCCAACCGGCCGACTATCTCCTTCTCCGATGGCGCCCACCGCCGGATCGAGTGGCCACGCAATACCTTCATCGCGGCCCGCGCCCAGGGCGCCGAGCGTGATCTCGTCCTGCTCGATGGAACCGAGCCCAACCTCAAGTGGCGGACCTACTCGGAAACAATCGTCAAAGTCGCCGAGTTCCTCAAGGTCGAGACCGTCGTCGTGCTCGGTTCGCTGATCGCAGAGGTCGCCCACACCATGCCGGTGCCGATCACCGGCCTTGCCTCCAGTGAAGTTCTGGTCAAGCAGCTCAACCTTGACCGGTCCGACTACGAAGGCCCCACCGGGATAGTCGGCGTACTCCACGACCGCTGCCGTGCTGCCGGCCTGCCTTCCGTCTCACTCTGGGCGGCAGTCCCCCACTATGTCTCCGCCGTACCGAACCCGAAGGCTGCGCTGGCACTGAGCGAGCGGCTCGAGAAGATCACCGGGGTCGCCGTCGATGTCTCCGGCCTGACCGAGGAGACCGCGGCCTACGAAGAGCAGATCGGTCGGGCTGTATCGGCTGACCCGGAAGTCGAGGAGCTGGTCAGCCGGATCGAGAACGAGCAGCGCAAGCGCGGCGCGGAGGAGACAGAAGTCCCCAGCGGCGAGGCACTCGCGATGGAGTTCCAGCGCTTCCTCAGGAACCAGAACTCGGAGTAGTTCTCCAACCCGGGCGACTGCCCGTCAGGCCTCTGCGGCGGGGCAGACCAGCCGGAAGTCGCACCAGCCGCAGACCCCGGGCGAAGGACGCGGCTCGAAGTCCTGGCCCAGAATGCCCTCTCCGACCTCCAGCGCGGTGCGCTCGACCCGCTCGCGATCATCCGGGGCAGCTTCCACCTCGACCTTCTCGCCCTCGAGCACGTAGTAGTAGCTGCCGGCCGTGATCTCGGTGTCCCAGGCCTCCCGCGCTCCCAGCCGGTACAGCGCCAACTGGATGTCACCACCGTGCCGGCCGGTCTCGACCCTCTGGCCGGTCTTGTAATCGATCACTTCGAAGCTGCCATCGGGCCGTTGATCAACCCGGTCTACCCGGCCGCGCAAGTAATGCGGGCCGATCCGGAACTCGAACTGCCGCTCCAGCCAGATCGGCCTGGAAGATGAATCCTGCTCGTTGCTCCAGTAGTTCTGCATGGCTGCGACGGCGCGGTCGCGAAACTGCAGCTCGTCGTTGGAATCGCCGAAGCCGCCGCGCCGCCAGCCAGCGTCGAGCATCGACATCAGCTCATCCAGCCCGGCACCTGCCGGAGCCGTCTTCGGGTCATGAAAACGCTGGAGCACGTTGTGGATCAGAATGCCGAAACGCTGGTTGATGGTCGGCGCGCGCGGGATACCGAAGACGCGGGCGAATTTGTACTTGAGCGGACAGGTCAGGTAGAGGTCGAGGTCAGAGGCCGAGAGCCGGAGGTCCTCACCGCGCCTCGGCAGGAAAGCGGCCAGTGACGGCTCGGACCGGGAATCGATCAGCCCCTGACGAAGCCCGCGCTCGCGCTCGTTTGCCAGCAGGTAGGGGTCCAGTGTTGACTGCTCCAGCTCAGCCAGCTGCTGCGGTGTCGCCACCTGGCCGAGCAGGCCGTTGACTGCCTCGATCGACTCCGCGTCCAGTCCGTCTTCCGGGCGCTGGGCGAGAGCAGCAAGTTTGAGCAGCTCGAGATAACGCGTGATGGCCCGGTTGAGGTCGTTCGGGGTGTCGAGCCGGGGCTCAATCAGTTCGCGACCGGCGCGCCAGGAGGCCTCCAGAACTTCGTCGCGCATCATCCGGTAGGTCGAGTGGAGATCCTCGGCCGGGCCGAAGAGCTCCTCCTGATGGACTTCCTCGATCGCGCGGGCGGCGTTGAAGGCGTCCGACTGCGGGCCGGAGCGGCCGATGGCTCCGCGCCGTCCTGATGCCTCCGTCCCCGGTCCTTCGACATCCACCCGGGAGAGCACCACTGCCTCACCGGCCGAGGTCACCGCAGCAGCGACTGCTGGACGTTCGGTGTCGCCAGCCCGGTCGAGGCCAAGCATGTAGACCCGCCGCCAGCTACCGCCGCGCACGCCGTCCCACGGTACGACCCGCACCTTGCCGGCGGTCGGCATCAACGGACCGGCAGCAGGCTCAAGGCCGGTGTCGGCCAGTGCGGAGACAAACGCTGTGAAGTCCCTGGTCGAGCCGTGGGGCTCACGAAGACACCAGGCGGTCGCGACTTCGGCCAGCCTCGACAGCGACAGCAGACGCTCGGCCGTCTCCGGCCTGGCAGCAAACATGCCCTGGCGCCGAAACCCGATCCGCTCTATGAGCCTTCGCACGAAGGCATCCGGACGATGCCTGTCCAGCGCGCCGGAGGCCGCCCGGTAAAGCTTCAGGAATGCGTCGAGCCGTTCACGGGACTCAGGCGAGATCCGTGGGCTCTCCAGCGCGGCTTCACAGGCGGAAACGAGATCGAGCTTGCGGCGTCTCGCGATCACGGTCAGCTGGGCCAGGTCAACCGAGCGCAGCTCGACCGGTGGCCGGGTGAGCGCCCTGGTAACCGCGCCACCGTCGGTGGGGTCCGAGAGCGCCCGCAGCCAGGCGACCGTATCCCGGACCTCTGGCGCGCGAAACAGGGCCGAGCCGCCGGAGAGACTGACGGACACACCACGGTCCTCAATCGCCGCGCCGACCACCGGACCGTCCCGGTTGGGGTCGGGCACAGCAACTGCAATCGACTCAGGTGAAACTCCGTCGGCAACCAACAGTTCGACCTCACGAGCGACACCCTGAGCCTCGGCCTGCGCGGTCTCCGACGCCCAGAACCTGATCTCACAGCCACCCTCGGAGCCCGGCAGCCAGTCGGGGAAGTCCTGCTCCTTGCCTGCCGGGGATGTCACGTCACTCCCGTCAGAAGGGGAAAGTGTTCTGTCCCCACCAAAGAGGATCGCCCGGGCAACCTCGATCCGGTCGGCGTCGAGACCCCAGGCGCGATCCAGCCGCAGCCTGTCAGCACCGGGAAGTGCTCGCCCGAGCAGCCACATCGCACCACCGGGATCGGTCCCAGGGGACGGATCAACGGCAACGACCACACTGGCCACCACGGTCCCCAGCGCGGCCAGCAGATCAGCCCGGACCGGACTCAGCTGTTCGGCTTCGTCAACCAGCAGGTGCGGGTGTACCTCGGCCACCGCTTCCCGGACCGAATCACAAGTGACAAGCAGCTCCCCGGCGAGCCTGCAGAGGTCGTTCGAGTCCACACAGCCAAGTTCAGCAAGCATCCCGTCGTGGAAGGCGATCAGATCCTCAAACTCGGCCCGGCGGACCGGGTCATCAACAAACGCGACCGTCTTCCTGCCGCATGTCGCCTTCTCTGAATCAAGACAGACCATCAGCCGTCGCAACAGACCAATGGGGTTACCGCGAATGTCGTGATGGCGAAGCGGCAACTGCTCGAACCTGACCAGCAGCATCGCGAGGCGTTCCGCCGATCCGACGACTTCGAAGTCCGGGTCAAGACCCGCCTCGACCGGCCACCTCCGGAGCAGTCGTTCGGCAAATGTCTCCCAGGTTTCGACCACCAGTTCTTCGTAGGGACCAGGCAGTCGCTGCTCCAGCCCACGTCGGTGGGTCTCTGCCGCCAGCCGGGTCGAGTTGATCAGAGCGATCTTTGACGGATCGAGACCTGAGGCCGCCAGAGCCTCCAGGCGCTGGTCCAGCGAGGTGCTCTTGCCGGTACCCGCTGCCCCTTCCACGATCATCACCCCGGCTGCGTGGCTGGCGATCTCTGCCTGCATGCCATTGGGATCGGGGATTGGCAGCAGCTCTGACGGACGGTCGCTCACGCCCCGAAAACTAGCTGAACCACGAAGGAATATCGACCGGCAGCGGTCGAATCCGTTTCGTCATTAGCATTGGCACGGTGAACAGTCCGGAAACCGGTACAACCGGCAGCCAGCAGTCAGACCCGGCAATGTCCGCAGACTGGCTCGGGATATGCCGACGGATCGTCAAACGCCAGCAGGTGCTTTTTGATGAGGCGCCGACGGTCGCTGCTCGCGATCATTACGACGGCATCGGTGAGGGCGGCGACCACACCCTCGTCCTCGACCGCCTGTGCGAGGACATCGTCTTTGAGGAGCTGGAACAGCTGGCCGGCCAGGGTCCCGCCTTCACCGCTATCTCGGAGGAGCGTGGCCTGGTGGAGTTCAACGGTGGCGGGAGCACCTGGGTCGTCATCGACCCGATCGACGGCTCGCTGAACGTCCGCCGGACACTGCCAAACCACAGCCTCTCCGTGGCGATCGCCTCTGCGCCGAACATGTCTGCGGTCGAGTTCGGCTTCGTCCATGACTTCGGATCCCGGGAGGAATACTCGGCGCACTCCGGCCAGGGCGCATTTCTGAACGGCCGTGAGCTCAAGGTCGAGCCTGCCACGCAGCTGGAGCTGGTTGGGGTGGAAGGGGCAGAGCCCGGGGCCTTCCTGCCGATCGTCAAGAACCTGGTCGGCTCGGTCTACCGCTTCCGATGCGTCGGCTCTCTGGCGATCACTCTCTCTTACCTGGCCGCCGGAAGGATCGACGGCATGCTTTCCCCACACCTTTCGCGATCGGTCGACATCGCCGCCGCCCAGTTGATCGCCCGCGAGGCCGGAGCCCTTGTCGAGCTTGGCGAAGACGGCCTCGGGGAGGTCGGACTCGGTCTTGAACACCGCTTCACGGTCACTGGTGCCAGCAGCGCCGAGGGCCTCGCCACGCTGCTCGCCAGTCGTTCCTGAGGGAGCGGTACCGGCCGACTCGGATCCCTGAGTCAGGTCTTTCCAGGCCCGGACCCTGGTCCGGCTTTCCCGAACCAGCGCCTTGCGCATGTCGACTCCTCACCGACCCGGTGCGTTTGAACGGATCTTTTCTGGCTCCCTGACACACCTGGTGTTGTGTGACGCTTATCCAATCCAAATCGGAACACATGTTCGTATTCACTGCTACACTTCAAACATCCTTAGAACTAAGTAGTCTGATTTCGATAAGAAGGAGCATCACCATGGCCGAGACAAAGACAAAAAAGAAGACCGCCGCGAAGCCCGCCATCAAGGCAACCGCGAAGAAGAAGGCCGCCGCCAAGAAGACCACTTCCAAGCCCCGCACCGCTGCCCAGCTGCGTGCCGAGGCCAGCGCCAAGGCCGTTCACGCCGCCGAACTCGATGCTCAGGCCGCCAAGACCCGCCTGGAGGAGATCGAAGAGGCCGCAGTTGAAGCAGCCCGGACCGCAGTCGACATTCCCGTCGGTGCAGCCCTCAACATCTCCGACCGCGTCGCCGAGCTGATTGAGCCGTGGACCGACCAGTCCTCCGCCGAGAAAAAGGTCAAGGGCTACCGTGCCGACCTGACCAAGACCTTCAAACGCGCCGAGCGTCGGGGCACCACCGCCCGCCGAAAGGCCACCCGCAAGGTCGCCAGAACCCGTAACTCGCTTGAGCGTGAAGTCCGCAAGCAGCAGAAGACGGTCGAAAAGCAGATCAAGGCCACCAACAAGGACCTGAACAAGCAGATCGAGGCTCGCGTGGATGTCATGTCCAAGCGTGCCGAGAAGGCGCAGGCTGAAGTCAGCCGCATCGCCGAGGTTCGCGGCAAGAAGGCCCAGGACATGGTCAACCGCGTAACGGAGCAGCTCACCCAGCTGGTCTAGAACCCACTTAGCCCGGCCCCTCAGGAGAGGGGGTGGCCGGAGAAGCCTGCTGACCTCATAACCTCGTCAGCAGGATTAGTACCTCTCCTCCCTCGCCAACGGCCCCCTCCCAGGGGCCGTTGGTATTTGCAGGGTTCGGCAGCGAAGGGACCGCTGGCCCTGACGCACCCGCCGCATCCCGGCGACGGCTCCTTCAGATAGACCTAGCGGCGTGCCAGACAGTTGACTTTCATCGTGAAGGTGATTCCAGGTCCTTCGTCAGACATGACCTCGAACTCGTAGCCACCGGGACCACCGAAGCGGTTCAAAGTCACGTTCCGGTTGACTTCGTAAGCGAGCGGACCCAGGCGGCCAATTGAAGGATCGAAGGCGAAGGGTGCCCGGGCCGGGCAGCGAACCGAACCCTCAAGCTCGGCGAATCTGCCGTCGCTCCGTAGCGGATCGGTCGAGGCCAGTCCGGCAACGTTGGCCAGAAACACCTTGCCGAGGGCACGAGCGCCCACCGAGTTTCTTCGCATGTCCTCGGGACCAGTCCCGAGCCCGCCGGGCAAGGCCACGGCGGTTCCGCTGATCGCCACGATCAGGCTGATAACCGCGACAGCCATTGAAGGGGTCGGTCTCAGTCTGCTGCTCATTCAGCCTCCTTCATTCCGAGTCCCGGCCTTCACCTGGGTGACCGACTCGGATAGACGATGACCGACGTCGGTGCCGACGTCGAGGGCCGGTATGGCCACCCTGCCTCCGCCAGCGACACCGCCCGGAAGAGGATCCGCTGTGCCGAGGTGATCGTGCGGAAACGATAGGAGTACCTGAACCGGCCCCGGCGGTCAGTCCGCAGCACCTCCACCGGCCGCCACAGCCGACGATCGGGATCAAAGAACTCGATCGCAACGAGTTTGCCGGCTGCCGGCTTGCTTGCTCCGTTCCCCATCACGACTCCACTCATGGTCGTGCGGTCTCCGTTTCGGAGAACTCCCGGGGTGACACTCATGGTTGTCCGGTCCCGGAAGGCAAGGCTCAGCCACTGACTGGTGGCGCGACCGTCCAGGTCGGTGCCGTCATAGAGCACCCTCACCGACCTTCCCGGACCAGGCCTGAGCCGGACGACGAACCTTCCGGTGCCATCTGAGACGACCTTGCTCTCCACCAACCTGAGATCCGACCCGGCATTGAAGCGCTGCTCCACGGTCAGCCCGGCGCCGGAAATGCCGCCACCTTCCTGATGACTTACCCGGCCCACCAGCCGCGCCGACTGTCCGTAGCCATAGGTCGCGACTCCTGACTCGGGGCGGTTCCCGAGATGACCAAGGTTGACCTTCACCGGCCGCTTCAAGGGGAGTCTGAGAACCATCACCGAACCGTCCTGACGAGTCACGCTCGAAGCCGTGTTACCGGCCCGGTCGATCGCCGTGGCACGAAGCTCGTAGACACCGGGTCCGAGGTCATCAGAGGGGATCCTGGCCTCGAGAATGTCCCCATCGAGCTTGGTCTCCAGCGGAATGAAGCCGCCGGGGTCCGTTAGCCGGCGGATCTCGATCCGGCCCGCGTCCAGCCCGGAGAGGTTGTCAAAAGCTTCAGCCGAAGCCAGTTCCGGTGACGCCGGATCCGACCCCGGGGAAAAGTGCAGGGATGGAGGCGTGACATCGATCCGCACAGTGGTCGAGCCCGGCGGTGCGTGGCGCTCTCCGTTCGGGGCCATCCGTCCGTCGTTGACATTGCCGGCGAGATCCATCGCCCAGTACCGGACGGCAGTTGCCCCTTCGGTCACGACCGTGAAACTTGCCTGGTCCCCCGGGCTCTCGTAAGGGTGCTGTCCCGTCGGTGCGATAACTACCATCGGGGTACCGTCATCCGAAGCCGGGAGAGCGGCCATGCCGGAGAGTGCGTCACTCGCCTCTGCCTTCAGGGTCACCGGGCGGTTGACCCATCCCGTCGGTGCGCCGGAGACCGAGACCTCGGGGTCAGTGCGGTCTACGCGGAGCAGAGTGCTGAGCGGACGGCGAGAGGAGAGCCCGGCGCCCGACGTGGCGACTGCCGAAACCCAATGGTTTCCTTCGGGCAGGTTCGCAATCGTCGCGATCCGGCTCTCGGGTCCGTCGGCGAGAGCGAGCTCGGAAGCGGAGCAGACCGGCTCGAGACACGGACGGACTGAACCGTGGCTGCTTACGGCGATTGCGTATCCCCCAATTCCCGAAGGGCCCCCCGCGACTGCCCGCTCGATCGGCAGGTCGAGTGGCAGTTCATCATCCGAAATCCAGCCACGAGGGGCTTCGGGTTCGACATCTCCAGGGGGTGAATCGTCGAACCGGATCGTCGTTGAAGCCGGGCCACCCAGGTTTCCCGCTTCATCCTTCAGCCGGACTTCAACCCGGTAGACGCCCGCAGCGGGTACCTCGATCGGCCCGAATGTCCGCGGGTCTGTGCCGGTGACAGTTCCTTCGACCACCTGCAGTCCATCCTTGAGGTCAAGAACCCGGTAATCGGCAGAAACGACAGCCGAGGTCTGGTCAGGGGGACTCTGCCAGCTGAACTCAAACTCGTTCGTCGGGCGCCAGGTTCCGCCACCGATGGCCTCGAGGCCGGAGGGTGGCGAGGGCGGCGAGTTGTCTATTTTCAGCGACCGGCGCTCGGTGCAGGTGCGATTTGCGGCCTCACGTGGGATCGCCAGATCAGAAACACAGAACCTGAAGCTGTTCGACCCTTCCCGAAACGGGGCAGACGCGCTGTCGATAAATCCGCTCCTGCTGACCTTCCCCGGGCAGGGACTGAATGTCGTCACATACGCGCCCCGATCGCCAGGGCAGCCAGAGGTCGGAAGGTCGACGGCGAGACCGTTTACTTCCATGGTGATGCGACTGACTCCGCTGCCCCGGTCAGTCGAATCGACGTGATAGCTCATCGGGCCACGCTGCCAGCCACCCCGCTGGCTTCGCTCCCAGATCACACCGGAGACTTCAAGGTCGGGTGGTTGAAAGTCGTAGCTGCCGATCTCCATGTCGTAGATCTCCAGGTACGCCTTCGGGGTGTCTGCGTTGTTCTCGCAGCCGCCGTCGCGTACACACCAGAGCCGGGCGATGACTCCGGCCGGGGCCGACCCCGCCCCGCTCCAACGCATCGTGCGGATCTGACCGTCATGCGGATGACCTTCGTCGAGAGGGGTCGGCTCCCCGGCGTTACGAGTGGCTGACAGCTGCGCCCTCATGCCATTCACATCCCTGAGCCGGGCGCTGAAGGTGGTTCCGGTGATCCGGATCGAAGGGTCCGGAGACCACATGAACTGCCCGCCACCGTAACCCTGCACGGGCCTTCCCGAGCGGTCCTGGTAGATGCCCAGCTTTGTCAGCTCTCCAGGGCGACAACCGCTGACGAAATTGACCCGACTCAGAGTGTTGATGTTCAGGTAATCCCCGAAGAAGCTGCTGTGATTCGAACCTGCACACTGCCTCACCGTGTATTGACCTGCCGCAGCCTTCGATGGCAGCCAGGTCACGGCCAGCCCGAGCAGCAGGGCAGCCAGCAACCAGCGGGGGGCTGGAATCCGGGCCATCACGGTCCGAACTCCCCGACGCCGCCAACCGGGACTTTGGAGGTCGGGCTGCTCGTCGATACCGTCGGCGACGCCTGAGGCGGCGGCGCTGGGTCCGCAGAAGCCGAAACCGGCGTACCGACGGCTTCCGGAGTGAACTCCTGCTCCACCGGAGTCGGCGTGGGGGGCGGGGGCGAACCCGCGTTATGACTCTCACCTTCGGGCCCGGGGGACCGCCCGGGTGGTTCGTCGGCTTTGGCGGCCGGGATCTCCGCACCCCCGAAGGAAGGATCCTGCCGGACCGTGGAGGGCGGCTCAGCCCGGCCGGACGGGCGCTCTATGGCCGCTGGTCTTTCGGGCCTGTCGCTGGGTATGGGTGCGGGCAGCACGCCAACCGCGACACAGGCTGCGGCTCCGCCGGCGGTACCCACACACACCGTCGCGACCTTTGCCAGGACAGCGGCCCCGGCCCCTCGGGTACCGCCCGAGGCAGCGACCATCCCGAAAGCCTGATCCGGCTCCCTTCCGAGCCCCTGGAGCCGGAGCTGGGTCGAAACTGCCAACTCCTGGATCCGCTCCCAGAGCGAAGGTGATGTGGGTACCGCCGGCAACAGCGCGGCGGCCTTCGGTGCAGCGCGGAAAGCCCGGAGTGTCGCCCGGCAATGACCGCAGGCGGCCAGGTGGTTGCGCACCTCCATCAGTTCCCTGCCTTCCAGTTCACCGTCACAGCAGGCAGAAAGCAGAGGCTCCAGCGCGGCGCACCTCTCGCCAGCCTCGCTCTGACTGAATACCGATCGGAAGCGGGCGCGTCCCTCGGCCAGACAGCGGTTGACCTTGGTCCGGGTCCACCCGTTCAGGCTGGCAATCTCTGCGTAGCTGTAGCCCTCGGCCAGCTGGGTGAGTGCCTTGAGCTCCTGGGGCTTCAGCTTCGCCAGGGCTTCCCGACTTCGGTCGATCAACTCGCGCTTCTCGGCCCGCTCCTCCGGTCCCGAACCCTGACACGGGATCAGGTGAATCCAGTCCTCCGCATCTTCCGTTCGCTCGGCGGCTGGTGGCCTGCCAAGCATTCGCTCCCGAGCCTTGCGAATCGCCAGCGCCTCGTGCTTGATGACTGTCCGGGCCCAGGGCAGCAGCTGCCGGGGATCAGTGGTCGGTGCCTTCGACAGGAGGATTTCGATGCCACGCTGATAGGCATCCTCGGCGTCCTCCTGGCAGATCGAGTAGCGCCGGGCGCTGCTCCTGAGGGCTGCGTCGTGGCTTCTCACCAGTTCGACAGCCGCCCGTTTCCGGCTGGCCGGCGAGTGCTGATGAAGCGCTGCCTCCGCCCCCTTTTTCAACTTGTCTCCCTGACCGGCCGAACCGGTCGACCACGCTTCCTGCGTTATCCCCATCCCAGGAACCCCCTGATTCCAACATTTTTCCCTTGAGTTTTCCTACCCGCTGCGGAGCGCTTTTTCCACCCGGTTGATGACCTGGGCAAGTCTTCGGTGGGAAGGAACACGGTTTTCAACAAAGTCAGCATTTGCAGGACTAAGCCGTCCGGGACGTACAACTCTCCCCCCATTGATGACCAGGCTTTTCCCCCAAAATGCGGGATCTTTGACTCAGGGGATATTTCCGGCCCAAATGGCGCAAATTGCGTACTATTTCTGATTCAGCCCATCTTTCAGCCGGCCGCGGTGGCGGCGCGAGGTATCGCTAGGTTGTGGCGGTGGCCAGCCGCGAAGAGATCGAAGCAGTCCTGCCGAAGCTGGGCCGCGGGGCCCGCATCAACCTGAAGCTGAAGGAGGGTGGTGAGGTCCCGGGGACGCTCTACGGGGTGTTCGACGGGTTCGTCCATTTCGAGGAGGAAGAGATCGAGCCGGTCGACCTCGACCTGATCGACAACCTCCTGGTCAGGATCCACACCGAGGGTCCCGGCACCGACATCCTCGGCCAGCAGGGATAGCGAGAGAAAGGCCTCACGGCCGGCTGCTGTCTGGCTGCGCCGCTGCTACAGCCTGGCCGGCCTGGTTGCGGCGTTCAGTCACGCTGGAGTCTGTTCAGGTCACTCCAGACATCCATGTACGTATGGGCGCGGTCGTGGCCCTGTCGTTCGGCCACGACGGACTTGAAGTTGGAGTAGTCGATCTGGCGAGCGAGGTCAGCGGCGGCGGCGACCCAGTCCTCACGGGTGACATATACCCGGAAGCGGTAGTCGGAGTTGTGAGTCTCGATGACATCACCGGCGTAGCCAGTCAGGGATTCGAGTTCAAACAGATTCTCAAGGTCTGTGCCGACCCGGGCACGGATACACACGTGCCCCTCGCGATCGCCCTTGTCCACCACTGAGTAAAAACCGCGGTCAGTAACCAGCCACATACCGATCCCCTTTCAAACCGTAACCCGCCGCGAGGCTTCCGCGGCCCAGGGTTGGTGAGTCGGTAAGAAGCCTGGTTTTCTGACAGCCGCGCCCCGGACCACCTCCATCACGGCTGAGGTCGGGGAGTGTGGAATAGCATCCTGCCTCATGACCACCTGCGTAGTCACCGGCGGAGCCGGCTTTGTCGGATCCCATCTCTGCGACCTCCTGCTGGAAAAGGGGCACGCGGTGGTCTGTATCGACAATCTGGATACCGGGTCGCTCGAAAACATCAAGCACATCCGCTCCGGGCATTTCAGGTTTGTAAATCAGGACATCACCGAGGAGGTGCATGTCGATGGAGATGTGGACTTCGTCTACCACCTGGCCTCCCCGGCCAGCCCGATCGATTACGCGCGCCTGCCTCTTCATACCCTCAAGGTCGGAGCCCAGGGCACCTGGCACATGCTCGGTGTCGCCAAGTTCAAACGGGCACGCTTCCTGCTCGCCTCGACATCAGAGGTCTACGGAGACCCCCAGGTGCATCCGCAGGAAGAGAGCTACTGGGGTCACGTAAACCCGATTGGTCCGCGCGGGGTCTACGACGAGGCCAAGCGTTACGCCGAGGCACTGACCATGGCCTACCACCGCCAGCAGGGTGTGGACACCTCGATCGTGAGGATCTTCAACACTTACGGTCCGCGGATGCGGGCACATGACGGGCGTGCGATCCCGACCTTCCTGCGCCAGGCCGTACAGGACCAGCCGCTCACCGTCTTTGGTGACGGCAGCCAGACCCGTTCATTCTGTTTCGTCGATGACCTGGTGAGGGGCCTTGTCAACCTGGCCGAGTCCGACGAGCATCTCCCGGTCAACATCGGAAACCCCGACGAGTACACCCTGCTTCAGCTCGCCAACGCGGTGATAGAGGTGTCGAACTCGAACTCGAAAATCGTCTTTGAGCCGCTTCCGGTGGACGATCCTCAGATCCGTCAGCCGGACATCACAAGGGCCCGGGAGATCCTCGGCTGGAAGCCGGAAGTCGGGCTTACCGAAGGCCTGCGCAAGACGATCGAGCTGTCCGGACGCGACCGGCTGACCGGCATAACCGCCTGAGGCCCGGCCCGGGGCGCAACTTGCTCTCCACTGAGTCGGGCAAGCCGGCGAACAGCCGTCCCAAACGGGTCCTGGTCACGGGAGCCAGCGGGTTCGTCGGCCGGTCAGTCTCGATCGAGTTTGAGTCACACGGCCATCTGGTAACCGGCACTTCGACCTCCGGAGAAGGTGATCTCCACGCACTGGACCTCGAGCGGCCCGACCAGATCACCCGGGTGTTGGAGGAGATCCGGCCAGAGGTAATCATCCACCTCGCCGGAATCCAGTCAGCGAGGGTGGCCTCGCAGGATCCGGACCGTGCATTCCGGATTAACACGGGTGGCACGGCGTCAATGCTCAGGGAGGCTGAGCGTCTGGTCCCCGGGGCACATTTTCTGCTGGGCTCAACCGCAGCGGTATATGGAGGAGTCAGATCGCCTGCGGCCGGTCTGCCCGGAGGCGACCAGGTGCCATTCCGGGAGTCGGACCCGGTCAGGCCCGAGTCTCCCTACGGAGCTTCCAAGGCAGCCGCCGAGGTCCTGGCGCTCGAAGTGACGGCGCGAACGGAGATGCCGGTGACGGTCGTACGGTTGTTCAACCAGATCGGTGCCACGCAGCCTTCGAGTCAGGTGCCAGCCGGATTCGCCGCAGCAATAGCCCTTGCCGAAGCATCCGGAGAGGACCGCCTGACTCTCGATGTCGGTGACCCGGACAGGGTCCGGGACTTCACCGACACCCGCGACACCGCCAGCGCCTTGAGGCTCATATCTGAACGTCGGGTAACCGGGCGGCTGAACCTCTGCCGTGGAGAAACACATTCTCTTGCCCGAGTCATCGAAGTGCTGTCAGGGCTGACTGAAGTCGAGGTCAAGGTCCGTCGCATGCCGGAAAAGACAAACCCGAACGATGTCCCGACAATCAGTGGCTCCCCCGCCAGGCTTGAGCGGGCGACCGGCTGGTCGTCTGAGGTTTCGCTGGAGGAAAGCCTCTCCGGTCTGCTTGAGATCCAGCGGGAGGCTGCTCGGCGGGCCTGAGGGTGTCCACTGTGCCGGACCTCAACCCGAAGCAGCGGGCCACTTCCGGCGACGCAGGCCCGGTTTCAGTGCCCGCGTCCGATACTCGACCCAAAGCGCCACCGGTTCAGCTCGCGGAAGTCATCGATGCTGCTGGCAGGGCCGTCGTCGCCCGCGAGGTGGCTGATGTCCTCAACTTTCATCGGCGTCTCGGTCGCAATGCCACCTTGCCCTCCGGTCACTCTCCAGACGCCGGCGCCGGTCCGGGCAGAGACCACCCGGGTAACCTCGCCGTCTTCAAACAGCAGCGCGGTCTGATCGTCGGCGCCGTAGCCGGCGGGCGCTCCCGTAGCCAGCTCCGCGAGGTATGCCTCCCGTCGTTCAGGATCACGGTGGTAATGGACGCAGAGGCTGCCGGGCAGCAGACCCAGGCCGTCAGCCATCGCCGGAGCGCCTGAGGAAGTGGTGATCCCCCACTCAAACCAGCACATCGCGCCAGCACTCTGGCCGCAGATGAGCACCCCGGCCTCAAGTGCTTCACAGAGCAGTTCGAAAACTCCATGCGCACCCCAGACGGCCACAAGATTGAGCAGGCTGCCACCACCGACATAGATCACGTCCTGCGCCAGGAAGCAGGCCTCGAGATCAACCGGGGAGTCTCCCAGGCGAAACAGTGAGATATCCGTGGCCTCGGCACCGCGGCTGCCAAATGCTCGCCGGAAGCGGGCAATCTGGTCATCCGGGTCCCCGCTGGCAGTCGGCAGCAGGCAGATCCGTGGTGAGGCAGTGCCGGCGGTCTCGAGGATGAAATCGCAGAGAACCTCGTTGCCATCAAGTCGATCGAACTCATGACCTCCCATCAGTAGCAGTCGTGAGGCCATGCGACGACGTTACCTAAACGACGAGTGCGGACGGCACCGACCATGCGTACGACGGCGGACCGACCAGCGGTATGTGCGTCAGAGAACCCAGGTGGCTGCAAAGAACAGGACCCCCCGACAGCAGGGCGCAGGGAGCAAACTTTCAAGAAACGGGGTGGTCTCGACCGCAACTTCAGCCGTTCACTACTGTTTTCGGACTGAGTGACACGAATCACAGTAGTCTTAGGACCGCCGCTCTTGGATGAAGATCCCGAGAGGGGGAGGAAGAAATGTCGTACCAAACTCAAGGAGACATCATGTCCGCATCAACCGCCAGTACCCGGGGAGGCTTTGGTCGCACGGCCAAGATGGTCCTCCTGGGCGCGATGATCGCCTGTTTCGGCGTTCTCGCAATCGCAGGACCGGCCAAGGCCGCGCCAGTGAGCATGGAACTGACCAACGGTCAGCTCAACCTCGGCTTCGCCTTCAGAGGTGCTGAGATCATGCCCGCCCCCCCGTCAGTCCAGCTCGCGGCACCCCCGGCCCCGGCCACGCCGCTGCCAGACCTCTGGGACGCAAGGGCGACCACATCGACCGTCAACCCGCTCTCGGCATTGCCGGCAGGTTGTCTTACGCCAGCACTGCTTAACCTCACGACTACACCTCCATCCGCGGTTGGAGCCAACCCGGAAGCACCGTGTAACGGCAACCCGGCTTCAGCGACTGTCTCCGGAGAACTGGTCGGCGACGCCGTAACCATTCCGGGCTCCCTTGACACTGGCCTCGGAGCTGTCCCGGGCGCAAACCCGTCCACCTCATGGGGAATGCCGAGTGGTTTCAGGTTCCCGATCATGGTCGTTCCGAACCCGCTGGATGGCAGCCCGGTTCCGGTTTCGATCGCGAGCACGGGTGCCCTCACCGGTACCTTCATCTCGGGCACCGGAGCGCTCAGCCTCGCCGGTCCGATCGAAGCACGGGTTCTGACCGGTCTGGCCACCAACCCGCTGGGTTCGTACTGCGCCCTTCCGCTTGCCGGACTGACGCTTTCGACCACCAGCAATGACGACTTCCCGGGTGTGCCGTTCGTTGACGGCTTCGACCAGGAAGGCGCCCTTACGGGTACCTACAACATCGTCGATGACGCAACCTCGGTTGGCGGCGCCGACTGCGGCACCGTCAACTCGGTGAGCAAGGGTCTCGGCAGCGTCTGGGTCTCCAACGGTATCGCGACGCCGCCAGAGTGCCCCGAGTTCACGACCGGCATTCCGCCGGCCTGTGAGCCGATCCCATGCCCCGCCGGATTCACCGGCAATGAGCCGGACTGTGTTCAGCTCAGGGCAACCATCGGTAGCCTCTCGGTAACTGGTCCAGCCAGAGTCAAGGCAGGCAAGACCGTCTCCTACACGGCCAAGATCAAGAACACCGGCAACGCTACGGCGACGGGCGTAAGGCTCATCGCTTCGGGACGGGGCATCAGCTTCAACGCTCCGGTCGGTTCGATCAATGCGGGTGTCACCCGTACGGTCAACGTAAGGGTCCGTCCGAGGACCGTCGGCACAATCAAGGCCACCTTCAGGGCGACCTCGGGCAATGCCGGCAGCAAGACTGTGACCAAGAACATCAGGGTCGTTCGGTAGCAGTTCGCACCGAACTTCGCCTTATGGCGAACGGTTGAAAAAGGGGCGGCCTTCGGGCCGCCCCTTTTGTTTGCATCCGGACCGGCACCGCCGCAGGATCGCTCCCTCGCCACCGTGCACTCCCGGACAACCTTGTCGGGGCGTTCCCAAATAGACTGCCCGGCAATGCGCGAGAAGAGTCCCGAAACCCACGAAGAGAAGCTTGATTACCTGCGTGACCTACGCGACCAGGCGATCAACTCTGCCTCCGAGGAGGCCATCGAAAAGCATCACGCCAAGGGCAAGCTGACCGCCCGGGAGCGGATCGACAAGCTGCTCGACCCCGGCTCCTTTGAGGAGCTCGACACCTTCGTCCGTCACCGGACCCATGACTTTGACATGCAGAAGCGCCGGCCCTGGGGTGACGCTGTAGTAACCGGCCACGGCACGATCGAGGGTCGCAAGGTCTTCGTCTTCTCGCAGGACTTCACCGTCTTTGGTGGCTCGCTCGGTGAAGTGATGGCCGAAAAGATGTGCAAGGTGATGGACCTCGCCGCCAAAGTCGGAGCCCCGGTCATCGGCCTCAACGACTCCGGTGGCGCCCGGATTCAGGAAGGCGTGGTCTCGCTCGGAGCCTACGGCGACGTGTTCGTGCGCAACGTACAGAGCTCCGGGGTGATCCCCCAGATCAGCGTGATCATGGGGCCGTGCGCGGGCGGTGCCGTTTACTCACCTGCGATGACCGACTTCATCTTCATGGTGAAGGAGACCTCTCACATGTTCATCACCGGGCCAGAGGTGATCAAGACCGTCACGGGTGAAGAGGTCGAGTTCGAGGAACTCGGTGGCGCGATGACCCACAACACGAAGTCGGGTGTCGCCCATTTCGCCTCGGAAGACGAAGAGAGCTGCCTGGAGGATGTCCGTTACCTGATGAGCTTCCTCCCGCTCAACAACCTCGAGCAGCCTCCCTACTTCCCGCCGACGGACGATCCCGATCGCGAAGACCCCGAGCTCGACAACTTCGTTCCTGACGACCCGAACAAGCCGTACGACATGCGCAAGGTCGTCGCCATGATCGTCGACGATGGCGAGTTCTTCGAGGTTCACGAGCACTTTGCCAAGAACATCGTCTGCGGTTTCTCCCGTCTCGACGGCCATCCGGTTGGCGTGGTCGGTAACCAGCCAGCCTTCAAGGCAGGGGTGCTCGACATCGAATCATCCGAGAAGGCCGCCCGCTTCGTCCGAACCTGTGATGCCTTCAATGTCCCGATTCTCACCTTCACCGATGTGCCGGGCTTCATGCCTGGCACCGATCAGGAGTGGAACGGGATCATCCGGCGCGGTGCGAAGCTGCTTTACGCCTACACCGAGGCAACCGTGCCGAAGCTGACAGTGGTGACCCGCAAGGCATACGGCGGTGCCTATGACGTGATGGCCTCCAAGCACATGCTTGCTGACTACAACATCGCCTGGCCTACCGCGGAGGTGGCGGTCATGGGGCCAGAAGGCGCGGTCAACATCATCTACCGCAAGGACATCGCCAGCTCGCCGACCCCGGACGAGCGCCGCGCGAAGCTGATCGCCGACTACAAAGCCCACTTCGCCAATCCATACTCAGCGGCCGAGCGCGGTTACATCGACGATGTGATCGAGCCCCGCGAGACCCGGCCGAAGCTGATCAAGGCACTGCGGACCCTGCAGACCAAGCGCGTCGCCCAGCCCAGACGCAAGCACGGCAACATCCCTCTCTAGACGATGGCCCGGATCTCGATCTCAGGCTCCGCTACCCCGGCCGAAGCGGCAGCGGTAAGCGCTGCAATCGAACGCTTCCTCGGGGATACCGCCATCGCCCCGGCTCCCGTCGAAGAAGCCATGAATCCCTGGCTGAAGGCTGCCCTGGCTGATGGAGTCAGCGCCAAGGAGTCCTTTGGTCCGGGCAGCCCGGACGACCTCTTTTAGGTGAGGCCGACCACCAGGTGCTCCCGGCAGGTAAGAATGGGGGCGGACCCCAGAACCACCCCCGCCAGCCGGCGGAACATCCGAGGAGGAGAGCATGGCAGTCGTAAAGATCATCGAGCTTGTCGGTAGTTCCAGAATCTCAACGGACGACGCAGCCCAGCAGGCTCTGAAGCAGGCCCAGGATTCGTTGCGCAACATCCGCGCGGTGGACATTGTCTCTACCGGCATCCGGGGCGAGCACCTCGACGAGTACCGCGCGCATGTGCGGGTTGCATTCCTGATCGAGGGCAAGGACGTCACCTGAGGCGGGGGTCACGGGTCGGCAGGGGCGGCTACGCCTACCCCGCCAACCCGTATAGCCACCCCGGCCGACCCACCCGTCGCCCACACTCAGGGTTGACGGTGGGGGGTTTGACCGGGCGGTGTTAGGGTTTCGCGCCTATGGAAGCCTCAGTTGATGAAACAGGCAATGGCCTTGAACCCCTTGAATGCGATGCGGACGGCGCTGCGGCGCTGATCGAATCCGGGGCGCGGCTGATTGATGTCCGGACCGCGCACGAGTTCGATGCGGGCCGGATCCCCGGAGCGGAGCGGATCGGTCTGGAGGAGCTGGCCGAGCGGCGCCACGAGCTTTCGGCGGACCAGCCGGTGCTGTTCTACTGCCGCATCGGCAACCGTTCACTGATGGCTGCCCAGGCTTTCTCCGAGGCGGGGTTCGACGCGTCCTCACTCGCCGGCGGCATCGATGCCTGGCTGGAAGCCGACCGCAAGGTTGAGCCCGAGGACGGCTTCGTATCCGAGCCCGGCGAAGCGGCGGCTATCCTTGAAGCGCGTTCCAGAGCCGCTTCTTCTTAATACCTGAAATCCAGTCAGGTTTTGGTGCTTTTGCTACCATTCCTGAGGCTGAGTCGGAAGTCTTGCGGTTTCAGCGCAGATCCACAACCAAAATTGCAAACTTTTTGAATCCGGCCGCCGGTCGGATCTAGCCAGCAGGAGGAATCACCGATGGAGCCGAGCACGGCCCCGGAAAAAGCCACATCGAAGCCCAGACCCAAGCCGGGAGACAAAGGCGTGGAGCAGGAAGAGGGCAAGGTCCAGAAGGGCAAGGGCAAGCTCGGCTCGCTCAACAACCCGGAGACCTACGAGGATGTGCCCGGCCGACTGATCCCGATCCTTGAGCACGAGTTCGTTGATTTCGACAATGAAGCCGAGCTCTTCCTCGACGGTGAGACTCCGGAGCCGGAGTTCATCGGTTTCCGTCTGAAGCAGGGTGTCTACGGCCAGCGCCAGCCCGGGGTTCAGATGGTCCGGGTCAAGCTGCCCTACGGCGGCATCACCCCGGACCAGATGGATGCCTTCGCAGACGCAGTCGAGACCTATGCTCCGCTGAAGAAGGGTCACATCACGACCCGCCAGAACATCCAGATCCACCACGTACCGCTCAACCAGATGTGCCACATGATCCGCGACCTGGCCCCCAGCGGCCTGTCCTCCCGGGAGGGCTGCGGGAACACCGTGCGCAACGTGACCGGTGACCCGTGGGCCGGCGTCGCCGAAGACGAGATCTTCGACCCGACCACTTACGTCGGTGCCTATGTGCGCTATTTCGTCCGCCACCCCACGACCCAGCTGATGCCGCGCAAGATCAAGACGGCCTTCACCGGGTCCGACGCCGACCGCGCGATCACCGGCATCCACGACATCGCCTTCATCAGTCGGATCAGGGACGGCATCAAGGGGTTCGAGGTGAGGGTCGGCGGCGGCACCTCGATCATGGCCCGGGTCGCTCCGACGCTCTACGACTTCGTCGAGGCTGACAACGGCGACTTCCTCAAGGTCTCCGAAGCCGTGTTCCGGATCTTCGACCGCCAGTCCTGGCTGCGGGTCAACCGTGCCCGCGCTCGAATCAAGGTGCTGGTCGACAAGGTCGGCATCGACGAGGTCCGACGGATGGTCGATGAAGAGCTGAAGGGCGACTGGGTGGACGAGCGTGATTTCACGATCGACCACATGCGCTTCGACCTCGACGAAGAGGCGCTGCTTCCTGAGCCGGTGCCGGCCACCGCTTCGCCCAATGGGGATCGCTCCGAGTTCGAGCGCTTCGTCGAAGCCAACGTCCAGCCGCAGCGCCAGGAGGGTTTCAACACGGTCGAAGTAAAGATCGTGCGAGGGGACCTGACTCCGGAGCAGTTTCGCGGGCTCGGTCAGATCATGCGTGATTACACCGGCGGCTTCGCCCGCACAACCGTCCAGCAGAACCTGGTGCTGCGCTGGGTTCGCGACGACGCTCTCTACGAAGTATGGAAGCGTCTCGGCGAGCTCGACCTCGACGACGTCGGGCCGCGGAGGATCACCGACGTGGTCAGCTGCCCAGGCACCGACAGCTGCAAGATGGGCATCACCAGCTCGATGGGCCTGAACCGTGCGGTGCAGGAAAAGGTCGAGCAGATGGACATCACCGACCCGCTGACCCGTCAGATCCACATCAAGATGAGCGGCTGCCCGAATGGCTGCAGCCAGCACCACATCGCCAATATGGGCTTCTATGGAGCCTCGCTCAAGATTGGCGGGCGAACGATGCCGGCCTACGTGCCTCATCTGGGTGGCAAGTACGTTGACGGTGAGGTGATCTTCGGCACCCGCCTGAAGTCCAGGCTGCCCGCGCGCCGGGTGCCCGACGCAGTCGAGCGCTGGATCCGGCTCTACGAAGCCGAACGGACGGATGGCGAGGTTTTCAACGACTTCGTCGAGAGGGTCGGCACTGCCCGCATGGAGGAGGAGGTCAAGCCCCTGACCCTGCCGGCCGACTTCAGTCTCGACACCATGGAGGAGTTCATCGACTGGAGTCGCTCGGATCCCTATCAAGTGGAACGCGGCGAGGGTGAGTGCGCAATCTGAGCCGATGATGGAACAGGGAACCTCGACAACCAGCCTCAACGAGTCCAGAACACGCTTCGACGAAGAAGCCGTGGCAGCAATGCTCGAGCCAAAGACAGCCGGGGAGGTTCTCGAATGGGCTTTCGGCGAGTTCGGTCAGGACATGTACATCGCCTGCTCGTTCCAGAAGACGAGCTCTGTCGTGATGCAACTGGCGACCGCGATCAACCCCTCTGCCCGGTTCTTCTACCTCGACACCGACGTGCTCTTCCCCGAGACCTACGAGACCCGCGACCGTCTGGCCGAGCACTTCGGGGTCGAGTTCGAACGGTGGCACAACATCTCCCTGGAGGAGCAGTCCAGGGTCTACGGCGACCGCCTCTGGAAGACCGACCCGGATGCCTGCTGCGGCCTGCGCAAGGTCGAGCCGATGCGAAGGGCCCTCTCTACCGTAGACTGCTGGGCTTCCGGCATCCGCCGCGAGGATTCAGCCGCCCGGGCAAGCGCTCCGAAGTTCGCCTGGGACAAGCGTTTCAGCCTCTGGAAGATCAACCCCCTGGCCGACTGGTCCGAGCGGGATGTCTGGAATCACCTGAATGAACACAACGTCCCCTACAACCCTCTCCACGACCAGGGCTACCCCTCGATCGGATGCACCCACTGCACCCGGCCAGTGGCACCGGGGCAGTCAGCCCGCGACGGTCGCTGGTCCGGCTCCGGCAAGACGGAGTGTGGGATCAACTGAGGTCCCTTTTTCGTACCTTCCCTGTCAACAAATACCTAAACGGATGAGCTGAACACATGAGCGAATTAAACCTGACCCTTTCCGAACGCCAGACAGCCGACTTCGAGATGATCGGCAACGGTGGCTTCGCCCCCCTCAGTGGTTTCCAGGGCTCCGAAGACTGGCGCAATATCTGTGGACAGATGCGGACCGCAGAAGGCGACTACTGGCCAATCCCGATCACCCTGCCGACCGACCTTGAGTGTGAGGTCGGAGACGTGGTTTCCCTGTCTTCCGACGAAGGCAAGCCACTCGGACGGATCAATGTGAACGAGATCTTCGACCGGGATGTCAAGTACGAAGCCGAGACGGTCTACGGCACGACCGACGAGAACCACCCCGGTGTTGCCGCGATCTACGAAGAGGGCAACCGCTGCATCGCCGGCCCGATCGAGGTCGATGCCCTGCCGGACCACGAGGAGGCCTTCATGCGCCGCTACCTCACCCCGGCCGAGTCGAAGAAAGAGTTCGCCGATCGTGGCTGGAAGAAGATCGTCGCCTTTCAGACCCGCAACCCGATCCACCGGGCCCATGAATATCTCACCAAGGCCGCCCTGGAGACCTGCGACGGGCTTTTCATCCACCCGTTGATCGGCAAGACCAAGGCCGGAGATATCCCGGCCGACGTTCGCATGCGCTGCTACGAGGTCCTGATGGAGGATTACTACCCGAACGACCGCGTGGTACTCGGAGTCAAGCCGGCCAAGATGCACTACGCCGGCCCCCGCGAAGCAGTGCTGCACGCGATCATCCGCCGCAATTATGGAGCAACCCACTTCATTGTCGGCCGTGACCACGCTGGTGCCGGTGACTACTACGGCACCTACGACGCCCAGCAGATATTCGAGACGATAGATATCGACGAACTCGGAATTGAGCCTTTGATGTTCGAACACACTTTCTGGTGTCACAAGTGCGAAGGCCTTGCTTCCGGCAAGACCTGCCCTCACGACGCCGATTCCCACCTGTTCCTTTCCGGCACCAAGGTTCGTGAGATGCTCGGCAACGGCGAAATGCCGCCGCCCGAGTTCTCCCGGCCCGAAGTCGCCCAGATCCTGATCGACGCTTACAAGGAGGACAACTGAACATGTCAGAAGAAAAAGGATTCACCCTCTGGTTCACCGGACTCTCCGGAGCCGGCAAGACCACCATCTCCCACATCCTCGAAGAGCAGCTCCGTGCCCGTGGCTCGAAGCTCGAGATCCTCGATGGTGACGTGGTTCGCGAGAACCTCTCGAAGGGCCTCGGCTTCTCGAAGGAAGATCGCGACACCAACATCCGTCGCATCGCCTTCGTGGCAGATCTGCTCTCGCGCAACGGCACCCCGGTGATCACCGCCGCGATCTCGCCCTACCGCTCGATCCGTGACGAAGCTCGCGAGATGATGGGCGACCGGTTCATCGAGGTCTACATCGAAGCCTCGGTTGACGCCTGCGCCGAACGGGATGTCAAGGGGCTCTACGCCAAGGCGTTCTCCGGTGAGATCAAGGAGTTCACCGGCGTCTCGGACCCGTACGAGGAGCCGCTCAACGCCGAGGTCACGATCAAGACCGAAGAGGAAGAGCCGGCTGAGTCGGCTGCGAAGCTGATCGCCTACCTCGAAGAGCGCGATCTGATTCCCGCCGCAGTCAGTTCGTAGCGAATCGCTCTGCCTGGCAGTTGCCGACTGGAGAACAGTCGAATCTGTCAACCGGACTGAAAAAGGACGGGCCCTCGGGCCCGTCCTTTTTTGTCAGTCAATCGGATGGGAAGGTCTCTGAGCGATGCCTCCGGGCTTCCCTTGGAAGGTTCAGCCAACCGGGAATCTGAATCTGTGGAAAGATCCTGAGCACCTGAGCCATAATCCGGCCTTGGCAATCTTTCAGCAAAGCTTGAAATCAGCCCCCAGCCCCCACTCGAAAGGCACTTGATGTCAGCAAAGAAGCCCTCCTCCCGCGCTCCAAAGGTTCTCAAGCTACCCATCGGCCTGAAGGCCAAGGGCGAGCGCAAAGAGTTCGACAGCCTCGGTGACGTTATGGTGCCTGCCAACCGCTACTGGGGTGCCCAGACACAGCGGAGCCTCATCCACTTCAACATCGGCAACGACCGGATGCCCCATGAGGTTTACCACGCCTACGGCTATGTCAAGAAGGCTGCCGCAATCGTCAACACCAAGCACGGTCGACTTCCGAAGTGGAAGGGCAACCTGATCCAGAAGGTCTGTGATGAAGTCATCACCGGCCAGCTTGACGAGGACTTCCCCCTCTACGTCTGGCAGACCGGATCGGGCACCCAGTCCAACATGAATGTCAACGAGGTGGTTTCGAACCGCTGCATCCAGCTGGTGGGTGGCAAGCTTGGAAGCCAGGAGCCGATCCACCCCAACGACCACGTGAACATGGGTCAGTCGTCCAACGACACCTTTCCTACTGCCATGCACATTGCGGCCTACACAATGGCGACGGAAAAGACTATCCCGGCCCTGAAGCGACTCCAGAAGGCACTGGAAAAGAAGTCACGCCAGTGGGACTCTGTTGTCAAGATCGGCCGGACGCACCTTGAGGACGCGACCCCACTGACTGTCGGTCAGGAATGGTCCGGCTACGCTGGCGCTCTCGGAGATGCCATTGCCGACGTCGAGCACGCCACCAGCGGCCTGTTGCGGCTGGCCATGGGAGGCACCGCCGTTGGCACGGGCCTGAACTCACCGGTCGGGTTCGGCGACGAAGTGGCGGCATCCATTGCCAAGCTCACCGGCTACCGCTTCCGGACGGCAGAAAACAAGTTTGCGGCTCAAGGCACCCTGGACCGGATGGTTCGGGCACATGCCTCACTCAAAGCGGCATCGGTGACTCTCTACAAGATCGCCAACGACATGCGTTGGCTGGGATCGGGACCTCGTACCGGACTGATGGAGCTGACCCTTCCGTCAAACGAGCCGGGCTCCTCAATCATGCCGGGCAAGGTGAACCCCACTCAGGCCGAGGCGATGCTGATGGTCTGCATCCAGATCATGAGCTCCGATGTCGCTGTGCAGATGGGTGGTGCCGAGGGCAACTTCGAGCTCAACGCATTCCGTCCTGTCCTCATCAACAACTACCTCCACTCGGCGCTGATCATGGCCGACATGTGCGATCACTTCCGTGAGTTCATGATCGAGGGTGCCAAGCTCAACAGGCCGAAGATCAAGGAGAACATCGAGAAGTCGGTCATGATGGTGACGGCGCTGTCGCCCATCATCGGCTACGACCAGGCATCAGTTATCTCTCACTACGCCATCGATAACGACCTCACGCTTCGCGAAGCGGCACTCAAGAACGGTGTCACCGAGGAACTCTACGACCGGGTCGTAGTGCCGATCAACATGACCAGGCCCGATGGTGCCAAGCCAAAGGCCAAGTCCCGCAAGAAGGCTGCCCCGCGGAAGGCTGCCACTCCCCGAAAGAAGGCCTCTCCCCGTAAGGCCGCGCCCCGTAAGAAGGGTGGAACAAAGTCGTGAGCGAGGCCCCGGCTGGCAAGTCGGCGCTGGAAGCTGAGGTCGGAAACCGTCAGTTTTCGGCATCCTGGACCAGCGATGAGCACAGGATGCGCAGGCTTCTGGCTGAGTTCATCGGCACCTTCGGCCTGATGTTCGTGCTGTCGGCCGGGGCTGCGATCCTCGTCAAGTACGGAGGAGGGAGCCCGCCGTCGTACGCAGTAGCGCTGATTCTCTCGGCGTTCGCAGCCCTGTGGCTGATGGTCGCCATATTCTTTCTTGGCGATATCTCGGCCCACTTCAACCCCGCAATGACTCTGGCATTCACCCTGAGGGGCGACATGGGATGGGTTATGGCAGGCGTTTACTGGGTCGTTCAGTTCGCCGCCGCGATCGCCGGTGCGCTCGTCGCCAAATGGTTCTTCGGGCCACTTGGCAACCTCGCCGCAACCCGTCCCCCCGACGGGATGGCCATGGAATCTGTCGTGTTCGAAGCCCTGATCACCTTCGGACTGGTGCTGATGGTCCTCGGCATGGCCAACGGACCGAAGCTGAGCGGTGCTTATGTACCTTTCGCGGTGGCCGCTTACATCATGGCTCTGGGTTCGCTTGGCGGGCCATTTGAGGGTGCGGCGATGAATCCGGCCCGGGCGCTCGGCCCGGACGTGGCACTCTGGGATCTCGGTACCTGGTGGGTGTATCTGGTCGGCCCGAGCGCCGGAGCAGCTCTCGCCGTTGTCGTCGCCAAGATCCTTCGGGGTCCGGCCAAGGCACAGGAAGCCCGCGCCGCCATGGGAGATCCGACAGCCACCGACTAGTTTGCCGGCTCCCCTCACCCTTCTTTCCGGCCCGTCCGGCTCGTGATGAACCCCGAACGATTCCGGCTCAGGATGCCTCAGGGACGCGGCGGGACTTCCGGCTCTCCGAGGCCATAGGTGTTGTAGTCACCGAACTTGCTGAAGGTCTTGTGGGTCGGGCCGTGGTAATCGGATGATGCCGTCGCGCTGATACCGAGCTCCCGGGCCAGGCTCAGCAGGTGGGCGGTCTGCTCCTTCGAGTGTGGTGGGTAGTAGACCTCGATTCCACCTATGTCGAGTGCCCGGATCAGACGTTCCACCTTCTCGGGATCCTTGATGTCCCAGTAGGGGTGGGCGATGACCGGTACGCCGCCGGCCTCCCTGATCGTGGCGCAGGCCTCGTCAGCATCGGGCCAGGTGCGGGAGACAAACGCCTTGGCCCCGGGTACGAGATATTCCTCAAAGAACGGGCCCATGTTGTCGGCCGCCCCGGCGGCGTGGGCGATGTGAGGCCGCCCGATTGCGTCGGCGGCTCCCGCTTCCCGAATCGCATCCTCAATGGTGATGTCAAAACCAAAACCGCGCAGGTTCTCGATGATCTGCTCGGCCCGCTCGCGGCGCTCCTGCTGCGCCCGGTCGCAGGCCGGCCCCATTTTCTCCAGGTCAATCCAGTAGCCGCAGATATGGAGGTCCTCGGCATATTCGTGGACCGAGGACATCTCGATTGCCGGCACGATCTCGACGCCAAGGCGCTTTCCGGCCTCGATCGCGGCAGGTACACCGGCGACCCCGTCGTGGTCGGTCAGGGCGAGCACCTCAACCCCGGCCTCGGCTGCCTTTTCAACTACCTCGGCCGGGGGAAGCTGGCCATCTGACACGGTGGAGTGACTCTGAAGTTCAATCATCCAGCGAGAATATGGGAAGTGGTCACTGCCTGGCCCCTCAGATTCCCTCGTTCACCAGAACCGGGCGGCCAGGGTCGGGTGTGGCTGCTGCAACGGGACCGCCGAAAAACAACGAAGGTCCGATCGCTGGTACCGGGGCGCGAGGCACGGCCCTTCCAGAATAGAATCGGCTGATGTTCAGCAAGGTTCTGATCGCCAACCGTGGCGAAATCGCTATCCGTGTGGCCCGCGCCCTGAAGGAGATGGACATCACCTCGGTGGCCGTCTACTCGGAGGCCGACCGCGAAGCTCCCCACGTCGAGGAATGCGACGAGGCCTACCTGATCGGGCCGGCGCTGGCCTCGGAGAGTTATCTCTCGATCGAGAAGATCATCGGTGCCGCGAAGGAAGCGGGAGCCGATGCAGTCCATCCCGGCTACGGCTTTCTCGCGGAAAACGCCGACTTCGCCCGCGCCCTCGAGGATGCCGGAATCACATTCATCGGCCCACCCGCATCGGCTATAGACGCAATGGGCTCGAAGACGATGGCCCGCGAAGTGATGGAGAAGGCCGGGGTTCCGATCGTTCCCGGAGCGACCGAACCTGCAGCGGACGTCGAAGAGGCTCGCAAGCAGGCCGATGAGGCTGGCTACCCTGTGGCCTGCAAGGCGGTTGGCGGCGGCGGCGGCAAGGGCTTTCGCGTCGCCATGACTCCCGGAGACCTTCAGGAGGCCTACGAAGGGGCCTCGCGCGAAGGCGAGAAGTTCTTCTCCGACCCCCGGGTCTATGTCGAACGCTACCTCGAGAATCCGCGACATGTGGAAGTCCAGGTGCTTGCTGACAAGCACGGCAATGTGATCCACCTTGGCGAACGGGACTGCTCGATCCAGCGTCGCCACCAGAAGCTCATCGAAGAAGCCCCTGGCCCCCATGTCGATGAAGAGATGCGCGAGCGGATCGGCAAGATCGCAACCGACGCCGCCCGTGCAGTCGGTTACTACTCGGCCGGAACCGTTGAAGGGATGCAGGTCGGCTCCGATTACTTCTTCCTCGAGATGAACACGCGGGTTCAGGTTGAGCACTGCGTCACCGAAATGATCACCGGGGTCGACATCGTTCGCGAGCAGATCCGGATTGCCGCCGGTGAAGAACTGAGCCTCGGGCAGGAAGACGTTGAAATCAACGGCTGGGCGATCGAATGCCGGATCAACGCCGAAAAGGCCGACAAGAACTTCTCTCCCGCTCCCGGAAAGATCACGACCTACCGCGAGCCCTCAGGGCCGGGGGTCCGGGTGGATTCCGGCGTTATCGCCGGTTCGGAAGTGACTCCAATGTACGACCCGATGGTCGCCAAGCTGATCGTCTGGGACAAGGACCGGAAGATGGCGACAAAGCGGATGCTGCGCGCGCTTGACGAGTACCGCATAGGTGGACTTTCCACCCTGATTCCCTTTCACAAGGCGATCCTTGCCACGCCACAGTGGGACCGCGGCGAAACCTGCAAGGACCTGACCGAGGACAAGGAGTGGCTGAAGACAACTGCGCCGGAAGCGCCTCCATCAACCGAGTCGGCCGAGGGCGAACCGGAAAAGGTCGCACGCGACTACCTGGTCGAAGTTTCAGGCAAGCGCTTCGATGTGAAGGTGGTTGGCGAGGCGGTTGGCGTAGTTGCCGGCGGGCCCGCGGGCGCCCCCGGACCGGGCGGCGCGCCGAAACGTGAGCGCAAGGCTGGCGGTGGTGGTGGCTCAAACAAGGCCGAGCTGGAATCGCCCCTTCAGGGATCCATCTTCAAGGTCAATGTGGAGAAGGGCGCCGAAGTTGCCGAAGGCGACCTGATCTGCGTCATCGAAGCGATGAAGATGGAAAAC
>CAIZLN010000153.1 GCA_903933815.1 uncultured Solirubrobacterales bacterium
CCAATGCCCAAGGGTGCAGGGGGATCACTCGTTCTGACTCCTCGTTCTTGAGGCGCCGGAGAGCAGTGTATTTGAAGACGATACGCACCACGCCCCCGTCGATCTTCACTTCACTCCGCTCCAGACCAGCGACCTCGCTCGCCCGTGCTCCTGTCAGAAAGAGGAGCATGGGGATCCAGAACCGTTCGTCACGGATCAGGGTCTGTCCAGGGCGGTAGACTCCGACGGTCGTATCCGCCTTGCAGCCGGCATAGAGCGGCTGGGAGAAGATGGCCTCCAACTCACGCCGGTTGAATGGGCGCCTCTCCACACGAGGGTTCGCGTCGGTGGTTTTGACGTTGCGCATGCCCACGGATGGGTTGAGCCTCACATGACCTTCAGACAACGCGAACGAGATGATCGTCTTGATGTTGCCGACGTGCTTCGTGATGGTGCCGGCCCCAAGGCGCTTGAGCTTGAGGGTTCCACGTCTCTGGAGATCGACGATCTCCCGCAATGATTTGTCTTTGAGTGGTCCGGTAATCAATCGGCCATCCGGCAACAGCTTTAGGCTGCTCTGAAAATCAGACAGCTGCGCTCTGGAAAGCAGATATAGCGGGGGGTCTCCGACGAGGTCACCGAACAGCTTCACGGATTGGACCTTGACCTTGAACGTGTTCGTTCGGAGTTCCCCAGCATGAGCGGGCAGGTAGACGTCATCGAAATACCGAGAAAGGCTCAGCTTCGCGCGGTCGTCGTTCGCCCGATTTCCGTCGTTTGACTCCAATGGCTTGGCATTTAGGGCGGGGTATCGGGGAGGGGACACGGTGCGGCCCGCTTCGACTTCTCGTCCGGCACGCCAAGAGTCTCTGAGAACTTCGGCACACTCCCGGAGCACCTGGCGGTAGTTGAGCGAGGCTCTCAGCTCGTCCGGAAGGTCGTCAGGCTTCACTTTCAGCCGCTCAGCGTAAAACCAATCTGCAGCCCAACCTGCCGTCGCAGCGAGTTCGTCCGGCTTATCAGTGTCCAGTCGCCGACCCATCGCCGGCAAGGTGTAGGGGTTGACAGTGTCCGACGACGAGGAAATCTGGACGTCCGCGACCCGCTGGATTTCCTTGGTTTGATAAGCATGCAGCTTGACGGCGAACGCCTCGAACTCCCCAGAGGCCGAGCCTCGTCGCAGGAGGTCAAAGGCAGCCGCGTAGTTTGCGACTTCGATCGCGTGCCGGTGATTGGCGACGTCAGGGTCTCTCGTCCTTAGGGAGATAACCCTCTTGTCCTGCCCATAGGCGAACCGGACATCGCTGGGGATCGGAATGTGCGCCTGGAGTTTACCGTCCGGGCGGGGGTGCACACCTCGGTTCAAGGCCCGTGTCGCGCGAGATTTTCGGAAGGCCATCGGTCACTCGCAAGCGCCAGTGGGGCGCGATTTCTACGTTTTTTTCTACGATTGGTTACACACCTATCCTGCTTATACATTGAAAACTAGGGACAATCAGTGCTGGCCTAGCCGGCCTCGACATGTAGGGGACCTTCCCCTAGGGACTGCCAGCGCGGAGCCTCTTCCCTGACATCGCGATTCGTCCTCGCCGCCGCAGCCATTCCTGGCCGGGGGTGTCCGTTTGCCTTTCGCGATGGAAGGTCACGGGCAGGGTTGAGCACCAGAACGCCGCGCATGAGCCGGCCCTGTCCCGAAGATTTTCCGGCGGTCCGACCGGGGCCGAGATGTCGCGCGGTCGAAATCATTTCGCTTTTGCTGCGAAAATCGGCGTTTTTCGCTTTTCCGGCGTTCACAGAACCGTGTTAAATAAACTCCGCTCGCTCTGATTGCGGGCAGGGGGAAGGCTGTGTCGGACTACGAGGGCGTTGAGACAGTCGCGACGGTCCGAATCGCGGGCCGGGTGAAGTGGTTTGATCCCGGCAAGGGATACGGCTTCATCGTGCCGGACGATCCGGCCCTGACCGACATGAAGGACGTGCTGCTGCATGTCTCCAGCCTGCGTGACGCGGGCCGGGATGTCGCCGCCGAGGGCGCGCCGATCAGCTGCGAA
>CAIZLN010000154.1 GCA_903933815.1 uncultured Solirubrobacterales bacterium
CGGCGACGTCTGGTGGGAGGGCATGACCCACGACGACCCCGACCATGTGATCGACTGGCATGGGGAGGACTGGGGCCCCGGAGCAGATCATCCAGCAGCTCATCCCAACGCCCGCTTCACCACGCCCGCAGGTCAGAGTCCGTCCATCGCTGCCGAGTGGGAAGACCCGGCAGGTGTACCGATCGATGCCTTTCTTTTCGGGGGGCGTCGAGCGAGCGTGATCCCGCTGGTGACCGAGTCATTCGACTGGAATCACGGCGTGTACCTCGGGGCGACCATGTCGTCAGAGACCACGGCTGCGGCCACGGGTGCCGTCGGACAGCTTCGCTTCGATCCGATGGCAATGCTGCCCTTCTGTGGCTACAACATGGGCGACTACTTCCAGCACTGGCTCGACATCGGCAAGACCGAAGGTGCCGTCCTGCCGAAGATCTTCTACGTCAACTGGTTCCGCAAGGACGAAACCGGCAACTTCCTCTGGCCCGGGTTCGGCGAGAACAGTCGCGTGCTGGAATGGGTGTTCAGGCGATGCGAGGGTGAAGGCGAGACCTTCGAAACCCCGCTCGGTCTGCTGCCTTCGATCGGCGACCTGGACCTTGAAGGGCTGGACATAAGCCCGGACGCGCTGGACGAACTGCTGACAGTGGACGACCACGCAGTGCGCCAGCAGCTTCCCCAGATCGAAGGGCATCTGGCGAAATTCGGAGATTCGCTGCCGGACGAGATCCGGAACCAGTTCGAAGCCCTCAAAGACCGTCTGGCCTAGGGGCAAACGGTGGGCGGGGCATCGCCGGTCGCGCCCACCGGTCGCCTCGCCGTAATCGGAGGCAGCGGCCTCTACTCGATGGAGGGGCTGCACAGCCGGGAAAGCCACCTGGTCGACACCCCGTACGGCCTCACATCGGGACCGGTGACTACCGGTTACCTCGACGGCGAGGCCGTCGTCTTCCTCGCGCGGCACGGTGAGGACCATTCGGTGGCACCCCACCGGATCAACTACCGGGCGAACATCTGGGCACTCGCAGAGGCGGGGGCCGAGCGCATCCTGGCCGTGTGCAGCGTCGGCGGCATCGGCGTGGAGTGCGTGCCGGGGACCCTGGTCCTTCCCGACCAGATCATCGATTACACCTGGGGACGGGAGCAGACTTTCGTCGAAGCGGGAGATCCCGTCGCACACACCGACTTTACCCAGCCCTACTCTGCGGGCCTGCGCGCGCGGGTGATCGAAGTCCTGGAGGCCATGGACGCGAATTTCGTCCCCAACGGGACCTACGCCGCCACTCAGGGGCCACGATTCGAGACGGCCGCGGAGATCAACCGTCTGGCCCGCGACGGCTGCTCGGTGGTCGGCATGACCGGCATGCCGGAGGCAGTGCTAGCCCGCGAGCTCGAGATCCCGTATGCCGCGGTCTGCCCGGTGGGCAACCTGGCCGCAGGAATCAGCCCGGCCGAACTAAGCATGGAAGATGTGATCGACGCCGTTACTCCGGCGCTCGGCCACATTCCTCCTCTGGTTACCGGGCTGCTCGGGGGCGGAGCCCCGGCTGGCTAGAACCCGTACTGCTCTTTGAGCTCCGGGTCCTTCTCGGCCAGCATCTCGGCCAGCTCGACCATCACCTTGCACTGCTTCCAGGTGGCGTCGTCCTGCATCTTGCCGTCGATCATGTGGACCCCGCGTCCGTCCGGGATCGCCTCGATGACCTTCTTGGCGAACAGGACCTCGTCGGCCGGCGGTGAGAAGACCTTCTTGGCGATGCCGATCTGTACGGGGTGGAGGGACCACGCGCCGACACAGCCGAGCAGGAAGGCCGAGCGGAACTGGGTCTCGCAGCCTTCGACGTCCTTGATGTCTCCGAACGGGCCGTAGAACGGCAGGATGTCGTTCGAGGCGCAGGCGTCAACCATGCGCGCGATCGAGTAGTGCCACGGGTCCTGCTGCGCGGTGATGCGGGCCGCCTCGAGATCGTCGGCAACCGGGTCCTCCATCGAGCGGTAGCCGGGATGGCCACCACCGACGCGGGTGGTCTTCATGCGACGCGACGCGGCGAGGTCGGCCGGGCCGAAGCTCATGCCCTGCATGCGCGGACTCGCGGCCGCGATCTCTTCCAGGTTGGTGACACCCTGGGCGGTCTCGAGGATCGCGTGGATCAGGATCGGGCGCTTGACATCACCCTTTGCTTCCAGCTGGGCGAGCAGCTGGTCGACGTAGTGGATGTCCCACGGGCCTTCAACTTTCGGGACCATGATCACGTCGATCTGGTTGCCCACCTGTGTCACGAGTTCGGTCAGGTCATCGAGCACCCAGGGACTCTCCAGGGAGTTGATCCTTGTCCAGAGGGGGGTTCCACCAAGATCGGCCTCCCTCGCAACCTTGATGAGTCCCTCGCGGGCGGCGATCTTGTTGTCGACCGGGACGGCGTCTTCGAGGTTGCCGAGGAGGATGTCGGCCTGTCTGGCCATGTCGGGGACCTTTGCCGCCATCTTCTCATTCGAGGCGTCAAAGAAGTGGATCATCCGGGAAGGGCCGAACG
>CAIZLN010000155.1 GCA_903933815.1 uncultured Solirubrobacterales bacterium
AGGATAGGTGGGAGACTGTGAACCGGCGGCTGCGGCTGCCGGGGAGTCAACCTTGAGATACCACCCTTGACATACCGGGCTTCTAACACTGTGCCGTAATCCGGGCAGTGAACAGTGTCAGGCGGGCAGTTTGACTGGGGCGGTCGCCTCCTAAAATGTAACGGAGGCGCCCAAAGGTTCCCTCAGTACGGTTGGAAATCGTACGTAGAGTGTAAAGGCAATAAGGGAGCTTGACTGCGACACCGACGGGTGGAGCAGGAACGAAAGTTGGGCTTAGTGATCCGGCGGTAGCAAGTGGAAGCGCCGTCGCTCAACGGATAAAAGGTACTCCGGGGATAACAGGCTTATCGCTTCCAAGAGTCCATATCGACGAAGCGGTTTGGCACCTCGATGTCGGCTCGTCGCATCCTGGGGCGGGAGTACGTCCCAAGGGTTGGGCTGTTCGCCCATTAAAGCGGCACGCGAGCTGGGTTCAGAACGTCGTGAGACAGTTCGGTCCCTATCTGATGTGGGCGTTGGAGAATTGAGAGGATTTGTCCCTAGTACGAGAGGACCGGGATGAACGTGCCTCTGGTGTAGCTGTTGTCCTGCCAAGGGCATCGCAGCTTAGCTACGCACGGAACGGATAACCGCTGAAGGCATCTAAGCGGGAAGCCGTCCTCGAGATGAATTCTCCCATCCTCTAGAAGGAGTAAGACCCCTGGTAGACGACCAGGTTGATAGGCCGGCGGTGGAAGGGTGGCAACATCCGCAGCTGACCGGTACTAATGGGTCGAGGGCTTGACGGATATTTATTTCAATGATTCGATCGGCTGTTGTGCAGTTTTGAGGCTCCATCGGGGTGTCGTCTCGACATATTTCCGGTGGTGCAATAGCGCGGTGGAAACACCTCTTCCCATTCCGAACAGAGCAGTTAAGCACCGCAGCGCCGATGGTACTTGGGGGGCAACCCCCTGGGAGAGTAGGTCGCCGCCGGTTTTTTCATTGAAGGGCCATCCGAGAGGGTGGCCCTTCTTGTTGCATCACTATCCGGGAGCGGCCCCGATTCTCTGGGGCGGTCCTACACAGGAGCCCGAAGTCAGTCCCCAGAAGGACTACGGTCAGTTCGCTTCAAACTTGCTTGTAGCCTTACTCGCTGAAGCTCAGATCGATGCGAGGGCGCCGGAGAGCGGACGCAAAGTCGGGGTTTCCCGCGGGGCATTCGGTATCGGTCCTTCTCCTGGGACGGCTCGTCAAGGAGGCGACGGAGCCGGTAGCCGAGATGTCCGGGAGGGGAGATACGGGAACCCTGCTGTTGGTGAGTCGAGGGACAGGAACCCGTTGCCTTCCTGCGCAGCTGCTCTCGGGCGCCGGGAGAGCCGGTTCCGGGTATTCGAGCCCGTACTCGCCCAGGGTGGCGAAATCGATGATCAGGTCCAGAGCATTGGCGGTCTTTGTTGAAACCCTTTTTATATTTGCGAACATAGGTTCGTACTGTATGCGACTGTCCGGACACGAACATGTGTTTGGATGAATCGTTGCAGGAGGCGGTCGAATATGTGTTGTGGAGCCGAATCCGGTCCTCTGGTTCCTTCGCCTGATGGGTGATTTGATCCTCACGAGACTCCCGTGCCTAACGTCCGCGCCGACCGAAAGAGTGTTTGGCCGGGGCCACTGCTTTGACCGTCGGATCTTTTGGCTGGAGCTCTGACAGGGACGCTGCGACCAGGTTTACAACACCCTGGCTGGTTTCGATCCTGCCACGCGCCCGGATCATGGTTGCCGTGCGGATCACCAGACGGTGGCGAGCAGCTACCGTCGGTGGAACCACCAGGTTGAGGGTGTCTGTTTCGTCTTCGATCAGGATGAAGCAGACTCCGCGAGCGGTCTCGGGCTGTTGCCTTGCGACCATCAGGCCGACGACCTCGACGCTGGAGCGATCTGGCAGCACCATTGCTTCGGCGGCGGTGAGTACCCGGCTCGGGAGGTCCTTTCGCGCCAGCGCCATCGGGTGGCCCTCCAGAGTCATGCCGATGCTGCCGTATTCCGCCGCTACCCTCGCCCAGGACTGTGGCTCCTGCAGGTCTGGTGCTGGCTCCTGCTCAAACGGCAGGGACAGCTGTCTTCCGCCGGCAGATGCGGGGTGGTGAGGCATCAGTCCGACGCTCCAGAGTCCTGCTGCACGGTCCCCGCGAGGCAGTGATCTGAGCGCCCCGGCCCAGGCGAGATGCTCCAGTTCCTGCCTTCGCAGCGGCATTCTCGATGCCAGATCGCCAAGGCTCCGGTATGGCCCGCCCCGATCCCGTTCGCCTACCAGTCTGGACATCTCGGCCCCTTTGGCGCCCTTTATGTAACCCAGGCCGATTCTGACTGCCGGTTTCTCTGTCGAGGAACCCATGCTCCGGCTGTCGGTGTCGGCTCCGGTGTGTTGAAACCGGTTACGGCTGCCGTCCTGCCATTCGGCCGTGCAATCAACCCGGCTGCCGTTGATATCCGGGGGCAGGATCTCGATTCCACTCCGCCTCGCCTCCTGAACCAGGGAGTCCGGGGGGTAGAAGCCCATCGGCTGCTCGTTCAGTAATGAGGTCAGGTACTCGGGTCCGTAGTGGACCTTGAGCCACGCCGACTGGTAGGCCAGCAGTCCGAAGGCAGCTGAATGTGCCTTTGGAAAGCCAAAACCGGAGAAGCCCGCAATCTGGTTGAAGATGCTTTCAGCGGTCCCTTCCGGCACCCCGTTACCGATTGCCCCTTCGATGAATCGCCGATGATGGGATTCGAGTGCCTGGCGGGAGCGTTTGCGGCTCATCGCCCGCCTCAGGCTCTCGGCCTCTGAGGAACTGAAGCCGGCGATGCTCATCGCCACCTCGATGACCTGCTCCTGGAAGATGATCACGCCGAGCGTTTCTTCCAGCACAGGCTTTAGCAGTGGGTGCTGATACGGGACCTCATACGAAGGGTCC
>CAIZLN010000156.1 GCA_903933815.1 uncultured Solirubrobacterales bacterium
GATCAGAATAGTGATGCCGTTGAGGACAGCCGCCAAACGAAAACGTGACGCCCCGGAATGGTCTAGTCTCCGAATTCAGATGTCTCAGACGAATAGTGAAGGTAGCTCGGAGAACCGCGATAACGACGCTGGAGAGGTTGAGGCTCCGGGCGCCCGCAAAGGGCGTTTTGACTACAACCCGCGCCCGCCAAGGTGGCGCAGGGCTGCAATTGGGGGAATCGGCTTCGTCATCGTTTGGGTCTTGATTAATTTGCTGGTGCTTAAGGCCCCGGCTGCGTATACGTGGATAGGGGTCGGGGTGGCGTTCGTTTTCTACGTCCCGTTTAGCTATTACATCGACCGCTGGCTCTATCGCCGCTACCGCGCCAAGAGCGCGGCGTCGAGCTGAGCGCTTTGAAATTCAGCTCTTAACGGTTGCCCGGGCAGGCGAACTGTTATCTGCTCCGCAGTGGCCCCGAGTCGAAGGCTGATTTATTGATCGACCTAGGGCTTTTGATCGGCACGGCCGGTTCGAACCAGCGACCTCGCGCGTGTGAAGCGAGCCTGGCTGGCTCTTAATCAGGCAGGTAGTGGCGGAGGGGATCCGGGCTCCGCACAGCCCGGAGAGCTACCGTCGGTTCAGGCCGTTATTGCGCGGGATCGTTTCGACGGTCGCGCCCTAGCCTATCTTGCGCTTGCCGGCAGCTACAGCCGACATGTCAAGGCCCGCGGGGGCAGTGAAGAGGCAGGTTGTCCGTCGCGGAGCCATCTTCAGCGTCAGCAGGTATTCCTGGAGCGGGTCGTCGACGCAGCGAGACTCCGTCGAGAGGAAGTTGACGTGGTTGCCGGTCTGCTGAGTGACCTCGAAAGCGCTTGGGAACGCCCTGGCCATTGCCCTGCCCCAAACCAGCGGCGTGGCGGCATCGGCGGTCGAGTCCGAGATCGCCAGCTTGATGTTCCTGACGCGCGCCAAAGAGGCCCTCGAAGCGATCCTCGGGACAGGGTCGGGCCGGAAGGTGTAACCAGTGCAGCCGGGCGCCTCTGAGGAAACAAGAAGTCCCCCGAAGACCGGGGCTCGTGAGACGACGTTGCGAACGATCCGCGAGCGCTGGCGGGCGCCCGGCCGGTCGGCATAGTCGACACAGTTGATCGCCGAGGTGGCCCCACCATCGGCGGAGATCCCGTCGCCGTCCTCGGCCTGGGCTACTGCGAATAACTTGCGCAACACCGCGCGGGCATCGTAGCCGCCGGGGCCGACGATGCGGGCCGCCGCTACCTGGCCGGCGGCTTTGGTGATCCCCGGCCAGTTCGTCTGCTGGAGCAGGAGCTCGGAGGAAACTATCCTGAGCCAGTCGTACCCGCCTAAACGAGTGGGGCGCCCGGCAGTTCCGATGTCGAGCTGGGAGGCGAAGAGGCTGTTGCGGGTGGAGATGACCGCCGCGTAGGTGGCAGGGCTGACCGAGCGGATGAAGCGCAGCGCCTGATCCTCGGACCCGGAGCGCACCTCGGCGAAATTGGCCCAGCTTCCGTTCGGCGTGACCGGACCGTCGAGGATGATCGCCCGCACCCTCTGCGGATAGCGGTAGGCGTATGTGTAGCCGATCCGCGAGCCGTAACTCATCCCCCAGAAGTTCAGCTTGGCATCTCCGACCGCGGCCCGCATGGCGTCGAGATCGCGGACCACGTTGTTGGTTCCAACGTGGGCGATAAAGTCGGCGCTCTTCCTCTGGCAGGCCCGGTTTGACCTCGCGATGATGGGCGTCGCGGCTGCGGAGAACCCGGGCCAGTCGACATTCGGGGTGTTGTCAGGCCCTACTCCGACCGGTTCGCAATCGAAGGCTGGCCGAGTTTCGCCGACTCCGCGGGGGTCGAAGCCGACCAGGTCAAAGGATTCACTCAGCGATTGCGACGTGGACGCGAAAGCCCAGCTGTTTAGCCCTGGAGACCCCGGGCCGCCAGGGTTGGCAAAGAGCGTGCCGATCTTGGCGCCCGAGGCCGGAAGCTTCTGCAGCGCAAGCGTGAACTTCTTGCCGGTTGGCTTGCCGTAGTCGTAGGGAACCTCGAACGTCCCGCACTGAAGCGTCGGATAGTCCTCAATCGGGCAGGCACTCCAGCTGATCTGCGCGGCTTGGGCGCTAGCGCCGGAGGCAGGGCCGAAAGCGGCCGCCACGACGACGAGGGGAAGGAGCGAAAGTGACCTGCGTGATTTCAGCATCTGGTGACCGTACTAACTTCGAGCTTATTGCGCGCCGGCAGTTGCGATCTAGCTGACTTGAACCGAACCGGTGCCGAAACCGTGACCTCGCAGAGCCTGATTTCAAAGGGCTTTTGATGGGCACGGCTGGTTTCGAACCAGCGACCTCTCGCGTGTGAAGCGAGCGCTCTCCCGCTGAGCTACGCGCCCGGGAATCTGGGAGAGAGTTTAGAACA
>CAIZLN010000157.1 GCA_903933815.1 uncultured Solirubrobacterales bacterium
AGTCGTGCTCTTTCCCGCCATGCGTGACTGAGCATTCGCACGATTCGCAACCCCCGGCCCGTTGGTCTAAGGTGGCTTTGATGCCTGTCGGCGCGCCTGACCAAACTGGGGAAAAGCTGTCTGGTTCGAAAACAAACGGATCTCTCGTCCTTGCGGCGATGATCTTTGCGGTGGCGATGACCTTCATCGACCAGACCATCGTTTCGATCTCGATCCCGGAGATCCAGAAGGACCTCGACCTCTCCTCGACCGGGATCCAGTGGGTGATCAACGGTTACCTGCTCGCACTTGCCGCCCTGTTCGCCCTGGGCGGCAAGATCGCCGACGTCGCCGGCCGCCGCAGGACGCTTGTCGCGGGCATTCTCGTCTTCACGATCTCGTCAGCTCTCTGCGGAGCGACCCCGTCCGGCTCCCTCGCCGAGGCCTGGATCATCTTCTTCCGGGTCGTGCAGGGCGCCGGCGCGGCATTCATGTTCCCGGCGGCCCTGGCGATCGTCATCTCCTCATTTCCGATCGAGCGCCGTGGTGGTGCGATGGCGA
Source organism: uncultured Solirubrobacterales bacterium (assembly GCA_903933815.1). Taxonomy (GTDB): domain Bacteria; phylum Actinomycetota; class Thermoleophilia; order Solirubrobacterales; family 70-9; genus 67-14. The sequence continues at coordinate 541 of CAIZLN010000157.1, forward strand.
TCTTTTTCGGGATCACCGGCGGACTGACCGCGATCGGTCCGATCGCCGGTGGCTATCTGAGCGAGTGGACCTGGCGCGCGATTTTCTGGGTGAACATTCCGGTCGCCATCATCTCCCTCATCCTGATCGCGATCTCCAAACCCGAAGATCGCAAACAGCCGCAGCCGTTGGACATCCGTGGTGCGGTTCTCGTCTGTTTCGGAATGGGACTTGTCGTGCTCGGCCTGCAGCAGTCTGCGACCTGGGGCTGGTCGAGCCCGTTCACCTGGGTCTCGATCGCGCTCGGCCTGGCCGGCCTGGTGGCGTTCATCGCCTGGGAGATCAGGGCTACCCAGCCACTGATTCAGGTCCGGATCTTCCTCGACCGGGCTTTCGCGGCCGACAGTGCCGTTCTGTTCCTGCTTTCGATCCCGTTCGTTCCGCTCTTCTTCTTCGCCAGCATGTATTCCCAGATATCGCTCGGCTGGGATCCCTTGGAGGCAGGGCTCTACCTGCTCGTCTTCTTCGGGGGTTTCGGATTGGCTTCGCAGTTGGGCGGCAGGGTGCTGGACCGGACGGGCGCGAGGCCGACGATCATCGTCGGCAGCCTGGTGGCGGCGGTCGGGTTCTTCCTGTGGGCCGGCAAACTGACCGACCTCGATGGCGGTCTGGGTGCGCAGTGGCCGTTCATCGTGCTGACCGGCATCGGGATCGGCCTGGTCCTCAGCCCGGCGAGCACGGATGCGATCAACCGCGCGCCTGACACGAGCTACGGCGAGGCCACCGGGATCACCCAGACCGTCCGAAACTTCGGGGCGAGTCTCGGCCTGGCCGTCCTGGGCGGCATCCTGATCAGCCAGAACCGCTCAAACATGGAGAGCTCATTCGCCGAACTTGGACTGCCGGCGGCGCAGGCCGACCGGGTGGCACAGTCGCTCGCCGGGTCCGGTGGCGGCGATTCGTCTTCGATGATCGCTCACGCCGGCGGCCGCGCCCAGGAGCTCTTCAAGGCCGTCCAGATGGACTTTGCGATGTCGACCCGGACCGTTTTCTACGTCATGGCCGGGGTGATGGCCGTCAGCTTCGTCGTAGCCCTGATCGCTTCCCCGCCGGGAAAGATGGAGACGGTGAACCTGGGCGATGATGATTCCAGCGAAACGCGGGGCGCAGGCACCTGATTTCCGGGATCCGGTCCGAAGCGACCCACGGTCTCCTTTGATCCCGTCGTCCTTGGCGGACGCTCACCGTTTACGCGGCAGCCGGTTGCGCCAGATAGTCTCGAAGCAGCGAACGCAAGAGGCTCCTCAAACACTTCCCCGGGAGAAAGAATGAACGACAGAACGCGCGCCCTTCACGACCTAGGACAGAGTCTCTGGGTTGACAACATAACCCGCTCGATGCTCGACGACGGCACGCTCGAGAGGTACGTCGCCGACTACTCGGTGACCGGCCTGACTTCCAACCCCACGATCTTCGACAAGGCGATTGCCGGCGGCAGCGACTACGACGGCCAGATCGCGGAACTCGCCGAAACCGGAGCCGAGCCTGAGCAGGTCTTTTTCGAACTCGCCATGGCTGATCTTCGCCGGGCGGCAGACAGCTTTGCGGAGACGCATGTGCGTACTGACCGCGTAGATGGCTGGGTATCGCTCGAGGTCTCACCGCTGCTCGCCGACGACGCTCCCGCGACGATTGATCAGGCGGTTCACCTCCACGCCCGGGCCGAGCGCGAGAACCTGTTCATCAAGATCCCAGGCACAGAGGCCGGTCTGACCGCGATCGAAGAAGTGATCTTCCGCGGGGTTCCCGTGAACGTCACCCTGCTGTTCGACCAGAGCCAGTACCTTGCCGCCG
>CAIZLN010000158.1 GCA_903933815.1 uncultured Solirubrobacterales bacterium
AATGTCGACCCTGGCACCATGAGTCCGTTTCAGCACGGCGAGGTCTTCGTGACCGAGGATGGCGCTGAAACCGATCTCGATCTTGGCCATTACGAGCGGTTCACCGACGAGAACACCTCGCGCGCCTCGAACGTGACTGCCGGTTCCGTCTACAACGCGGTGATCCGCCGGGAACGACGTGGCGACTACCTCGGCGGAACCGTCCAGGTCATTCCGCACATCACCGACGAGATCAAGAACCGCATCCTGATCGTTGCCGAGACCAAAGCGGTCGACTTCGTAATAACTGAAATCGGCGGGACTGTCGGCGACATCGAGTCCCTCCCTTTCCTCGAGGCGATCCGCCAGCTCTATACCGAGCTGACACCCAAGCGGGCGATGTTCGTCCACCTGACCCTCGTCCCCTACATCAGTCATGCCGGGGAAATGAAGACCAAGCCGACCCAGCACTCAGTCAACGAACTTCGAAGGATCGGGATTCAGCCACATGCCCTCATCTGTCGTTCGGTGACCGGGCTTGATCGCAGCATCCGCCAGAAGATCGCCCACTTTGCCAGCCTCCCGGTAGAAGCCGTGATCTCGGGTCAGGACGTGGACAACGTCTACAAGATTCCGCTGATGTACCGGGCCGAAGGAGCCGACGACTTCATTCTGGATCACTTCCGCATTGAAGATGCGCCGATGCCTGATCTCGCCGACTGGGAGGAGATGCTTCGCATGGCCGACCGCGCCGAGGGCACGGTCAACATCGGCCTGGTCGGAAAGTATGTCCAGCTCGCTGACTCGTACAAGTCGGTTATCGAGGCGCTCGAGCACGGTGGCATTCACAACGGGGTCAAGGTCGAAGTCAAGCTGATTGACTCGGATGACTTCGATCCCGATGAGATGGTGGGCATGGACGGCATTCTCATTCCCGGCGGCTTTGGTGAGCGAGGGGTTGAAGGCAAGGTGGAAGCAGCCCGCTACGCCAGGGAGAACAACATCCCCTATCTGGGCATCTGCCTCGGCATGCAGATCGCCGTGATCGAGTTCGCCCGATCGATGGCGGACATGGACGGGGCCAACTCGGCGGAGTTCGACCCTGAGACACCTCACCCGGTGGTGGACCTCCTGCCCGAACAGAAGGAAGTCTCCGACATGGGCGGCACCATGCGTCTGGGTGCCGACCCGGTCAAGCTCCACGATGACACCCGGGCCATGGAGATATACGGCGAGGCCGTGATCTACAAGCGCCACCGTCACCGCTACGAGGTAAACAACCTGCTCAGGACCCGCCTGGAGGACGCAGGTCTCGTCTGCAGCGGCACCTCTCCGGATGAGCGTCTCGTGGAGATCGTGGAACTGCCAGAACACCCCTTCTACATTGCTTCACAGTTCCACCCCGAGTTCAACTCGCGCCCCAATCGCCCGGAGCCCCTTTTCAGGGAATTCATGAAGGCCGCTGCCAGACAGGCATTGAGCCGGGGCGAAGGGCAGGCCAGCGAGGGGGCTGATGCGGGAGAGGTTGAAGAGGGCGCTCGTAGCTGATGGTCCCGCGCAGTTGAGTCGCGAACCAGACTCCGGCTCGCCATGGTCGCCGGGGCTCGGACCGGGAATGTTCCGGTCCTTTCCGGGGAGTCCAGCTTGAGCAGGTTCGCCCGGCTGTGTGAGATACCCAGTCCAACTGGAGAGGAGGCAGCAGTTGCAGCCTTTGTCAGTGCCGAGCTTGAGGGCTTCGGGCTTGCTGTGGATGAAGATGATGCGGCAGGCCCAGCCGATGCCGGGAGCGGGAACCTGCTCGCCCGGATACCAGGAGAGACTGACACCTGGGTCGCCTTCTGTGCTCACCTTGACACCGTTCCGCACGATGGTCAGATCGATGTTGTGCTCGATGACGGCATCTACCGGAGTGCCGGAGAGACAATCCTCGGAGCTGACAACAAGGCTGCGGTCGCCGTCCTTGTCGAACTTGCCGCACGTCACTGCCAGAAGCCACCACCGGTCGGAATAGAGCTGCTGTTCACGGTCGCCGAGGAGCAGGGTCTGCGTGGTGCAGCTGCCTTTGACCTGACGAAGCTGAAGTCCTCGATGGTGTTCGTGCTCGATCAGGCCACCGACATCGGTGAAGTCATAGTCGCCGCCCCGAGCCATTTTCGGATTGAGGCGAGGTTTTCAGGTGTTGAGGCCCATGCTGGCCTCGATCCGGAGTCGGGCCATTCGGCGATAGTTGCGGCAGCTGCCGCAATTACAGACATGAAGCTCGGCCGACTCGACCCGGAGACAACCGCGAACATCGGACTTGTCGATGGCGGCACATCAGGCAATGTCATTCCCGGAAGCTGCCGGGTTTCAGGCGAGGCCCGATCGGTAGATCCGGCCAGGGCGGTGGAGACGGTCACGTCGATGAGCGACTCGATGATCTGGGCAGCATCCGAAAATGGTTGCGAGGTGGACATCCGGACCGAGCAGGTCTTCGCCGGGTACCGGATAGGCGATGATTCGGAGGCCCTGAAGGTCGCTGAGGCGGCGCTTTCGTCGCGTGGTCACGAGCCCCGCCGGGTAGCGACCGGAGGCGGCAGCGATGCAAATGTTTTCAACGCTCACGGTTGGGACGCGATCCTGCTTGCCAATGGCACCTATGACAACCACACCCATCAGGAGTGGGTGCCGAGAGAGAACCTGGTCGAGATGCTGGAGGTATGCGAGGCCGTTCTCGTGGAGGCGAGGGCGACATGCTGAAACTCCGACGTGGAGTTGTCGTCGCGACCGGGCCGCTCGAGGTCAAGGTTGACGGGGAGACCCGTGCTGCCTGGGCTGATATCGGGCTGGTCGGCCCCTGCGACATCGGGGATGAAGTGGTTGTCAATGTCGAAGCACTCGACCTGGGTCTCGGTTCGGGTGGCTTCGACATCGTTCTGGTCAACCTGACCCGGGGATTGAACGGGGGAGGCTCGGAGGGCGAGCACGTCATGAAGCTCAACTACAGTCCGCTGCAGCACCCGGTCAGCACCATAGAGCGGGAGGTGGATGGTTCCGGCGGGGATCCCGAAGGCGGGTCCAGCGCATCCCTTGAAGGCATGCCAGAGGGGTTTGATTCAGGGCTGCCGGTGCTGGCCATCGGTCTCCATGGACACCTGGCGCCTGCAGCATGGGCTTGTGCCCGGAAGATTTCAGAGGCTGGCCTGGAGCAACCTGCGGTCGGCTATGTCCAGACCGGTGGCGGTGCCCTGCCGGGCACCCTTTCCCGGGATGTCACGACCCTGCTGGAGGCCGGCCTTATTTCCGGTCACGTAACAGCGGGTCCGGCTTACGGCGGCAGACAGGAGGCAATCTCACTTGTCGGTGCGATCGACGCGGCCGGCTCTCTTGGTTGGGACGCGGTGATAGCGGGGCCGGGCCCCGGAATACTCGGCTCGTCGACTACCTATGGTCACGGGGGCATGGCAGCCCTCGATGTTGCTCACGCTGGGCTGTCCCTTGGCTTTCCCGTAGCCCTCTCTGCGAGGCTCTCGAGCGGCGATCCACGGCCGCGCCACCGCGGCCTCAGCCATCACTCCCGAACCGTGATGCGGCTGGTTCTTGGCAAGGTGGACGTGCCCCTGCCGGAGGGATCCGGCGATCTTGCTTCAGTCGTTGATGAGGAGGGCAGGGGCAGGCATCACACCACGGTGGAGGCCGTCGACCTCGACGGATATCTCGCCTCCGGCCTGCCGTCCCGAACCATGGGGCGCGATCTGCATCAGGACCCGGAGTTCTTTGCGGGTCCACTCGCGGCCGGCTCCCGTCTTGCCTCGCTGATCTTCGACTGACCACGACATCGGGTCCTCTCGGCTTTCCGGTCGGTGCGGGATCCGTTGCGCCGCAAGGGAAGGAACTCAGGGGGTCGAAAGACTTCGCATGCCGCCCGCCGTTGCAACTCCAGAACCCGTGGTCGAGTCGGCCCGATACGAGCACATGCTGCTCGAGTTTCTGGCTTACCTCGAACTCGAACGGGGGCTGTCGCGTAACACGCTCAACGCCTATCGCACTGACCTGCTGCAGTACGGCGACTACCTTCGTGAGAGGGGAGCAGACGCAACCTCGGTCACGCCCGGGCAGATGGCCGAGTACGCCGCTGACCTGGCCTCAGGAGACCCGGGTGAGCGCCTCGCTTCCTCCACTATTCATCGGAAGACGGCCGCCCTGCGGTCCTTCTACAAGCATTTGCGCCGAGAGGGATTGATCCTCGACGACCCGACCTCCGGGATGTCCTCTCCGAGGCGCTCCAGGAAGCTGCCGAACGTGCTGAACCAGTCAGAAGTATCGCTGCTGCTGAGCTCACCCAGGGGGGATTCGCCCCAGACATACCGCGACCGGGCGATCCTTGAGGTGATGTATGCCTGTGGACTGCGTGCCTCCGAGGTGGTCGGGCTGGAAATGACCGACATCGACACTCACGAAGGAATGCTGAAGGCAAGGGGCAAGGGAAACAAGGAGCGCATCGTGCCGCTCGGCCGACAGGCGATACACGCAGTAACCGTCTATCTGGCAAGCGGACGGCCGAGGCTGGTGAAGGGCAAGCCCGAAAAGGCCCTGTTTGTCAACTTTCGCGGAGGCTCCCTGACACGGCAGGGGCTTTACAAGATCGTTCAGGGTCACGCGCGTACAGCCGGACTGGATGACCGGATGAGTCCGCACACGCTCCGCCACTCATTTGCCACTCATCTGCTGGCCGGCGGGTGCGATCTGCGATCGGTTCAGGAGATGCTGGGACACGCGGATGTCGCGACCACCCAGATGTACACACATCTTTCCGGTCAGCAGCTCAAGGACATCTACTTTCAGACTCACCCCAGGGCCACCAGCGACTGAGCGCCGGATCCTCCGGACATGAAATCGGGCCCGCCGTCCTGATAGAAACCACTGATGCCCGAGCTTCCGGAAGTGGAAACCATCCGCAGGCAGCTCGAGCCGGACCTGTGTGGTCGCAGGTTCGAAGCAGTCGAGGTTCTTGACCCCTACTTTGCAAAACCGGCCAGTGCCGGGGCACTCGAATCCGCCGCATCAGGCCGGTCGGTCATCGATGTGGGCCGCCGCGGGAAGTACCTCGTCTTTGAGCTTGACGATGGCAATTCACTGGTCATCCATCTGAGAATGACGGGCAGCATCACCCTGCTTGCACCGGACGGCACCGCCAGCCCCGGTGACGCCCGCATCCATGCCCCGGGAGACCCTGAAAAGCACCTGAAGGCCCGTTTCACACTCGATGACGGAGGGGAGATGCTGTTCGCCGACCCCCGCCGCTTCGGCCGCGGCTTCATCGCCGGCCCGGAAGCGCTGGAGGCGTACTTTGACTCACGGCTCGGCGTGGAGCCTCTCTCTCCCGATTTCACTGTCGAGGCAATGGCGGCGATGAGCGCCGGGCGTACCGGCCCGCTCAAGTCTTTCCTGCTCAACCAGAAAGGGGTGGCCGGGGTCGGCAATATCTACGCGGACGAGGCCCTCTTCAGGGCCGGACTCCACCCGCTTTCACCTGGCGGATCGATGAAGCCGGAGCACCATCGGGCTTTGCGCGATGGTGTAGTCGAAGCGCTGCAGAGGGGCCTCGATCTTGGCGGGGCATCGATTGACGACTACCGCGACGCCCGAGGCGACACGGGGTCGATGCAAAACGAGTTTCTTGTGCACCGGCGTGAGGGCGAGGCCTGCCCGAGATGCGGGGAGAAGATTGTGCGGATCGTGGTCGGTGGACGCTCGACCTATTTCTGCCCGGCCTGTCAGAAGCGGCTCCGGCGCAGACCGCGTCGGCTCGCCCGGCAAGGCGGACCCGGTCGGAGTTGAGCCTGCTGCAGCGGATCAACACCGGGAGCCGTGGCTTGCTCATGGCAGTTCCGGTCGGGGCCTGAGCACCCGGCGGGTCGTCCGATCAAACCGGCAATCTTGCATTCAATGTCAAAGTCCTTCA
>CAIZLN010000159.1 GCA_903933815.1 uncultured Solirubrobacterales bacterium
GGCTATCGCCGGGAGTTCCGACGGAACCCTCACCGGCCGGCGCTTCTCCGGAGCCACTTGCCGCATTCGTATCGGCGGCGGGGTCGGGGAGGAGGGCTTTGACTCTGAGGCGTTCGTAGCGCTCGCGGTTGAGGAGTTCGTAATGAACGGCGAAACGGGGCTCGGCCGGGAGGTAATCGGCTCCGTGGACGGAGGCGAGGAAGGTGTACTGCTGGCCTTCCGTGTCACGCAGCCATGTGAGGACGTCGCGGATGTGATCCGGGTGGACGATCAGCGCCGGCTGGTCGCGGTCGAAGCTCGTATCGAGCACCGCACCCGGATGGTCGGCATTGATTCCCGACAAAATCAGTTCAAGCCCCGGAGCGTCAGGCACCGAGAACCTCGCGGGCGCGCTCATAGGCAGCGGCAGCTTCGTCCGACGGCTGTGACGCGGGGCCACCACGAGCCCACTCCTCGGTTCCATGCGCCTGGTAGCGACTGCGCCAGCCCGGGTCGGGGTTGCCCATGATCTGCTTCTGCAGTTTGTTGAACCCGTACATGAGCGCTTCCGGGCGTGGCGGGCAGCCGGGCACATGAATGTCGATCGGCATGAACTTGTCGGCACCCTGGACAACCGCGTAGTTGGAGAACATTCCACCGCTCGAGGAGCAGGCACCCATCGAGATGGCCCACTTGGGTTCGAGCATCTGGTCATAGATCCTTCTCACTACCGGAGCCATCTTGACCGACACCCGACCCGAGATGATCAGCAGGTCGGCCTGGCGGGGAGAAGCGCGGAATGCCTCGGCTCCGAACCGGGCTATGTCGTAGCGGGGGGAAACCGTGGACATCATCTCGATCGCACAGCATGCGAGTCCGAAGGTCGCCGGGAATATCGAGTTGGCGCGGGCGACGTTCAACACCTTCTCGAGCGTGGTCACGACAAGACGTTCCTCGACGTATGCCTCGAGGTCGGCACCGTCGAGGTCCCCTCTCAGCATGTCGCGGGCGCGCAGCTGGCGGGCGCGCAGTTCTTCGGGGCTGCCGGGTTGCTCGAGCGATGAATGGAGCCTCAATTTTTGGCGTTCTACTTCCAATCCAGGGCCCCTTTTCGCCACACGTAGACGAGTGCCACCAGCAGCAGAAAGACAAAGATGACGATCTCAGCCAGGACGAAAACCGAGTCGGCAGACTTGAGAATCGCGGCCACCGGGTAGAGGAAGACAACCTCGATGTCGAAAAGGATGAACAGCATCGCGATCAGATAGAAACTGACCCCGAATCTGAAAGTGCTGGAAATCTCCGATGGCAGTCCACACTCGTAGGGATCCGCCTGGCGCAGTCCAGCGCTGTTGCCGGGGTTCTTCAGACGCTTCGGGCCGAGCACCAGGTTCAGGGTCGCGAAAGCGGCGCCGACGATAATGCCGAGCGAGGCGAAGACGAGAATTGGGAGGTACTGATGTAGCAATTCGGGAAGTCCTGAACGGGGGTGAGGGTTTGACCTTCAGATCTGGTTTATACAGGTACTGTGACCTACTTTGTATCAAGTTGCTACATAGTGATTTTTCGCATATGAAAGCCGAAAGCCGACCCTTCTGGACGGGATTCAACGATGCATGACCTTTACATGGCACTGGGACTCGCTGTTATTGCGGCCAACCTGATCACAGGTGTGATCGGCGGGCTTGCCTGGCGGGCCGAGCGTGTCTCGATCGCCTTCTGGTACCTGCTTCGGGCGGCTCAGGTCGCGACCCTGCTCTTCGTCCTGCTCGAGGCAATCCTCTACTTCGACGGCAGGCGGTCCGAAGACGGCCTGCACTACCTCTACGTCGCCCTCCCGGTTGTCGCATCGCTTCTGGCCGAAGCCATCCGTGGTGCTTCGGCCAGTCAGGAGCTGGGCGAAACCGACTTCACCAGACTCGACGAGATGCAGCAGCAGGAGGTGGCGCTGGCGATCGTGAGACGCGAAACCGGGGTGATGACGGTGGCCTGCTTCGTGCTCGCCTTCCTGGTCTGGCGTGCGATCGAAACCACCGCCGGAATGTTCTGAGCCGGTGCCCCTCGAACCTGACCGGCGCTCAGGGAAGGCGGATCTCGCCGGAGGCGAGCACGGCGACGCGGCCCGAAACCAGCGGGGACCCGGCGTCGATCCGGGCTTCGATCCGACTCGGCCGGCCCATCTCCACTCCCTGCTCGACGGTGATCCGGCTGATGTCGAGACAGTCCTGAAGAAAGGCGACGAGCGGCCCCGCAGCGGATCCGGTCGCGGGGTCCTCGACCCCTGAGAGGTCGGCGCTGTAGGACCTGGCCCTGACTGTACGGGAGCCGCGTTCGTAGACGAACGGGTAGAGGTTGAGCGCCGGGCTCTCGTCCAGTTCACGCAGGGCGCCGAAGTCGGGGCTGCACTCCGCCAGTGCCCCGAGGTCGGTGACCGGCGCCAGCAGTGCGGGCAGGCCGGTCGAGACGATCTGGCAGCTGAGTTCCGGGTCCATGCGATCCGTCTGTAGCCCGAGCGCACGAGCCACCCGCTCACGACCGAAGGTTTCACCGAAGACTGCCTCGCCCTGGTGAACCGAAGCCTGCCAGCCGCCCTCCACCAGATCGGCTGACACCTCCTGGATCCCTGCCCCGGTCTGCTGACGAAAACGGAAGGATCGACCCGGCTCTGCCGAAGCAGGCGACTCACAGCCGCCGCCGATCGAGTGAAGGGCCACGGCAACTGCGGTTCCAAGCGACGGGTGGCCGGCGAACGGAATCTCGCCGCTCACGGTCCAGATCCGGTTCAGATAGTCGGCATCGCTGTCGGAAGCAGTCTGGACGAAAGTCGTCTCCGAGAGGCCGACCTCTTTCGCGAAGGCCAGCATCGTCCCGGGCTCGATCCCATCTGCTTCCAGCACGACAGCAAGGCCGTTACCGGCGAGCGGCCGGTCGGTGAAGACGTCCAGCCAGTACCAGGGCCGGGACTGAGACGAGCCCGGCTTCAACGGGCCGGCGCTCAAGTTCGGGTCTGGCCGTCGTCAGGCCGGGGTTCCGGCGTTTCGTCCTCGAGCCGCCTGAAGAGTCCGCCGTGGTAGACCAGTGGATCGCCGGGCGCGGCCTCGACCTCGAGCACGTTGCCGGTGATGATCACGTGGTCGCCGGCAGAGATCACATCGTGGAGGGCGCATACGACATAAGCCGGGCAGCCCTTGACCAGCGGTACCCCCTCGTGTTCCTTCCATTCGACAGCGGCCCACTTGTCCGGCTGATCCACCTTGCTGGCGAAGACCTCGGCGGCACTCCGCTGCTGCGTTCCAAGGATGTTGATCGAGAACCGGTCGGCGCCCTGCAATGCGAGAAGGGTGCGTGAGCCCCGGTCCAGACAGGCCAGCATCATCATCGGCTCCAGCGACAGTGAGCACACCGCAGAAGCCGTCGCTCCGGCCGGCCCGGAAGCCGCGATGGCCCCGATTACGGTCACTCCTGTGGGCAGCATTCCTACCGCCTGACGAAACTCGCTTGGATCCGGGACGGCCATTCTTCGCTGCAGACAATATGATGCGTTCGCAGTGCGTGCCGTCCTGATCACAACACTCGTCCTCAGCGCCGCCCTCGGCCTCTCGGCCTGCGGGTTCGGCGAGCAGGGCATTTCGGTGTCCGAAGACAGCCCGGATTACCGGGGCGCGGAGCTCTTCGCCGCCAACTGTGCCGGTTGCCACACACTTACCCCGGCCGGAGCTGAAGGTACCGGCAATCGTGGGACCCGGGTCCAGGGCCCGAACCTCGACCAACGGGTCGAGACCTTCGAGTCGGCTCTCTACGCCATCGAGAACGGCGGCTACTCCGGCGCGATCATGCCCCAGAACATCGTTGTCGGTGACGATGCCAGGCAGGTGGCGCGTTTCGTCGCCAGGTACGCCGGCAAAGCCGCCGGCGAGTAGCAGACGCCGCGAGTCATGCTCGACCTCAAGCTAATCCGCTCCGACCCCGAGCGGGTGAAGGCTGCGCTCGCAAGACGGGGCGCCGCCGATTCAATAGACGAACTGATGGCGCTCGACGATCGTCGTCGCGAACTGCTGCCCGAGATAGAGGGGGCACGAAACCGGCGGAGGCAGGCATCCGAGCAGATCGGTCTGGCAAAGAAGTCCGGTGAAGACGCCAGTACGGCCATCGCCGAGGTTCGGGAACTCAAGGCCGAACTCGAACAGATGGAGAACGAACTCAGCCGGGTCGAAGAAGGGCGGGACGCCCTGGCCGCCTCCCTGCCGAACATCCCCGACCCTGACAGCCCCGACGGGTTCACCGACGAAGACGCAGTGACCCTGCGCGTGGTGGGCACGCCACCCGAGTTCAGCTTCGAGCCGAAGGACCACCTCGAACTGGCCGAGGCCGGGTCGATGATCGACATGGAGGCCGGCGCCCGCACTTCCGGGGCGAGGTTCGCGTATCTGAAGGGAGACCTGGTGATGCTCGAGTTCGCCCTGGTCCGGTGGGCCATGTCGCTTCTGCGCGAGGAGGGGCACGAACCGGTGATACCACCGATCCTGGTCCGGGAGGAGGCGCTTTTTGGCACCGGCTTCCTGCCGGGTGATCGAGACCAGATCTACGAACTGCCAAAGGACGAACTCTTTCTGGCCGGGACCTCCGAGGTTCCGCTGGCGTCGCTTCACGCCGGGGCCATCCTGGAAGCCGACGAGCTGCCGATCCGTTACGCCGGATTCTCGAGCTGCTTCAGGCGGGAAGCGGGCGCCGCCGGGCGGGATACCCGCGGAATCTTCAGGGTTCACCAGTTTGACAAGGTGGAGATGTTCTCATTCGTTGAACCTGACCGGGCAGGTGAGGAGCAGGAACGAATCCTCGCGATCGAGGAGCGGATCCTTGGTGATCTGGGCCTGCCTTACCGGGTGGTTGACGTGGCTGTCGGTGACCTTGGCAGCTCGGCAGCTCGGAAGTTCGACTGCGAGGCCTGGATTCCGAGCCAGGGCCGATACCGGGAGCTGACATCGTGCTCGAACACAACCGACTTCCAGGCAAGAAGGCTCTCCTGCCGGTTCAGGCCAGCACCGGAAGCTGCACCGGAGTTCGTCAACACGCTCAACGGCACCGCCGTCGCGGTTGGCCGGACACTCATAGCCTTGCTCGAAAACCATCAGCAGGAGGACGGTACAGTCGAGATTCCGGCCGTTCTTCAAGACCACGGCGCTCCGGCTCGCATCGCCTGAGTCAAGGCGCCGCCGCTCCGGTGGCAGGTGGCTTAGACTCCCCGCATGAGCATGAAGCTGAGCGTAGGGCCTGACGGAAATCTTGAGGGACTCAAACAGGTCATAGTCTGTGACGATCACCAGATAGTCCGGGAAGCACTGCGCATCGTCATCGAGTCGGAAGGTGACCTCAAAGTGGCCGCCTTTGCCACCGACGGAGAGCAGTTGATCACGTTGGTCGCCGCACTCCTCCCCGACCTGGTGATCCTTGACATCGAGATGTCCGGCTGGGGCGGAATCATCTCAATCCAGCGACTGGTGGAATCGCATCCGAGTCTCGGCATCCTTGTTTTCAGCGCTCATGAGGAGCGGGAGTTGATCAAATTGCTCTCGACCAGTGGCGCAGACGGCTTCGTGGGCAAGTCGGAATCTGCGTCACAGATACTGCCGGCGGCGAGAGCTATTCTCGCTGGAGGCCGCTGGTTCCCCGACTGGAATATGGATGGCGCCGGGGACGGGGCGAGCAGGGACGGAGCGGGTCGGGACGGGGCGATCGGAGACGGGCTTCCCGAGGCCGACGAGCTCAGGCGCCTGCGATCTCTCACCCCGCGCGAACGGGAGGTTCTCGACCTGTTCGCAAGTGGTATGAGGACAA
>CAIZLN010000160.1 GCA_903933815.1 uncultured Solirubrobacterales bacterium
CTACGTATTACCGCGGCTGCTGGCACGTAGTTAGCCGGAGCTTCTTCTGACGGTACCGTCAATCCAGTCGGCTATTCACCGCTGAACCTTCGTCCCATCTGAAAGAGGTTTACAACCCTAAGGCCGTCTTCCCTCACGCGGTGTTGCTGCGTCACGCTTTCGCGCATTGCGCAAGTTTCCCCACTGCTGCCTCCCGTAGGAGTCTGGGCCGTGTCTCAGTCCCAGTGTGGCTGATCGTCCTCTCAGACCAGCTACCCATCGTTGCCTTGGTAGGCCTTGACCCCACCAACAAGCTAATGGGCCGCGGGCCCCTCCCAATGCGGAAGCCGAAGCTACCTTTAGTACAAAGGCTTATGCCTATGCACCACATCCGGTATTAGCCCGAGTTTCCTCGGGTTGTCCCGGTCATTGGGGCAGATTACCCACGTGTTACTCACCCGTTCGCGGCTTTGCCCCAGGCCGAAGCCTGGTTCGTCGCACCACTTGCATGTGTTAAGCACACCGCCAGCGTTCGTCCTGAGCCAGGATCAAACTCTCCGTAAAAATGTTGCGAGGTGTCAATGCCGGCCCCGAAGGGCCAGCTCCCGATTCCGAGGAACCGGGGGCCTCTAACTTCTTAACGTAGAGCGTGTCATATCGAAAATGTTGCCAAGTACACAAATATGGCAACGGACATGACGGGATGAAACAATCGCCCGACGCGCTGGCGCGTCAGACGGATAAATCGGGCTCGAACATTTCCCCCGGACAGTCAGACCGTCCGGAGTAATGCACGCTGCTCAGTTTTCAAAGACCGCCTGCGCCGTGACGGCGGGTTTCGCCGCACGAAGCACCTGAGCCGGAAAAAGTCCCCGACTCAGCGGACGAAGAAGTATACAGGGCCTGAGCCATAGTGTCGAGTGCTGATTTTTTTGGCTTCAGGAGCCGGATTCGAATCGCCGGTAACGCCGCTTGCCCATCTGGATGACGCAGCCGTCGAGGTCCTCAGCAGGGTAATCGAGCGTTTCGGGCTCGAGAACCTCACCGTCACAACGGACGCCGCCCTGCCCCAGCACTCTTCGAGCTTCGCTTCGACTGACCCCGAATGCCTCCGCCAGCGCCGCCGGGAGATGAATCGTCGTCTCAGCCCCCAGCCCGTACGATTCGACCTGCTCCGGCACCTGGTGCTCTACGAACACACGATTGAAGGCGGCCTCAGCCACCAGGCCGGATCCGGCACCATGGAACCGGTCGACAAGGTCTGAAGCGAGACGACGTTTCGCGGCGTTTGGAACTTCATCGGCCGGAACCTCGCCTCCCAGGAGCAGCGACCGGTATTCCGCGATATTCCCGTCCGGAATTCTCATGACCTTGCCGAACATCTCTTCGGGCGGATCGGTGACGCCGATGTAGTTGCCCAGGGACTTGGACATACGTCTGACTCCGTCAGTGCCAGGCAGGATCGGCATCGTCATCACGGTCTGCCGAGGGCAGCCATAGGCCGCCTGAACGTCACGTCCGAACAGGAGGTTGAACTTCTGGTCCGTGCCACCAAGCTCGATGTCAGACCGGATCGCGACCGAATCGTAGCCCTGCAGCAACGGGTAGAGCAGTTCGAGCACCGAGATCGGCTGCTCGGCCTGCATCCGTTTCTGGAAGTCATCACGCTCGAGCAGCCGGGCAACGGTCGCCCGGGCCAGCAGACCAAGCAGCTCCTCGGGCTCCATCCGGAGCCATTCACTGTTGAACCTGACCTCTGTCCGGTCGCGGTCGAGAACCTTGAAGGCCTGTTCCTGGAATGTCCTGGCGTTTGCGTCTATGGCTTCGGGTGTGAGCATGGGACGCTGGTCGGAGCGACCGCTCGGATCCCCGACCCGGGCGGTGTAGTCGCCGATGATCAGCACGACCTGATGACCGTCTTCCTGGAACTCACGCATCTTGTTCAGCACTACGGTGTGACCCAAGTGGATGTCGGGGGCGGTCGGATCGA
>CAIZLN010000161.1 GCA_903933815.1 uncultured Solirubrobacterales bacterium
CGACTCCGGTGGCTGCACCCTGGAACGGCTCGACCGCGCTCGGGTGGTTGTGAGACTCGACCTTGAAGGCGATCGAGTGGCCGTTGCCGATGTCCACCGCGCCGGCGTTCTCGCCCGGACCCATGACCACGCGCGGGCCTTCGGTCGGCAGGGTGCCGAGCAGCTTCTTCGAGTGCTTGTACGCGCAGTGCTCCGACCAGAGCAGCGAGAACATCGCCAGTTCGACCGTGTTCGGCACGCGGCCCATCTTCTCGACGATGAGGTCGAACTCCGCGTCGGTCAGCCCGAGATCGCGGTGTCTGGAGGACTGCTCAGCCACCGGTGGCTCCGGCAGCTTCACGGACACCGGCGGGACCGGCCGGTCCGCGGAAGATCTTCAGTCCGTCAGTGGTTCCCCCGAGCGGATCGACCGCGTGCTCGGGGTGCGGCATCAGCCCGAGCACATTGCCGGCCCGGTTTGTTACCCCGGCGATGTCGTTGAGCGAGCCGTTCGGGTTCTGGCCCTCGGCGTAGCGGAAAGCGACCTGGCCGTTCGCCTCGATCTCCTCCAGCATTTCCGGTGGTGCGAAGAACCGCCCGCTCTGGTGTTTGAACGGGATTGAAATCCGCTCGCCCGGCTCAAGTTCGCTCAGCCAGGGAGAGTCTGAGGCACCGACGATCAGCTCGCCGGGGCGGCAGATGAAACGGGTGCTTTCGTTGGTCAGGAGCGCCCCCGGCAAAAGACCGGATTCACATAGAACCTGAAACCCGTTGCAGATTCCGAGCACGGGGCCACCGTCGGCCGCGAATCTGGCGACCGCAGCCATAGCCGGGGCAAAACGCGCAATCGCCCCGACCCGCAAGTAATCCCCATACGAGAAGCCACCAGGAACCACAATCCCGTCGAACCCACTCAGATCTGTCTCTTCATGCCACACCAGCCGCGTCCGCGCGCTGGCGCCGGTCCCACCATCGGCCCCAAGGCCGGCGGTCGCCACCGTGCAGGCATGGAGGGCGTCCCGCTCGTCACAGGAGCCGGGAAACTGGAGAACTCCCCAGATCACAGGATCTCTATCTCGTAGTCCTCGATCAACGGGTTGGCGAGGAGCTTCTCGCACAGTTCCTCGAGGCTTCGGTCGTCTTCGGCGCGGAGTTCGACCACCCGTCCTACCCGGACGTGCTCGATCCCATCGAATCCCAGCGCAGGGAGCGCGCTCTCGACGGCTTTGCCCTGGGCATCGAGGATCCCCTCTTTGGGCCTGATCAGTACGCGGACAGAAATCAAAGTGGGGCTCCTGTGATCCGTTCGAAGGCTTCCAGATATTTGTCCCGGGTTTGGCCGATCACTTCCTCTGGCAGCTCGGGAGCTGGCGGATTGTGGTTCCAGCCGGCGGCATCTGCCCAGTCCCGGACGAACTGCTTGTCGAAAGATGTCTGCGCTCTGCCGGGCTCGTAGCTCTCGGCTGGCCAGTAGCGGGACGAGTCCGGCGTCATCACTTCGTCACCCAGCATCACCTCGGCACCCGGGTGGCTGCCAAACTCGAACTTGGTGTCGGCGAGGATGATCCCCACCTCGGCCGCCCGTGCGGCACCGAGTTCGTAGAGTTCGATCGAGATCCGACGGAGCTCCTCCATGAGGGCCCGGTCTCTGACCAGTTCGACCGCCTGCTCGAAGCTGATGTTTTCATCGTGCTGGCCGAGTTCGGCCTTGCTCGCCGGGGTGAAGATAGGCCGCGGCAGCCGGTCCGCCTCCTTCAGACCCGGAGGCAACCCGACCCCGCAGACCGAGCCGGTCTCTTTGTATTCACGCCAGCCGGAGCCGGACAGATAGCCCCTGACCACACACTCGACCGGGTACATCTCGAGCTTACGGACCCGGAGCGCGCGTCCGGCCACCTCGTCGGGCACGTCGGTCGAGATCAGGTGGTTGGGCACGATTTCACCGGAGTGCTCGAACCAGTAGACGGACATGCCTGTCAGCACCCGGCCTTTGTCGGGGATCACATCCGGCATGATCACGTCGTAGATCGATATCCGGTCGGAGGCGACCAGCAGCAGGTCTCCGTCGAGTTCGTAGATGTCCCGGACTTTGCCGGAGGAATGCAGCCGAAGTTCGTCGAGCGAGATGGACATCTGTGGGGCCGATGCTACCCGCTCGATAAACGGCAGGACCCGGCGGGGTTATGCCGGTGCCTGCCTCAGGTCCCTCAACTGCCGTGCTTCGGGCCGGCATCAGTACCCGCTCTCTGCCCGGACCGTGGAGGACGCCACATCATCCACAGTGGGATACCCGGTTCAACTTCGGCCCTCGACACCTCCTCGAAGCCGAACCGCCCGTAGAACGGGAGGTTCTTCTCGGTCTGGGTCTCGAGCCAGACACCGACTCCCTGGCTGTCGGCCTGCTCGAGCCCGGGAGCGATAAGCGCTGATCCGTGGCCCATGCCCTGGCTGGCAGGCTCGACCGAGAGAACCGATAGGTACCAGTGCGGTTCGGTCGGCCAGCTTGCCTTGACCAGTTCATTCAGCCGGGTGGCTTTGCCGACCGAAAGCAGCCCTTCAGGGAGGAAGGGCAGGCCTTCGGCCAATCGCTCGCGAATAGAAAGCTCCTTCGTGCCAGGTGGAAACCAGAGCGAGGCACCGGTGCCGGTTTCGGTCATCCAGGCGGCCCCGCGCGGCATGAAGATCTGACGGGTCATCCAGCGGTAGCTGCGCTTCTCGACCCTCACCCTCGTCCGTTCCCCGGGTATCAGCCAGGTCCAGATCTCATCGTCCTGGAAGCCGCGGGCAATGGCCCCGGCCGCCGCGCGTGCCTGGCTGGCTGTCTCGACCTTGACCACCTGTGGTGTAGCGGATTTCAAATCCACCGTGCGTCCCGGAAAAGTCAATGCCTAGCTGGTTGCGGAGCTCCGGCCAGCCCATCTCGAGATCTCCCCTGATCCTGAAATGACTTCACCATCTTCAAGCACGAGGATCGGCACCTCCCGGGTACCGCTCAACTCCTTCACTTCGGCGCGGTCGCTAGCCCGGCTGGACCAGGTCCAGGGCATCAGGCGATAGCCCCCGACCGATTTGATCTCAAACTCGTAGCCGGCTTCGCGAAGGGCCTTCCCGGCCTTGGCACAGGGATGCAGCGCAGCTGGACCGGTGAGTTTCTGTCCGCATGTGTAAAGAACCATGGCCGAAGGCTAGCGCCCGGGGATGTCGGCTACCGCTGGCAGTGCTCCAGTTTTACGGGCGACTATCGACTATGTTGTAACTATGTCGCGTGTTTCGTTACTCATCCTGTTTGCCTTCGGGGCGGTCGGGCTCCTGGCTGCCCAGACAGCAGGCGCCTCCGTTCCCACCTGCCGGGGGCAGGTGACGGTCTCGACCTTCGAACCCAATGCGGGATCGTTTCTGGAGTCGATACTGGTTGGTGGTCAGGGCAGGGTCTACGTGTCGCTGGTGCCTGATGCACCGGACAACGATCGGGTGCTGCTGGTCCGCTATGACCGACCCGGCTCGACCCCGGTTGTGATTGCCGAATCCTTCGAGGGGACGCCGGGTGGTCTGGCCTGGGATGGCAAGAGGATCCTGTGGGGCAGCATTCGCGGTGGGGAGGGGGCCGATGAAGATCCACGCTCGGCCATCTACCTGGTCGATACCAACAGAGGAATAGTCGACACCTTCGCAACCGGCCTCGGCCAGGCAAACGGAATCGCCAGAGCCCGGGACGGGGTCACCTACGCGTCAAACAACCTGGGGCTGCTTCTCGACCGGATAGGCCCGACGGGCTCTGTAAACCACTCCTGGGGAACGGTCGAGAGCGCCAACGGCCTCGTAGTCAGCAGCGATCAGAAGTATCTGTTCGCAGCCCAGACCTTTGTCGACCCCGGCGCTGTCGTCCGGATCGACAGGTCCCGCCCCTCCCGAGTCATTACGTGGTGGTCGGCTGCCGGCCTCGACCCCAAGCCGTTTCTTGACGGGATAACCCGTGATGATCTGGGCAACCTCTACGTGACCTCATTCATCCGCGGAGAGATCATCAAGATCGACAGAAGGCGGAGGGCCTGCGTGGTTGCCTCGGGGATCAACTCTCCGACCTCCCTCAACTTCGGCTTCCGCAACAGACTCCGATCAGGCAGGCTGTTCGTCAGCTCCTACAGCGGAGCGATCACATCGATCACCGGCGCCCAGAAGGCGTCAGTTCCAGGCTGACCTCCATCGGTGGTCGGCTGGCTCGGGTTAATCCCTGAGCTGTTCGAGGCGTTCGAACACCTCGGGCAGGTGGACCAGGTAAGCGTCATAGTCGAAGATCTCGTCGAGGTCCAGCTGCGGCGCAGTCCCACCGATCAGCTCCCGGAAATGAGTCCCGGTATCGAAGGCCTCCTGGGCGGCCGCCTGGACGGTGCGGTAGGCGTCGTCCCTGGACATCCCGGAGTCGACCAGCGCGGTCAGTGCCCGCTGACTGAAAAGTGCGCCGTGCGTCTGTTCCAGGTTGGAGCGCAGGCGGTCGCTGTGGACAACCAGCCCTGAAGCAACCTCGGTCACCAGGTGCTGCATGTAGTCGAGAGTGATCGTGGCATCGGGCAGGATGACCCGTTCGGCACCAGAGTGAGAAATATCCCGCTCATGCCACAGTGCGACATTTTCGATTCCGGTCTGGGCATAACCACGAAGCACCCGGGCAAGTCCGGTCAGGCGTTCGCACCGGATCGGGTTGCGCTTGTGTGGCATCGCAGAGGACCCTTTCTGCTGACCGGAGGCGAACGGCTCTTCGGCCTCGCGCACCTCGGTCCGCTGAAGGTGACGGACTTCAGTTGCGAATCTCTCTATTCCGGCACCGGCGATCGCGATCGCGCTGAGAAAGTCTGCATGCCGGTCCCTGGGCACGACCTGGGTGGCGATGTCGTCGGCATTGAGTTCAAGCGCTTCCATCACCCGCCGCTCGATTGCCGGCGGAACCGAGGCGTAGGTGCCGACTGCTCCGGAGAGCTTGCCGACCGCGCATTGCGCCACCGCACGCTCGAGCCGCTGCAGATTCCGGTCGGCCTCGAAGGCGAACCCTGCCAGCCGCAGGCCGAATGTCGTGGGCTCGGCGTGCACTCCGTGGGTGCGGCCCACGCAGAGGGTGTCGCGGTAGTCGAATGCCCGAGCCACGAGGGCGTCGCGGTAGGCCCGCGCCCCGTCGACCAGGAGCTCCCCTGCCGCTGCCAGCTGGGTGGCCAGAGCAGTGTCCAGCACGTCCGAGGAGGTCAGTCCGTAATGGATCCACCGGCCGTGATCGCCGATCGAGTCGGCCACGACATCAATGAACGCGGCGACATCATGATTGGTGACGCGCTCACGCTCGTTGACTGCCTCGACGGTGAAGGCAGCCCGCTCGCGGCAGGCAGCTGCAGCCTCGGCCGGAACCACGCCTTCCGCTGACCACGCATCAGTGGCCGCAAGCTCGACTCTGAGCCAGGCATCCATCTTTGCCTGGGGAGTCCAGACGGACCCCATCGCATCTCTCGTGTATCTCTCGATCAATTTATGTCTCCGGGTCGGTGGATGGGTTTCAGTTGTTGAGCATTCGGGTGGCCAGGATCCCGGCATTCCGGGCGCCATTGATCGCTACGCAGGCAACCGGAACCCCGGGCGGCATCTGAACCGCCGAAAGCAGCGCATCGAGCCCACCGAGGGATTCCCCAAGCAGCGGTACCGCGATCACGGGAAGGTCGGTATGGGCCGCGGCGACCCCGGGCAGAGCGGCCGACATTCCGGCCCCGGCGATGATCGCCCGAAGGCCGCGCATCCGGGCGCTGCCGCAGTAGTCGCTCACCACCTCTGGCTCGCGATGAGCTGACATCACCCTCACCTCGTAGCGGACCCCGCACTCCTCGAGCACCTGTCCGGCTGGCTGCATCGCCAGCTTGTCGGACTCCGACCCCATGATGATCCCGACCTGAGGCTGTTCGACCTCGACCTCGCGAAAGAGTTCCTCGACTGAGGCCAGAATCCCGGTTTCGGGAGACCGAGGCTGCTCGCTCACTGCCGGGGGCTCCCGGCAGACGAGGCATCCAGGCCAGCGTTCAGGACTGCCCGCTCGGCTATGTCCGTCCGCATCTGGCTACCGTCGAAATCAACTGCGCCCGCAGCTTTGTAGGCCAGGTCCCGGGCCGTCGCCGGATCCGGACCGAGGCCGGTGAGGTTCAAAACACGGCCACCCGCAGTAACGATCGCTCCATTCGCTTCAGCCGTACCCGCGTGCACAACCTCGGCACTTCCGGCAGCGGCTTCCAGGCCCGTAATCACGTCTCCGCTCGATGAGGAGGCGGGGTATCCGGCCGAGGCCAGTACGACCGTCACCGCCCAGCGGTCGCTGAAACGGACTTCGCTGTCGATCAGGCCTCCGGGCACGGTGGCCTTCATGAACAGATCGACCAGGTCTGACTCAAGCCGGGGGAGGACAGCCTGGGTCTCGGGGTCACCAAAACGGGTGTTGTACTCGAGCACCTTCGGGCCGTTCGGCGTCATCATCAGGCCTGCGTAGAGCACACCGTGAAAGGGAGTTCCACGGCGCTTCATCAGGTCGACGATCGGCTGGTGGACGAGGGCGCTGAGTTCAGCCAGCTCGTCGGAGGAGACAGTCGCCACCGGCGAGTAGCTCCCCATTCCGCCGGTATTTGGCCCGGTGTCTCCGTCACCGATCCTCTTGTAGTCCTGCGCCGGGGCCAGCGGTACCGCACGCTCACCGTCGCATAGTGCCAGCAGTGACAGTTCCTCGCCCTCGAGAAACTCCTCGAGCACGACCTCCGTCCTGCCGAACCGCTGCTCCGTGAAAAATATTTCAGCCGCATCCCTTGCCTCTGCTTCGTTCAGGCAGATCAGCACACCCTTGCCAGCCGCCAGTCCGTCAGCCTTCAGGACGGTCGGATAGGTAGTCCGGGATATCTCCTCAAGCGCCTCATCCCGACTGCGCAGCACCTTGTAGCCGGCGGTCGGTATCTGAGCCTCTGCCATTGCTTCCTTGGCGAATGCTTTTGAGCCTTCCAGCTGCGCTGCACTCCGGGACGGGCCGAAAGCGGCCATGCCGGCTGCGGTCAGGCCGTCGACCACACCTGCGACCAACGGTGCCTCCGGACCGACCACGACCAGGTCGATCCGATGCGCGCGGGCCGCCTCGACAACGGCCTCGACATCACAGGGGTCGAGTTCCGGGAGGCAGGTGGCGTCAATCGCAATTCCGGGATTGCCGGGCGCGCAGAACAGTTCAGGTGACTGAGGCGAGCGGGCCAGCGCCTTGACGATCGCATGTTCACGGCCGCCGCCTCCCAGGACGAGGATTCTCAACGCGACGCTTTCGCTACTAGAGCACCTCGGCCAGGCGCTCGGCCGAGAGTGCGGTCAGGGTCTGGCTGGTCATGGTGCCTCGTGAGCCCATTTCGATCGAAACCTTCGCCATCACCTCTTCAGAGGGGGCCTCGATCACGGTAACGAAGTCGTACTGGCCCAGCGTCGTGTACTGCGCCACCACCTTGACACCGAGAGCTTCGACTTCGTGGTTCACCTCTCCCACCCGACCAGGGTTGGCCTTCAGCGTCTTGACTCCTTCGGCGGTCAGGTTGGTCAGCATCACATAGGTAGGCATGGGAGTCCTCTCCTCGATTTCAGAAAGTCATTCCCAGCATACGCAAGCCGGGCCTGTCCCGGGGGAAACTCCAACCGGTCCGGATGCGGGTCGGTCAGAACCCGAAGCCGGCGTGGATGTGATCGGAGTGGTCGGCCATCGCGAAGGCCGGTCCGGAGCCGTCGAGGTCGTAGCCGTAGATCAGCTCGGTCGGCATGATGCCTTCCGGAAGGCTGGCCAGGATCCGTCCGACCTCGGAGCAGGGGCTGGTCGGTGACATGTCCGTGCAGGACACTCCGTTGACTGCGGCGATATCGAAAGCGCGTCCGTAGTAGTGATTGGAGATGTTTCCGCTCGCGGTCAGCATGTCGTGGTCTGACTTGAGGGAAGAGATCAGCAGGCTGTAGCGCTGGGTGAGCATCGCGAGCAGGTTGATCACGCGGCCGTCGATTACCCCTGACTGAATGTCGTTGGCGGCGGTGGCGTTGAGAATCTGAAGGTTGTCCCAGTTGATCTCGGTCGCGTTCGTGGTCGGCTGGGGGTAGGCGATGTCCCAGGTCGTCTTGACCGTGTCGCAACTGCCGGCGATCACGTCTGCTTCCCGGACGACCGCCTCCACGTACCAGGAAGCATGGTTGTGGGAAAACAGTCCGGCCTCGAGCGAGTCGTGGGCCCAGAGCATCCGGGCAAAGGTTGCGACTCCGTCCCAGGGCTCATCGCGCAGCACGTAACCGTCGCCGTTGCCGTCCACTCCGTACTGCTTCCACTGTTCTCGCGAGAGACCCATCGGCCCGGTTTCCTGCATCTGCGCGAGGGTCATGCCGCGACCGTAGTCGGACTCGATTCGCGCGGCGGCTGCCAGGGTCCAGATGCCCTTCTGTCCAAGTTCGTACCGGGATGCCGCACTCTCGAATGCGCTCAGGTAGTAGTCCGGAATTTCCAGAATCCTCCGCTGGGCAGGCTTGCAGACGAAGCTCTTGAGGCCCTTGTCAACCACGGTCGTGTCTTCGAGGGCGCCGTAACAGGCAGCCTTTTCAAGAACGTCTTCCACATACCAGTCGGCGTGGTTGTAGGCCCAGATTGCGTCGTACCACTCAGCCGGGGCACCGGATGCGCTCAGGTAGTTGGCGGCAGAGTGGATCGCGTCGCGGGCGCTGTAGGGGTCGGCCTCGCCGTCGCCGTCTCCATCCACTCCGTAGGCATCCCAGGTGGGGGGCATGAACTGCATCCAGCCGATGGCACCCGCGGTCGAAGTCACATCGTTCAGCCGGCCGAAGTCGGTTTCTATCCGGTTGATAGCTGCGAGGATCTGTGGTCCCCGCTCGCCGAGGTTGTACTTGCGTGCAGCCTCGATGTAGATCGGGATCAGGTTCCGTGGTGGTCCGGCGCTGCCGTCGCAGGCCGGAACCGGAGTCGAGTTTCCGGAGAGGCCGAGGTTGGGGTCGACCGTAATGCTGAGCGGCGGGGCGGCTGGCACGATCTCCTGGATGGCCGGTGTCGGGCGCGGCTTCTCGCCCTGCGGCCTGTAGCCACCACCCTGGTTACCGTTTCCGGGCTTCGCCTGCTGGCCGCCGTTGTTTCCCCCGGTGCCCGGACTCTCGGGCTTTGCCGGCTTCGGGCTGACCGGCTTTGTCGGTGCAGTCGGTCGCACACCACCGGGCGCCGGCTGTGGTGATGTTGAAGCGGGCTCGTCGGTGATCGGCGTGTTGCCATTGGCCTGCGCGACGTGGCCGGTGGCCAGCATCGCTCCGACCGAGATTGTTGCCAGGGCTGTACGGAAGCGGCCCATGACTAGCCCTTGACCTGGCTGACCAGCCAGCCCTTTCCGTTATTGCGGACCAGCGCGAGCCGGAGCTCACTGGTGGCACCGGAGCGCATCAGCGAGACGCTCACCTGAAGGTTGTCGCCACTCTTCTTGCCGGCAACCACGTTGAGTACGGTCGCCTTCGGTATCCGGCCGTTGGACGGCAGCCGGGGCGGATTGTCGCTGAGTTCGCGGGCGAGTCTGGGAGTAGCTGAATTGCGGAGGTCGCGGGCGGCCTTCTGTTCGCCGAGTTCGTAGCCGACAAAGGTTCGGGCGAAGCGGTGGGCGACCTTGAGTGGCGGTGAGTCGGGAGAGGCAGAGGGCCGGACTGCCGTCTCGGGGAGCTCGACGGCGGCCTTGTCGCCTCTCTGGCCGGAGGAGCCGAAGTTCGGCACAACGCCCTTGAGGGTGTCTTCGCCGGCTGTCGGCTGCGACGGCACCGCAACGGTTGGCGGCGGGGTGACTGGAGAAAGAACGACGTCTTCACCGAGAGGTGCCTCGGCGATCACGGCCTGCCCCTCCGTCCGGTTGGCCTCGTTATAGAAGTAGACCGCTGTAGCAACTGCGCCTGCAGTCAGGCAGACCAGGGCGGTTGCACCGATGTATGCGACCGGGCTTCGGTAGCGCATGGCCTCGGCCAATCTCCGGAAGGAATCTGTCACCGGCCACAGAAGGTGTTTCTCGATTGCCCACCAAAGGCGCCTGAAAGGCCAGAAAAAGCCGTTCGGAGCAGGCCTTGCCCCCTTGTCAACAGGCTTTGAGTCGCGCGACGGATCTGGCATTGGGTCTGTGGTCATCGGTAACGGGTCCGGATTCTGTTGATCCGGACTACAGAGAGTAATGCTTCAAACCGTAAGTCCCGGTAAAGATCCGGTGAAGCGGGAACATTTCTGCAGGGCCCGACCGGACCGGCGGTACGGGTTCGATACCGGTCAGGCCTTGCTGAAGACCAGTTCGCCCTCTTCGGCTTCGACCTGAACGCGATCGCCCTCAAGGAACTCGCCCTCAAGGATCTTCAGTGCCAGAGTGTCAACCAGTCGCTTCTGGATCACCCGTTTCAGTGGCCGGGCTCCGTAGGTCGGGTCGTAGCC
>CAIZLN010000162.1 GCA_903933815.1 uncultured Solirubrobacterales bacterium
GGTCTCGGTAACTACGGCGTAACCAAGGTCTACCGGGCGAAGAACGTTCCGGAAGGTCTGGCGCAGCCGATCGTCGACGTGATGGCCAAGGTCATCACCGATAACGGCTACAACTACGCGCTGTTCGGCGGTGGCCTGCTCGGTTTCGAGATCGGTGCCGGACTCACGGCCCGCCTCGGTGCCGGTGTAACCATGGAAGTCACCGCGGTCAAGGTGGTTGACGGCAAGCTCGTTTCCGAGCGTCCGATTCTGCAGGACTCGCAGATCGCCGACGTCGGCTATGTCAGTGAGCCGGGAATCATCATCGGACGACTCAACGCTTTCGACATCAAGGAGACAGGCGGCAGCGCCGAGGTCATTGATGTCGACATCGAGCTCTCCGAGTGGTCGACAAAGGCCGAGATGGTCACCCGTGGCGAGCAGCGCGGCGCCGATGTGGACATCGAAGCAGCCGACGTGCTGATCGGTGGCGGTCGTGGACTCGGCTCTGCCGAGGGCTTCGACGCCTGCGAGGAACTCGCCGGTGCCTTCGATAACGGCGCAGTTGCCGCTACCCGCGCGGTGGTTGACGCCGGCTGGTACCCCTACGCAGCCCAGATCGGCCAGACCGGCAAGACGGTCGCGCCGAAGCTTTACCTGGCGGTAGGAGTTTCGGGTGCTATCCAGCACAAGGTCGGAATGATGAACTCCGAAACGATCGTGGCGATCAACAAGGACGAGAACGCCCCGATCTTTGAGTTCTCCGATCTTGGCGTCGTCGGTGACCTGAACAAGATCATGCCCAAGCTGACCGAGGCCATCAAGGCCAAGCGGGGCTGAGGCAGCTGTAGGCAAGGGCAACAGGGAAGCGGGGGCTGGTCGCCTCCGCTTCCTGTCCGCCCGGGCCTGTCACTACGCTTTAGACAACTTAATTCCTGAAAGGACCAGGCCATGCCTCCCGTAGCGCCCTCCGAGTTTCCACCTCCGTTTGATTCCGAGAGCGTCATCTCCCGGCCGACAGACCCGGAAGACGAGCGCATTGAAGTAGGTGCCGCCATCGTCGGTGCCGGGCCAGCCGGCATGGCCTGCGCGGTCAAGATGCTCCAGCTGCTCGAGGACCGCCCCGAGCTGGCCGAAAAGCTTGGCGAGGTTCCCGTCGCCGTGATCGAGAAGGGCAAGGTCGTCGGCGCCCACGAGATGTCAGGCGCCAACATGCGTCCTTCGGCCATGGAAGAGCTTTTCCCCGACCTTCCGAAGTCCGAGTGGCCGGTTTACCGCGAGGTCACCAAGGACGCCGTCTACCTGCTGACCGAGAAGCAGGCGCTTCCGCTCAAGCCGATGCCGCCGAACTTCAAGAACCACGGCAATTACGTCACTTCCGTTTCCAAGCTGACCCGCTTCCTCGCAGAGAAGGCCGAGGAGATGGGTGCCTACATCCTGACCGAGACCGCCGCCGACAAGCTGCTGGTCGAAGATCAGATTGTGCGTGGAATCCGCTCTGGCGACAAGGGCCGGGGCAAGGAGGGCCAGGAACTCGGCAACTTCGAGCCCGGCTCTGACGTCATGGCCAAGGCAACTGTTCTCGCTGAAGGCACGATCGGTCACCTGACCTACGCCGCTCTGGATCACTTCGACATCAACGGACTCGACCCGCAGCGTTGGGAGCTCGGCGTCAAGGAGATCTGGGAGGTCGAGGAACCTCTTGACCGGGTCATCCACACGATGGGCTGGCCGCTCCGGAAGGCCGCCAAGTACAAGGAGTTCGGCGGTTCTTTCATCTATCCGATGGAGGACAACAAGATCTGCATCGGCCTGGTGGTCGGTCTTGACTACACCGACGCCACCCTTTCGGTCCACGACGGCCTCCAGCAGCTCAAGACACACCCCTTCATCAAGAAGATCCTCAAGGGCGGCAAGCGGGTCGGCTGGGGAGCCAAGACGATTCCGGCCGGTGGTTACTGGTCGATGCCCAAGCGCCTCGCAGTTCCCGGAATGTGCATTGCCGGTGACAATGCCGGGATGGTCAACGTCGCCGAGCTCAAGGGCGTTCACTACGCCATGCACGCCGGCATGTTCGCCGCGGAGGCAATCGTGGACGCGCTGGAGAAGGATTCGATTGACTTCTCGGCTTACGACGAGAAGGTCCACAACTCGCTGATTGAGAAGGATCTCTACAAGGTCCGAAACGCGAGCCAGCCGTTCACCAAGGGCTTCTTCGTCGGTGGCGCACTCGCTTCGGCGATGACCGTCACCGGGGGTCACTTCCCCGGCGGTCACTGGAAAAATCACGATGATGCCACCTACAAGATGGAAATCGGCAAGGCTGCCGACAACTATCCGGCACCGGACGGCGAGCTGACCTTCGACAAGCTGTCGTCGGTGTTCCTGACCGGTAACGCCACTCGTGACGATGCCCCGAACCATGTGCGCATCCAGACCGAGGTTCCGCGGGAGATCGCGCAGACGTGGGTTTCGATGTGCCCCGCCCAGGTCTACGAGATCCCGGAAGACCAGCTCGCCAGCAGTGCCGAGATCGTCGATGTCCACGTGACCGCTTCCAACTGCGTTCAGTGCGGCGCGATCACAGCCAAGGGCGGGAGGCTGACCCTTCCCGAAGGAGGAGACGGGCCGCTCTACACCGAGACCTGAGCGGCTGGTTGAAACCCGGGCCTCAAAGGCATCAAGTGAGACGGCGCGGTCTGGAGACCGCGCCGTTTCCGTTTAATGAGACCCAAACGGGGATGCCTCAAACCGGGGCGACGGTGGCCCCTGAGGCGATTACGGCAGTGAGGTCAGGCTGCCCGTCGAAGATCGGTGTGGTCGTCGCGGAAGCGGATGGCTTTGACATCGAAGACGGTTTCCTCTTCGATGTGCCGACGCTTCCTCGGGGGTATCGTCCACTCGTCACAGCCCTCGAAAGCAGCCGCAAAGCGCTGAGCCTTGCTGTTGCTGTGCTGAGCCTGATCGAATACCTGTCTAGCCATAGGGGAATCCTCTCCTACCACGGGTGGTTATGGGAAGTGTCTTCGCCCCGTCGGACGGAAAACCTGCCGCAAATCCCGAAGATTTCCTGATCTCGAAATCATGTCGTCCCCGGCTCGGCCGCCGGTGCACCCGATTTGTCGATCCGGCCGCCCTTCCTTGCCCCGTCGGACCCTGCCCGCTGCCACCACGACCGTTGCTCTAGAATGAGATGAATGAAGGCCGAAATCCATCCTGAATACACGATCGCCAATGTCCACTGCTCGTGTGGCAACCAGTTCTACACCCGTTCGACCAAGTCGGATCTCCATGTGGAACTGTGCTCGGCCTGTCACCCTTTCTACACCGGCAAGCAGAAGCTGGTCGACACCGGAGGTCGAGTGGAACGCTTCCAGCGCCGCGCGGCCAAGCGCGACAAAGCCGGCACCGCCGGCAGCTGATCCACCGGTTCTGTTGAGTTGCGCCGGCACCGCTCCGGCAGATCGCTTCACGAGGGTGCGCGCATGGCCGCGACCAAAGTTCGTGCCTGATGGTCGCTTCGGTCGCATGGCGCTACAGGGGTAGGCTCCGGGATCGATGATCCAGAAGCTTGCTGAACAGATAGAGATGCGCTTCGCCGAACTCGAGCGCGACATGAGCGACCCCGAGGTCATCGCCGACCGGAACCGTTATGCCGAGGTTGGTCGGGAGTACCGCCAGATATCCCCGGCGCATGAGCTCGTACTCGAGTACCGGAAGCTGGGGGACGACCTTGAGGGGGCCCGTGAGCTGATCGAAGAAGAAGACTCGGATGAAGAGCTGCGCAGAGTGGTCGAGGATGCCCCGGCGAGGCTTGCCGAGCTGGAGGAGGAAATCCGGCTGGCGATGGTCGAGTCCGACCCCAGCGACGAAAAGAATGTGATCGTCGAGATAAGGGCTGGCGCGGGTGGCGACGAAGCTGCCATCTTTGCTGGAGATCTCTACAAGATGCTCACCCGGTACGCCGCCGAGCGTGGATTTGCCACCGACATGCTCTCGCATTCGGCCGCTGAACAGGGTGGGTTCAAGGAGGTGACCTTCGAGATTCGTGGCAATGGCGCCTACTCGGTGTTCAAGTACGAGGGTGGAACCCATCGGGTTCAGCGCGTCCCCGAGACCGAGTCTCAGGGTCGAATTCACACTTCGACTGCAACCGTCGCCGTGCTTCCGGAAGCCGAGGAGGTGGAAGTCCAAATCGATCAGAACGACCTGCAGATCGATGTCTACCGGTCATCCGGGCCTGGCGGACAGTCAGTGAACACGACTGACTCCGCCGTGAGGATCACACACAGACCGACAGGGATAACGGTTTCGATGCAGGATGAGAAGTCTCAGCTTCAAAACAGGGAAAAGGGGATGCGCGTACTGCGGGCGAGGATCCACGAGCGCCAGCTGGCCGAGCAGCAGGCGGCGATTGCCTCTGAACGCAAGGCCCAGGTGGGCACAGGGCAGCGCTCGGAGAAGATTCGAACTTACAACTACCCTCAGGGCCGGGTCACCGACCACAGAATCAAGTTGACATCCCATGACCTGGACGCGGTGATGAACGGTGAGCTGGGTAACTTCACGGCGGCGCTCTCGGGCGAGGAAAAGCGCCAGCTGCTCGAGGCTCAGGCCGGCTGAGCTGATGGCTTCGGCGGGGGCAGGGGGTGCTTCGGCGCGGGATGCCCTCAGTGCGGCCACAGACGCATTCTCGGCGGTCGGGATTGACACCCCGAGGATCGATGCTGAAGTCCTTCTGGCGGGCATCACCGGTCGCAGCGCGGCTGATCTGGTCGCCAACCGGGAGGAGCAGATTTCCCCAGCGGAATCACGCAGTTTCTCGGAGGCCGTGCGGAGGCGGCTGCGGCGCGAGCCGGTCGCCTACATACTCGGCAGCAAGGGCTTTCGGCACATTGACCTGGCCGTGGATGGCAGGGTTCTCATACCCCGGCCGGAGACCGAGATGCTGGTCGAGTTCGCACTTCTGGAGGAGCCGGGGTCCGTGCTTGAGCTCGGTACCGGCTCCGGAGCCGTCGCGTTGGCTGTTGCCAGTGAGATACCCGGATGTGAGGTCACCGCCGGGGATGTTTCGACCGACGCTCTTGAAGTCGCCAGGTCCAACGCCGTCCGGCTCGGACTCGCCGACAGGGTCTGCTTCTTTCATGGAACGTGGCCGACCCCGGGCACCTTCGACCTGATAGTCGCAAACCTTCCATATGTTGCCCTTGGTGATGACCTGCCGCCGGACGTGCGGGACTGGGAGCCGCCCGGTGCGCTGTTTCCCGGCGAGACCGGACTCGAGTGCTTCGAGGAGGTCATCGCGGCCCTGCCCGGATCAGGTGTTGAAGCACCGGTGATCGCCCTCGAGGTCGGCCACGGACAGGGCGAGCAGGTTGCGGCGCTTGTGCGCGGAGCCGGATTCGGTGAGACGGGAATCCATCCGGACCTCGCCGGGCTGGAGCGGATGGTCACGGGTCGCAGGCAGACAACTTCTCCCTGACATGATTGCCCGGTGAAGGTTGTCACCACTGAACTGAGTAACGGAGATGCCGCCCGGCAGGCTCTCGAGAGCTGCATCAGCAAGGGTGGCGTCGCCCTGTTTCCTTCCGATGGCGTCTACGGACTGGCCTGCGATCCACTGAACGAGAAGGCAGTCACCCGGATCCATGAGATCAAGGGGCGCGACGACGGCAAGCCATCCGCCGTCATGTATCTGTCTCCGCTTGCGATGCGGGAACTGGTCCGTGATCTCGGCCAGCGGGTCAGCGAGGCTTTTGCACGGCTCCTGCCCGGTCCGGTGACACTGATCGTCCCCAATCCGCGGCATCGGTATCCGCTTGCCTGTCGGCAGGATCCATCCCGGCTCGGGGTGAGGGTGATTGCGGGCCCGCTGGCAGGCGTGCGCTACCCGCTGTTTCAGACGAGTGCCAATCTGAGCGGGGAGCCGACGCCATCCAGTTTTTCCGGGGTAGTGCCCGAGGTACGCGAAGCGGTTGACCTGGCGATTGATGGTGGTCAACTGAACGGGTTGCCTTCGACTGTCGTCGACCTGACCGAACTCGACGAGAACGGCATCTGGACCGTGCTCCGCGAGGGCGGCATGAGCCGCGGTGACCTGGTTGCCGTACTGGGGCCCTGAGCGACAACCGGCGACAGGTCTCGAGCCCTCCCTCCGGAAGGCAGCGTCCCGATGCTCGGGTAATCTTGCCCGCGTGAAGATTGCCATGGCCTCAGATCACGCAGGATTCGAGCTAAAGGAAGCCGTCAGGCAGTTCCTTGAGGGCGACGGCTATGAAGTCGTGGATGTCGGCACGCACTCTTCGGAGTCGACCGATTACCCGTCCTTTGCCGCGAAAGCGTCGGAGCTTGTCGCTGCGGGTGATTGTGATCGCGGCATACTCGTCTGTGGATCCGGGAACGGCGTGGCGATAGTTGCCAACAAGGTC
Organism: uncultured Solirubrobacterales bacterium; assembly: GCA_903933815.1. Taxonomy (GTDB): domain Bacteria; phylum Actinomycetota; class Thermoleophilia; order Solirubrobacterales; family 70-9; genus 67-14. Next base: position 6,408 of record CAIZLN010000162.1, read on the forward strand.
GCCGGCATCCGGGCGGTGAATGCCCATGACCGTGACGAGGCGGAAATGTGCCGCCGTCACAACGATGCCAACGTGGTCACCCTTTCCGGCCAGCGTCTCGATGTGGAACAGGCCGCACCGATTGTCGGTGCCTTTCTTGAAACCGAGTTCGAAGGTGGCAGGCATGAGCGTCGCGTCAAAGCGATCTCCGAGGTAGAGCAGCAGGGTCTTTGACCAGGCCCCTCGTCTGATCTGACCACCGGTATTGCTAGGCTGACAGTCTGTTCACGTTCCGGTAATCCGGCTCCTCAGGTGTCGGACAAATCCGAAAGGCCCATCCACGAATGAGCACCCTGTCCCAGAATCTCCTAGATGCCCCTCTGGCAGATGTCGACCCCGAGGTCGCTGCCGCACTCGACGGCGAACTGGCCCGCCAGCGCGACACACTCGAGATGATCGCCTCCGAGAACTTTGTACCGCAGGCGGTGCTCGAAGCCACCGGCTCCGTGCTGACCAACAAGTACGCAGAGGGTTACCCGGGCCGCCGCTATTACGGCGGCTGCGATCAGGTTGACATCGTCGAGACACTGGCCATCGAGCGTGCGAAGGAACTTTTCGGTGCTGAGCACGCCAACGTCCAGCCCCACTCTGGTGCCCAGGCCAACAACGCCGTCTACATGGCCCTGCTTGAGCCCGGGGATACGATCATGGGCCTCGCGCTTGACCACGGTGGTCATCTGAGCCACGGCATGAAGCTGAACATCTCAGGCAAGCTCTACAAGGTGGTTCCGTACCACGTCTCTCGTGAGGATCACCGGATCGACATGGACGAGGTGGCGAGGCTCGCCGAGGAGCGCCGGCCCAACCTGATCATCGCCGGTGGCTCGGCATACCCGCGCCAGATCGACTTTGCGGCATTTCGTGAAATCGCCGACTCAGTGGATGCGAAACTGATGGTCGACATGGCCCACTTCTCTGGCCTCGTGGCCGCTGGTGAGCATCCCAATCCGGTGCCCTACGCAGACGTGGTGACCAGCACGGTCCATAAGACCCTGGGTGGGCCTCGCAGCGGGATCATTCTCTGCCGTGAGGAACTCAAGGCAGACATAAACCGGGCCGTTTTTCCGGGTCAGCAGGGTGGACCCCTGATGCACGTGATCGCAGCCAAGGCCGTCGCGCTCAAGATCGCACAGAGCGAGGAGTTCGCTGAGCGCCAGCGCCGCACAGTAGCCAACGCCAGAGCGCTCGGGGCAGGCCTGATCGAAGGTGGAATCGACATCGTCACCGGAGGGACAGACGTTCATCTGGTGCTGGTCGACCTCACCTCGACCGGACTGGACGGACAGACCGGCGAGGATCGGCTCGATCAGGTCGGGATCACGGTGAACCGCAACACCATCCCGTTCGACGAGCGTTCCCCGATGAACCCCTCGGGCCTCCGGATCGGCACGTCTGCGCTGACCACTCGGGGCTTTGAGCCCGAAGACATGACCGAGATCGCGGCGATTATCGCCGCCGCCCTCTCCGATGGTTTCGCGGATCAGCGAGAGTCGCTGATCGCCCGCAGCAGGGCCCTCCTGGATCGCTACCCGCTATACCCGGGCCTCGGTTGAGGCTTTTCCCGGGGCCGGATCTGCCGACCCGGTCAGGTTGATGAAGGTCTGGTTCGACTGCACCGCGGCGGCGCATCCCCTCGTGTTGCGGCCTGTGATCGAGCGTTTTGCCGACGAGGGCGCCGAGGTGCTGGTGACGGCCCGCGAGTATGGCCAGACTGTCGGGCTGCTCGAACTGCTCGGTATCGAGCACATTGTTGTCGGCTCTCATGGAGGCGGCTCGAGAGTCGGCAAGCTGTTTGCTCTCGGTTCCCGCTCGGCCCGCCTGTCGCGGACCATCTGGCGGTTCAGACCAGACCTCGCGGTTGGTCACGGTTCCGTTGACCTGGCGCTGGTCTCCGCCGTGTTTCAGATCCCCTCGGCTCAGCTCCAGGACTACGAGTTCGCCGGCATGCAGCGCCAGCTCGCCTTCCGGATCGCCGATCGGGTTCTGGTGCCGGATTCGATCCCGGAGGACCGAATGGCCAAAGTCGGCGCCAAGGGCAGGAAGCTGGTCCGCTATCCGGGTCTGAAGGAGGATTACTACCTCGCTGACTTCAGCCCGAAGCCGGCTGTCCTCGACGAACTGGGTCTCGATCAGCAACGGGTGCTGGTAGTGGTCCGGCCGCCACCCGAGACCTCTGAGTACCACGCAGACAACCCTCTGTACGAGGAGGTGCTGGACCGGCTGGCTGCATCTGAAGGGGTTACGGCAGTCGTGATTCCCCGGACTGCGGGCCAGGCTGAGCGAGCCAAGGGGCGCGGCTCTTCAAATCTGGTGATTCCCGATCACGCCATTGATGCGCAGAGCCTGATCGCCTTCAGCGACCTGGTGGTGAGCGCCGGAGGCACCATGAACCGGGAGGCGGTCGCCCTCGGAACTCCGGTTTACACGACATTCGCCGGACGCATGGGAGGGGTCGATGAAGAGCTGATCGCCGAGGGCCGGCTGAAGGTCCTGCGAGACGCGGGCGAGTTCGAACTCGTCAAGCGGAGCGACGAGGCGGGGCCGCGTGACCCTCGCGACCCACAGGTCCTCGTCGACGGCATCCTCGAGGCACTTGACTGACCGCGCCGCGGTCCGTCGGGCGTGAGTGAGACTCTTCCTCAATGGTTGACACGTGGGATGCCGTCTTCGCCTTCGTGGCTGCGGCGCTGATCACCTGGGCGCTGGTGCCCGTGGCTGAGCGCCTGGCCGTGCGGGTTGGCGCCCTCGACCACCCGGGGCCACGAAGTCAGCACCTGGTGGCGACTCCCCGCATGTCCGGTGTCGCGATCCTCGCGGGCATTCAGATTGCCGGGTGGATCTGGCTTCCTCACAATGTTGAGGCAACCTCGATTCTTCTCGGAGCGCTGATGGTCTGCTTCGTCGGCGCGCTGGACGATGTCTTCGATCTGCCCGCGCTGGTCAAGCTGATCGGCCAGATAGCCGCGGCGGTGATTCCGGTGGCGGGTGGGGTCCATCCCGACGCACTGACGATCCCTTTCATCGGCGGGTTCGAGCTCGGATGGACCGCCTGGCCGCTCACCGTCTTTGGAATTGTTGCCGTGATCAACATCATCAACCTGATCGACGGCATCGACGGCCTCGCGGCAGGGGTATGCGCGATTGCCGCCGTGGCAATGGCATTGATTGCACTATCGCTTGACCGGACGGAGGCCGGCATCCTTGCTGCGATCACGGCGGGGGGAGCCCTGGGTTTCCTGCGGCACGGCTTTCCTCCCGCTTCGAGTTTCATGGGTGACGCTGGATCCAACCTGCTCGGTTACATGATCGCCGTCGCCTCGATACAGGGTGCACTCAAGACTAACGCTGTGGTCGCCCTCGCCTTTCCCCTCGTGATCCTCGCCTTGCCGATCATGGATACGGCTTTCGTTGTCGCAAAGAGGATCAAGTACCGGCAGCCGATCTACCAGGCTGACCGGTGGCACTTCCACCATCGCATGGCCAACAAGGGCTTTTCCCAGAGACGCTCACTGGCTTACCTCTACGGGTGGACCTCGGTGCTGGCACTGCTGGCCCTGGCCCTGCGGTTCGTTCCCTACAGCGATGACCGGGGCAACTTCGACCCGATCTGGACCGCGCTCATGGTCGTCGTCATCGTCGCGGCTATCGCAGTCTCGGTGTATCTGGTGATAGTGCTCGAGATCGTCAAGCTGAAGCGAAGCCAGAACACTCAGCCGTGAGCCACCACTTCCGGGTGACTGTTTGGCTCTGGTAAAGGGTTAGTGACGGTTGCCACCAGCCGGGCCTGAGCGCAGTCCGGGCGCCATTCGGATATAGTCACGGTCCCTTGACGACGCTTGCCATAGAACGACCCCGAGAGGGCCACGGTGGCGGGCGCGGTATCGCCTTGCTCAAGTACATCGACCTTTTCCTGCTAGCTGTCGCCCTGCCGGTATTTATTCTCACCGGACTTCCAGTGCTGGGCTGGGCGGGTGCCGCCGTAGGCTGGTGTGGACAGCGCGTGATCCAGGCACTGGTCGAGGCGAGGGCCTCCCGGACCGAGGACACGAAGGGTTTCTTCCAGCTCATGGCGGGTTCGATCATCGGTCGGTCCTGGTTTCTGGTCATCTCAATCATGGTCGTGGGCCTGATCGAACAGGAGGCGGGACTGTCAGCCGCTTTGCTTTCGGCCGTCCTCTTCACTACCTATCTCGTGATCACCCTGGTGACCCGGGAATCCCCGGAAGCGGCGGACAGGACATGAGTCCCTTGGGCCGCCGGTTCACTTTCTTTGCCTGGCTGTCAGTCATGGCGGGCATGATCCTCAGCCCCTCTACCGCCTTCGCAGCCGAGGAGTTCGATCCGGCTGATGAGTTCTCATTGCCGCCGTGGGTTTCCATCGAAGTCTTCGGGATCGACATGTCGATCAACAAGGCGGTCATCTACATCCTGATTGCCGCCGTGCTGACCACGGTCGTGGTCACGCTGATCGCTCGCAAGATGAAGGTCAGGCCGGAGAGCCGGACTCAGACCATGGTGGAGCTTGCCTACGGACTGATGAAAGACAACATCACCGACAGCAACCTCGACCCGAAGATGGCCGCTCGCTGGTTCCCGTTCATCGGAACGCTCTTCCTGTTCATCTGGTTCTCGAACATGATCGGGTACATCCCGCTGCCGTTCAACTCGACCCACACCATGAACGTCTTCGGACTGGAGGTGCCCAGCTTTGCCCTGTACGCGGCGACCGCCAACATCTCGATGCCGCTGGTTCTGGCGCTTGTCGTCTGGATCTCCTACAACGTCGAGGGGATCCGGGCCAAGGGTGTAGGCGGTTATGTACGCGGCTGGGTCCCGGCCGGGGTCGAAGGCTTCATGGTCGGTCCGATCCTGCTGATCGAGATTCTTTCCCACTTCGTCCGACTGATCTCGCTCTCGGTACGTCTCTACGCCAACATCCTTGCCGGCCACCTCCTGCTGCTCTTCATGGGCGGCGGACTCGTTGTCCTGCTTGGCATGGGATTGGTCGGTTCGACCATCCTCGGCCTCGCAACCGGAGCCTTGGCCGTAGTCTTCTTCCTGTTCGAGATCGGCCTGGTGGCAACACTTCAGGCATTCATTTTCTGCACTTTGACCGCGATATACCTCGACGGCGCCGTCGCCGAGGAACACTAAGGAGAAACAGAACAAGTGGACCCATCAATCATTCTGGCCGCTGCTGACGTCGAAACTGCTGCTGCCTACGCAGAAACAGCAGGACGCGCCATGGGCCTCGGCCTTGGCACCGGCCTCGCTGCTCTCGGTACCGGCATCGGCCTCGGCTTCATCTTCGGCAAGACGATCGAAGCCGTTTCACGCCAGCCCGAACTGAAGTCGGAGATCCAGAGCATTCAGTGGCTCGGCTTCGCCCTCACCGAGGCAACGGTCTTCTACGGATTCATCGCAGGCCTGATCGCCTTCTTCGTATAGGCCAATGCTCGGCGAACTGCTGAACACTGCGACGCCGCTTTTGGTAGCGGCAACCGAGGGCACCGAGGAGGGCTTGAGCCCGCTGGTCAGGGTCGTACCCGGCCTGATGATCTGGACGATTCTGGCGTTCGGCGTCTCAATGCTCATCCTGAGGAAATACGCCTGGCCACCGATCAGCAAGATCCTGATTGAGCGTCAGGAACTGATCAATGACTCGATCACCTCGGCTGAGAAGACCCGCTCGGAGGCTGACCTGCTGCTGGCCGATTACCGGCAGCGGCTGACTGAAGCCCGTGAGCAGGCCGACGAGATCATCGTGCGAGCCCGCAAGGCGGCCGAGACGACCAAGTCAGAAGCGGTTTCGGCCGGACAGGAGAAGCGCGAGGAGCTGCTTGAGGCTGCCCGGCGCGACATCGAGGCTGAGACCAGGAAGGCACTTGACGACATCCGTAAGGAAGTCGCCAACCTGACCGTTCTCGCAACTGAGCAGGTAACCCGCAAGACCCTGACTGAAGCCGACCAGAAACAGCTGGTCGAAGAGGCCCTGCGCGAGGTTGATTTCTCGAGCCTCGCCGGAGACCGGAACAACTGATGGAAGAGCTGGCCCGCGTATATGCCGAGTCCCTTTTTGGCGTAGCCAAGGAAAAGGGAACGCTCGATACCGTGCGCGACCAGCTCGGTCAGTTCAGTAGCACCCTGGAGGGGAACAAGGACCTTCAGGTCTTCTTTTTCAGTCCCTCTTTCTCTTCGAAAGAGAAGCTCGAAGGGCTCAGCCTCGCAGTCAGCGACGCCGACCCTGAACTGTTCAATTTTCTGCAACTGCTGATTGAAAAGCACCGCATGCCAGCGGTATTTCGCATAAACAGTCAGTTTGAGGAACTCTGGAAGACCGAAAACCAGAGAATCGAAGTCACCGTTACCAGCGCGATAGAGCTCGATCCGGCGATTGCCGAGCAGGTCGGTGCCGAGGTAGAGCGTCAGACGGGCAAGCAGGTCGAACTTACGAGCCGCGTTGATGAGGGCATCATCGGTGGTCTCGTGCTTCAGGTCGGGAACATGGTTCTCGACACCAGTATTCGAAATAACTTGGAGAAACTCCGCCAGAGCGTTGCTCGGGCGGCATAAGGAGGATCAGAACCGAGATGCAGATCAAGCCAGACGAGATTGCCAGCATCCTGCGGCAGCGCATCGAGGGCATCGACCCCGGAAGTGCGGACCTGTCCGAGGTCGGCACCGTACTCTCGATCGCCGACGGAATCGCCCGCATCCACGGTCTCGACAACTGCATGTCGCTCGAGATGCTCGACCTTCCCCATGGGGTGACGGGCCTCGCCCTGAACCTCGAGCAGGACAACGTAGGCGCCGTGCTGTTCGGCGAGTGGGAAAAGATCATCGAAGGCGACACCGTCAAGCGGACCAAGCGGTTGCTGGAGATCCCGGTAGGAGAGGAGTTCCTCGGTCGCATGGTCGACCCGCTCGGCCGCCCGTTGGATGGCAAGGGCGACATCAATACCGGCAAGACGCGTCCAGCCGAGTTCAAGGCTCCGGGAGTCATCAGCCGGCAGCCGGTACGTGAGCCGATGCAGACGGGTATCAAGTCGATCGACGGCATGATCCCGATTGGCCGCGGTCAGCGCGAGCTGATTATCGGCGACCGCCAGACCGGTAAGACCACGGTGGGCATCGACTCGATCATCAACAACAAGGACACCGGCGTGATTTCGGTGTATGTCGCGATCGGCCAGCGGATGGCGACCGTGGTCCAGGTGCGTGAGGTGCTCGAGGCAGCCGGCGCGATGGAGAACACGATCATCGTTGCCGCGCCTGCTGACGAGGCCGCGCCGATCAAGTACATCGCCCCCTACGCCGGTACGGCGATGGCCGAGTACTTCCTCTACGACGGCAAGGCAGCCCTTTGCGTCTACGACGACCTCACCAAGCACGCTTACGCGTATCGTCAGATGTCCCTGCTGCTGAGGCGCCCGCCAGGACGCGAGGCTTATCCCGGCGACGTCTTCTATCTTCACTCGAGGCTGCTTGAGCGGGCCGTGAAGCTGAGCGATGAAGAGGGCGGGGGTTCGCTCACCGCTCTGCCAATCATCGAGACGCAGGCAAACGACGTGTCGGCTTACATCCCGACCAACGTGATTTCGATCACCGACGGGCAGATTTTCCTCGAGTCCGACCTTTTCAACTCGGGCATCCGTCCGGCCATCAACGTCGGCATCTCGGTTTCCCGGGTCGGCGGTGACGCCCAGACCAAGGCGATGAAGAAGGTCGCCGGCAAGATGAAGGGTGAGCTCTCGCAGTACCGTGACCTCGCCGCCTTCGCCCAGTTCGGCTCGGAGCTTGACTCCGAGACCCAGAAAACCCTTGCCCGTGGTGAGCGGCTGGTCGAACTGCTCAAGCAGAATGAGCGGAACGCGCTCTCGGTCGCCGATCAGGTGGCTTCGATTTACGCCGGTACAGGCGGCTTCCTCGACCGGATCGCGACTGAACGCGTTCAGGAGTTCCTGGAAGGGCTGCTTATCCGGCTGCACACCGAGAACGCGGATCTGTGTGAACGGATCAACGACACCGGCCAGTTCCCCGAAGAGGACGAGAAGGAGCTTTCGGCGGTGATCAGTGGCTGGGTGGACGACTTCGGACCCGACTTCGACGACGAGGGTGAGCCGCTCGCCAAGGGTGAGTCAGACCGGGTCGAAGCTGCCCGGGCCGAGGCCCCGCGAAACGACGAGGAGAGCACCGGGGAAGAGGTTGCGGCCGCCGTCTAGGCGCCCCGCTCCGCCCTCGAGGAAACCAGCCCCATGGCCAACCGCAAAGAAGTCGCCACACAGATCGCCAGCGTCAAGAACATCCGCCAGATCACGCGCGCGATGGAGGCGGTGGCTGCCGCAAGGCTTCGCAAGGCGGAGAACCGGATCGCGCACCTGCGCCCCTACGCTCAGGCCACGCGGAACCTTACCCGCCGCGCGGCTGCCGAAGCAGGAAACATCTCGCACCTGGCAATCCTTGATGAGCGCAAAGACGTAAACCGTCTGGCGATCCTGCTCATCACAGGAGACCGTGGTCTGGCCGGTGCCTTCAACGCGAACATCATCCGTGAGGGACTCCACCTGCGCGATCAGGCGATCGAAAAGGGTCAGGAGGTCATTTTCTACGTGGTCGGCCGTCGTGGCGATGGCGCAATGACTTTTCGAAAGCAGAATATCGGCGAATCCTGGACCGGATTCACAGATCGCCCGGCCTTCACTGACGCAAGAGAGATCGGCGACGAGCTGACCTCGGCTTACATCGATGGAAGGATCGACCGGATCGAAGTCGTTTACAACCGTTACGTTTCTCCTCTGACGCAGTACGTCCAGCAGATGACGCTGCTGCCGGTTCAGCAGGCCGAAGTGGTCGGCCAGGGCTCTGAAGAGGAAAACGGAGTCGAAGAAGAAGGTGAACTTGCCGCTGCTCACCATCACTCTCTGTGGGATTACGAACCGGAGCCGGATGAACTGCTTGCGCAGCTCATTCCTGATTACATCAATACTTCGCTTTACCGCACCCTGCTCGACTCGGCAGCATCCGAGCTTGGTGCCCGAATGACGGCGATGCGCAGCGCCGCCGACAACGCCGAAACGATGATCGACGACCTCACCCTTGAGATGAACCGGGTCAGGCAGGCGGAGATCACGCAGGAAATCCTGGAAGTCGTCGGAGGCGCGGAAGCGCTCGGCTAGACGGACGCCAAACCGAAACTGGAAACTGGAGATATGTCAGAGAACAACGGTAAAAACGTAGGACGAATCGAAGAGATCACCGGCGTCGTGGTCGACGTGGTGTTCCCCGACCGGCTGCCCGAGATCTTCTCGGCGATCGTGATCGAGGTTGACGAGGGCGACGGACGCGGAGCAATGAGCGTTGTCTGTGAAGTCCAGCAGCATCTCGGCGACGACCGTGTGCGCACGGTGGCCATGGATGCCACCGATGGACTCGAGCGTGGCGACCGCGTGGTTGATACCGGCGGACCGATCACAGTTCCCGTGGGCGATGAAACTCTCGGTCGTATCTTCAACCTTCTCGGTGAGCCGATTGACGGCGGACCCGCGCTCAGCGCCGATATCGAGCGCTGGCCGATTCACCGCCCCTCTCCGCAGGCAACAGACCTCACTCCGACCCAGGAGATCCTCGAAACGGGAATCAAGGTAGTTGACCTCCTCGCCCCCTACGCCAAGGGCGGCAAGATCGGACTGTTCGGCGGTGCCGGCGTCGGCAAGACAGTTCTGATCCAGGAGCTGATCCACAACATCGCCCAGGAGCACGGTGGACTGTCCGCCTTCTGCGGAGTCGGCGAGCGGACCCGTGAAGGCACCGACCTCTACATCGAGATGACCGAGTCCGGCGTCATCGACAAGACCATGATGGTCTTCGGCCAGATGAACGAGCCTCCGGGAGCCCGTCTGCGGGTGGCGCTCTCCGGTCTGACCATGGCCGAGTACTACCGTGAATCCGGTGGCCAGGATGTGCTGCTGTTCATCGACAATATTTTCCGGTTTGTCCAGGCCGGGTCGGAAGTATCGGCGCTGCTCGGGCGTATGCCTTCGGCCGTCGGTTACCAGCCGACGCTGGAGACCGAGATGGGTGAGCTTCAGGAGCGGATCACCTCTACATCGCGTGGTTCGGTTACTTCGATTCAGGCCGTCTACGTCCCCGCTGACGACTTCACCGACCCCGCACCGGCTTCGGTGTTTGCCCACCTCAACGCCACTACCGCGCTCTCGCGGGCGATTTCGGAGAAGGGCATCTACCCCGCCGTCGACCCGCTTGATTCCACCTCGACCATTCTCAAGCCGGACATCCTCGGCGAGGAGCATTACCGGACAGCGACCGACGTTCAGGAGATCCTGCAGCGCTACAGCGAGCTGCAGCAGATCATTGCCATTCTCGGCATCGACGAACTCTCTGATGAAGACAAGGTGCTGGTGTTCCGCGCCCGCAAGATCGAGCGCTTCCTGTCTCAGCCGTTCTTCGTGGCTGAGCAGTTCACCGGCAGCCCGGGTCAGTACGTTCCCGTGGCCGAGACCGTCCGTGGTTTCCGCATGATCCTCGACGGCGAGCTCGATGAATACCCGGAGAGTGCCTTCTACATGAAGGGTGCGATCGACCAGGTCACCGCGGAAAGCAAGAGCGTGGCGTAAGCCTTGGCCGGCCAGTCGACATTCTCGGTTGATGTCCTCACTCCTGAGGGGGAGGTTTTCGGGGGCGAGGTCGTCCAGCTCTCCACCCGCACGGTTGATGGCGAACTCGGGGTGCTGGCCAACCATGTGCCGGTTCTGGCCGGACTGAAGCCGAATCGCCTCAGGCTTCGCATTTCGGACTCCGAAGTTCATGAGTTCGCCCAGTCTCACGGTGTCCTGCAGGTTTTCGCCAACCACGCACAGGTACTGCTCGAAGAAGCGATCCCTGTCGATCAGCTCGACCTCGCTTCACTCAAGGAAGATCTGGCAGATGCGAAGCAGCGCAGCGAAGATCCCGAGGCCGGGGAGGCTGCCCTCGGGGTAGCCGAACGCGACCTTGAACGGATCACGGCTTTTATCGCTATCGCGAAGGGTGAGTAGGCAGTCTCTGATCTGCTCGCCCTAGCGCAGCGCCTGATCGCCTATGACACCTCGCGTCCGGACGGTGTGCACGAGGCGGCGGGTTTCATCAAGGGCTGGCTCGATGCCCGGGGGATCCATGCCGTTCAGGAGGAGTGCCGCGGGCTCCCGGTGATCCGGGCCGAGTCCGGGGACGCAGACGGGATCACGGTTGTGCTCCACGGACACGTTGACGTCGTGCCCGCTGATGAGGGGCAGTTCGATCCAGTGGTTGAGGGAGACCGTCTCATCGGTCGGGGCGCATACGACATGAAGGCTGCCCTGGCGGCCATGATGCTCGCAGTGCCGGTTCCAGGGGAAGAGATTCCGGGCCTCAGGGTCCGACTCGGAATCGTCTCCGATGAAGAGTCCGAAGAGAGCGCCAATCGCGGCAGCGATTTTCTGGTCGAGTCCGGGCTCACCGGAGACTTCGCGATTACCGGAGAGCCAACCGATCTCCATGTCGGGGTAGCAGCAAAAGGGGTGCTCGGGATACGGATCGGGGTCGGTGGGCGTTCGGCCCACGGCTCGACACCGTGGCTGGGCGATAACGCCATTCTCAGGGCCGTAGAGATGTTCCGGGCGATCGAATCGCTACCGTTTGCAAAGGAAAGCTCCGAACTGTTTGACCGCCCTTCGATCAGCCTCGGCCGAATCTGGGGTGGGGACGCGCTCAACAAGGTTCCTGACTATTGCGCCATCGACGTGGACATAAGGTTCCTGCCGCATCAGCGGCCGGAACGGATCCGGGAACAGATCCGTGCACTCGGCCCTGCCCGGATGGAGGACATAATCGTGCTGCCTCCCGTCGATCCCGGAAGCGATTCACCGTGGGTGACACGGCTGGTCGAGGTTGTCGGCAGGCATCACGAGGCTCCCATCCTCTCGGTAGGCAGGGACGGTGCCTCCGACGCGGTCTCATTCATTCGGGCCGGAATTCCCGCAGTCGAGTTCGGGCCCAGTGGGGCGGGGCACCATGGTCCCGACGAATGGGTCTCGGTCAGCTCGCTCACGACTTACTACCGTGCGCTCAAGGAGTTCCTCGCGACAATCGCGAAACCAGCGGACCGGCAAGCTGATGACTGACGAAGAGCACGACGAATCAACCGAGGAGTATCTGGCGGCCGGCATCGGCGACGAGCCCGGTTCCTCGGGCGGAAGCCCCGAGGAAGGCGCCGCCCCTGACGGGGGGCCACTGGATGCAGACGAAGCCGGGGCACCGCAGGCCCGGACTCCAGCCGAAGAAACCGATCCCGTCGACGGGAACCCGCCGACCGAAGAACTCTTTGCCCTCGAGGCGCTGATCTCCGACGAGGACGTCCCTGAACTGGATCCCGTCTTCAGGGCCGCCTTGCTCGAGAGTCCGGAGAGTGGAGTTGCTCCGGCTGCTTCCGCCGGGGAACCTCGTGTCACTGAGGGCACCGGGGCCGGGGATTCCGGTGGCTCTGTTCCGGATCAGTCCGAGGGAGTGGACCAGACGGGCGAGGAAGAGAGCAGCGACTGGTCGGAGGCAGACACGGGTTCCGGCGAGTACCTGATCACCGAAGAGCAGACCGCAATTCTCGCTGCGGCTGCGAGGAGCGAGGTTCATCAGGCGATCGAGGCAGCAAGGAGATCTGGCCAGGCCTTTGATCCTCCGCGACCACCAGCATGCGGGGACTTCGAGTCGGCACCAAAAGGCAAGAGGCTGTGGTGGCGCTTTTCCCTCGCGACGCTGATCATCGTCTTCGCATTCGCAGGAGCTACCTCTGCTTCGGTCCTTCAGGTGGTCGATGATCTGACCAAGCGTTTTTCGGATCCGGCATTCCAGAACATCGGTGCCAACATCCTGCCCGAGAGCAACGGTGGCCCCCAGACCATCGCAATCCTTGGTTCTGATGCCCGGACCGGCGGTGGCGCCCTCGATGGTGATCCCGGTCGCTCTGACACCACGATCCTGCTCAGGCTGGACCCGGAAACCGAGCAGATCGCGATGCTGTCAATCCCCCGGGATCTCAAGGTGGAGATTCCGGGCTACGGCACGGACAAGTTCAACGCCGCGTACAGCTATGGCGGCACAAAGCTGACCCTGCAGACGATCAAGGCGCTGACCGGGCTCCAGATCAACCATGTGGTCAATGTCGACTTTCAGGGTTTCGCCTCGGTGGTGGATGCGATCGGTTGCGTTTTCGTCGACGTGGACCGCGAGTACTACCACTCAAACGAAGGTGTCCCCGCGTCAGAGCAGTACGCCGAAATAGACATTGACGCCGGCTACCAGAAGCTGTGCGGTGCTGACGCGCTCGAGTTCGCGCGATACCGGCATACCGACAGTGACCTCGTTAGGGCATCCCGGCAGCAGGATCTGATCGGAGAGATCCGAAACCGGCTGTCTTTTGCGGAAATAATCAATCGCCGCAATGAACTGATCGACGCGTTCGCCGACAACACCCGCTCTGATATTTCGGGATCGAAGGAGTCACTCGAGCTCCTCAAGCTGCTGTTCGATTCCCGCAGCGCGCAGGTTGTCGAGGTCAAGTTCCCGGCCACCCTGGGTCCTTCCTACGTGACGGCCACCCCCCAGGAAGTTCAAGGTGCTGTCGAGAAATTCCTTGGCTTCATGGATTCGGCCGGACCGGTCGGCACTTCCGGCGGAGGCGGCCAGGCCAGCAACGGCAACAAGAAGAACAGAGGCCCAAAGAGCCAGTCAAAGAAGAAGGACAAATCGATAGTTGCCGCCGGCGCTCCGGACAAGGAGTCGGATGAACTTGTCGATGCGGCCCAGGCCGGTCTCGAGCAGGCAATTGTGATCGAGGGCCCTGCTCCCCGGGGCAGCTTCGATACCTGGTACACCAAGAGGCTTCCCGCCGGGGCGTATTACTCGAAGGAAAGCCGGAGCTATCACGTTCGGGACCCTGACAAGAAAGCTCACGCCGCCTATCGCATGGTGATGGTCCTGGAGGGAGCAGACGGGGTGCATTACTTTGGACTGCAGGGCATCCGTGGCTGGGAGGACCCCCCGATACTTGAGGCGCCGCACGAAAGCATCGAGATTGCCGGCAGGGAATCCAGGGTCTACACGGAGGGGGACCGGATCCGTCTGATCTCTTGGTTTGACGAAGGCAATACCTACTGGCTCTCCAACTCCCTGCTGCTCACACTGACAAACAACCAGATGCTGGGAATGGCGCGCGCCGCGCGCGTCTTCACACCGAACTAGCAGGGAGAGAGCAGATGGAATCCTCAGGAATGCCGCCCGTCGGCGTGATTGGCGTCGGCTGGGTCGGCCTCGTGACTGCTGCCTGTTTTGCCGAGCTCGGTCACGAGGTGTATGCCCGTGATGTCGTTCCTGAAAAGGTTGCGTCCCTGGGCCGGGGAGAGGTGACGATCCACGAGCCCGGACTGGCTGAGCTTATTCGCAAGAACCAGAAGCGGCTTCACTTCACGACTGACATGGGTGAAGTGCTCGACAACGCCCGTCTTCTGTTCGTATGCGTGGACACGCCGCCCACCTACTCGGGCGATGCGGATCTTTCCCGAGTGCGCTCGGTCGTCGACGATCTTGATGGTGGCGGGGGCCATGTGCTGGTGATGAAGAGCACTGTTCCCGCCGGGACGGGAGAGAAGCTCCGTACTGAATTGCCCGGGATGCCCTATGTCTCCTGTCCGGAGTTCCTCAAGGAGGGTTCCGCCGTCGAAGACTTCATGCACCCTGACCGCGTCGTGATCGGTGCCGCCCCGGGTGACGATCAGGCGGCCGATGAGGTCGCCGGGCTCTACGCGCCGCTCGGAGGTGAGGTAGTCCGGACCGATGTGTCCAGCGCCGAAATGGTCAAGCTCGCCTCGAACGCGTATCTCGCCACCCGGATCTCATTCATCAACGAAATTGCCAACGTCTGCGAGGAGGTCGGTGCCGATGTCGGTGAGGTGGCACGCGGCATGGGACTCGATGACCGAATCGGGCCACAGTTCCTGCGGCCCGGCATCGGCTTTGGCGGATCCTGTTTTCCCAAGGACGTCAGCTCCCTGAAGCTGCTGGCCGGCAACAGCGGCTATCACTTCCAGCTTCTGAACGCCGTAATTGAGGTCAATGAACTTCAGAAGCGTCGGGTAGTCAGCAAGCTCCAGCGTCACCTGGGCGATCTGGTCGGCAAACGGATCACACTTCTCGGCCTTGCCTTCAAGCCTGATACGGACGACATGCGGGAGGCATCAAGCCTCGTCCTGTCGGCTCGCCTGCGCGGTGAAGGGGCAGAGGTCGTCGCTTACGATCCCGTGGCCATGGACAACGCCAGGGGGCTGCTCCCCGGCGTTGAAATGAAGGCCTCGGCTCTGGCGGCGCTTGGCGGCTCCGACGCAGCGGTGATCGTCACCGAGTGGCCGGAATTTCTTGAGATTGACTGGGCCGGGGCGGCGGAACTGATGAATCGCCCGCTCGTGATTGACGGACGTAACTTTCTTGACGCCGAGCACCTGCGGGCCGAAGGCTTCGTTTACGAGGGCATCGGACTTCCTGATCCCGAAGCCGAAACGGAGTAAATGGTGCAGGCGCTGGTACTGGTCGGAGGGTTCGGAACCCGCCTTCAGCCGCTGACCACGGACACTCCGAAACCGATTCTCGACATGGTTGGCCGGCCATTCTTCAGCTACATGATCGACTGGCTTGAAAGTCACGGGGTCGATGAAGTAATCCTCGCCTGCGGTTTTCTCCCGGATCAGATTCAGGAAGTTCTGGGAGGAGGGTCACCGCGCGGGCCGAAACTGCGCTACCTGGTCGAGCCGGAACCTCTCGGTACGGCCGGGGCGATCCGTTTCGCGGCGCCTTATCTGGCAGAACGCTTTCTCGCCCTGAACGGAGATTCTCTTGCCGACCTTGACCTGACTTCACTCTGGGAGTCTCATATTGAGCGTGAGGCGAGGATCAGTCTTGGCCTCTACCCGATGGAAGATCCGAGTGACTTCGGCCTGGTTGAGATCGATGAGGAAGGCCTGGTACGGAGCTTCACCGAGAAGCAAACCGGGGCAGGGCAAGGACTGATCAGCGCCGGGGCCTATGTCATGGAGCACGAAGTTCTGGATCTCATCCCTGGAGGACGCAGCGTTTCGATTGAGCGAGATGTATTCCCGCTACTGGTCGACAACGGTCTCTACGGCCTGAGCCTGGACGGCTACTGGAAGGACATCGGAACTTACGACCGCTACCGTGAGGCCTGTTGGGACATCATCGAGGGCAGGGTCAAATCCGGGGTTGAACACAATGCGGAGGGCGTCTTCATCGCACCGGGGGCTGAGGTATCCAGCGAGGCGTGGATCGGGCCACGGGCCGTTATCGGCACGGGATGTCGTGTCGGGGCTGGGGCCCGGATAACCGATTCAGTTCTGCTGGAAGGCTGCAGGATCGGCGAAAACGCAAATATTCACGGTTCGATCCTTTCACCCGGCGTGACCGTCGCGGAGGATGTAGCCGTAAGAAATATGGTGCTGGGCAGAAATGAGCGCATCGATGCTTGATGACATCCTTGATATCCCCGATCACATTCGCGATGCGATCTGGAGGACCGACTCAGCCGGGTTGAAGGCACGGCCCTCAGCCGGGTTTGTGGTTTGCGGAATGGGCGGATCTGCAATCGGCGGTGAGCTTGCGGGCGGACTGCTCGGGGAGCGCCTGTCCGGTCCGTTGATGGTCGTGCGCAGCTACCGGCTGCCACGCTGGATCAACTCGGAATGGTCAGTGCTCGGATCCAGCTATTCGGGTGAGACCGAGGAGACCCTCTCCGCCTTTGGTGAAGCGGGGGAGATGGAGGCCCATCGCTGGGTCGTCGGTACCGGCGGCAGCCTGGGCGAGTACGCACGCGAACACGACCTCGGGTTCATCGGACTTCCCGGGTTCTTCCAGTCCCGGGTGACCGTTGCCTACATGACAGTGACCGCGGCGCTGCTCGCGAACCTTGCCGGGGTTGCGCCGGATGTTCGCGAGGAGTTGGCAGCCGCTGCGGACTTCCTTGACTCCTCGAAGCCTGAGTTGCTGGAGCTCGCCGCTGACCTCGCTCCCGGTATGGACGGCATGCCCCTGATAGTTCACGGGACGGGCCTGACCGTTCCGGTTGCCCGACGCTGGGCCAATCAGGTCAACGAGAACGCCAAGCAGGCTGCCTTTCCTGTCGAGATGCCTGAGGCCAATCACAATCTGATGGAGGCCTGGGCGACCGGTGATGGTGGCCTCGGCGGGGTCTTCCTGCTTGACCGTGACCAGTCCCCCCGGGAGCGCCAGCGAATCGAATTGACGGCTGAGTCGATCGCGAGGACCGGAGCCCCTGTCTTCAGCATCGATACACGAGGCGAAACGCCGTCAGAGAGGTTGTTCTGGGCCGTGATGCTTGGTGATCTCATCTCGATCAAACTCGCCGAGCAGCGGGGGGTCGACCCGCTGACGGTAAACGAGATAGTCGACTTCAAGACGAGGCTTGGAGCACACTCATGAAGGCGATGGTGCTTGCGGCCGGACTCGGCACCAGGCTCCGTCCAATCACCTACTCGGCACCCAAACCGATGGTACCGGTGCTCAATCGCCCGGTGATGGAGCACATCATTGGTCTGCTCCAGAGGCACGGCTTCAATCAGGTGACAGCCAACCTCCACTGGTTTCCGGAGGCGATACGCGACTATTTCGGCGACGGCTCCGAGTTCGGTGTCGAGTTGAGCTACAGCCCCGAGGAGGCCCTCCTCGGCACGGCTGGCGGCGTTCGTAACGCTTCCTCCTTCTTCGATGGTGGCTTCCTCGTTATCTCGGGCGATGCCCTGACCGACATCGACCTGGCTGCAATGCGCGAGTTTCATGAGAGTCATGGCGGCATCGCCACGCTTGCGACCCGAAAGGTCTCCGATACAAGTCAGTTCGGCGTCGTGATAACCGACGAAGATGGCCGGATTCAGGGTTTCCAGGAGAAGCCCGACCCGGCGGAGGCTCTTTCCGATCTTGCCAACTGTGGCATTTACATGTTCAACTCCGAGATATTTGATTTCTTTCCCGGTCCAGGCGAAAGCGTGCTGGCCTCAGACGACGACCCCGAAGGTTTTGCCGATTGGGCAATGGATGTATTCCCGGCGCTCCTCGAGGCGGGCGAGCCTTTCTACTCGTACGAGGTAGAGGCTTACTGGAATGACGTGGGAACCATCAGCGAGCTCATTCAGGGCTGCTTCGACGGTCTCAACCGTACAGTCGACCTCGAGATCCCGGAACCAGAGCTCAAACCGGGAATCTGGTGCGCCGACGGGGTTGATCTCTCCGGCGCCGAGGTTCAGGGACCGGTCCTGATAGGACCCGACTGCATGATCGAGGCCGGCAGCGAGATCACCGGCCCGGTCGTTCTCGGTCGGGGCTGCAGGCTCGGCCGTGACGTCAGGGTTCGCGAGGCGGTCCTGCTCGAAGGCGCTGAACTCACCGATGGCTCATTCGCCGTCGGTGGAGTACTGGGCAGCTGACCCAGGTCCCTGACGGATCCCCCGCCCATCCGGCCCCGCCTTTTCAGGTCCGGGGTTTCCCTGTCTGTTTGGTACAGCTGACGGTTTCGTGAGTTTTACGAACCACACCTGAGCCCATGACTTCGACAATCGGGCCGTGGATCCGGCTTCCGTCATCCGGTTGTTTTGCCCACCGGTGTGTGTGGCATGTCGTGCTGCCTGTGACGGGCAAGCCCGGCTTTGCCCTGGCTGCGTCCATGAATTGAACTCCGAGCGGCCGGTCTGGGGAAATCCTCCGCCCGGCATTCATCGGGCCGTCGCCAGCTTCCGCCACGAAGGGACGGCCAGAGATCTGCTTCGGGCCTTCAAGTTCGGCCGGATGGTGGGTCTTGCATCGCTTATGGCTGGCTACATGGCCGAGCATCTGGACGGACTGGTGGCCGAAACGACCGTCGTACCCGTGCCGCCCTCCCGGCTGAGGGTCCGGATGCGCGGTTTTGATCCGGCAGCCCTGCTTGCCGGAAAGGTCTGTGAACTCGCAGCGGCACCACCGCCGGCATCCGGGGTGATATTGCGCATGGGCCACGGTCGGCAGCGGGGTCGCGGAAGGGAGGAGAGGATCGCTGCGCCGCCGATGATCAGACCGGCTGCGCGTGTCGCGGGACCTGTTCTGCTGATCGATGACGTGATTACAACGGGAGCCACAGTCTCGGCCTGCGCGTCCGCCCTGAAGCAGTGCGGGGCCGGCCAGATCACAACGCTCAGCTTCACCCGGAGAGTCTGAAGGCTCCGGTCAGATCTCTTCGGAAAAACCCCCTTGTCGCATTGAAGGCGGCTGGCTAGGATCAGAAAAAGGTTCACAAACCCGCAAGGAGGTTCAATGCAAATTGAGATCCGTGGTCGTAACGTCGAGGTGACTGACGATTTGCGCGAGCAGGTTGCCCACAGGTTCGAAGCGATCGGGAAGCAGGTTTCGCCGCTCTCGAGGGTCGAGGTTGTGGTCTATGAGGAGCAGAATCCGGCCGTGGCCAACAAGTACGTCGCCGAGGCCAAGCTGCACCTGAAAGGCGTCACGCTTCACGCCCATGAAGCCACGCCAGACATGATCCACACGGTCAATGAACTGTCCGAGGACATGCGTCGCCAGGTCAAGAGGCACCGCGAGAAGCGGCGCAAGCGCAAGGAAACCCGCCGACTGGTCCACAAGATGCAGGGCAGGCCGTCCGGGGGGGCCTCCGCGAGCCTCTGAAAGCTCGCGTCGGTTGCCCGGCTCGAAGACCCGGCGAGTTGATCAAGGAGGCCCCGCGAGGGGCCTCCTTCGGGTCCTGTCTGATCCTCCCGGACCGTCGGTCGGGAGGGCCGGGCAGCCAAGGGCTCTTCCGTTCCGGTGTCGATTTCCGGCAGCGGCTAATCTTGGTGGATGGCCAAACAGTTAATCGACCGCGCACTCAGGCTTGGCGAGGGGCGCAAGTTCAAGACCTACCAGAAGCGGGTCGACTCGATCAACCGGATCGAGCCCGAGATGGAGATTCTTGAGGACCACGAGCTTCGTGAAGAAGCTGACGCGCTGCGCGAGCGTGCGAAGGGCGGAGAGTCCTTTGACGACCTGCTTCCGGAATCGTTTGCGCTGACCAGGGAAGCCGCCCGCCGGACCCTCGGTGAGCGCCACTACGACGTTCAGCTGATTGGTGGCATGGTCGTGCACGACGGCGCGATCGCCGAGATGAAGACCGGTGAGGGCAAGACCCTGACCAGCACCCTGGCGATCGTGCTCAACACGCTTGCTGGCGGCAGCGTCCATGTGGTCACGGTCAACGACTACCTCTCGAAGCGGGACGCACTCTGGATGAAGCCGATTTACGACATGCTCGGCTGTTCCGTGGGGTGGATCCAGGAGGATGACCAGCCGGGTGACCGAAGGGCGAAGTACGCCTGCGACATCACGTACGGCACCAACTCCGAGTTCGGTTTCGACTATCTGCGCGACAACATGGCCAGCTCGATCGAAAACAAGGTCCAGCGCGCCCACGACTTCGCGATCGTCGACGAAGTAGACAACATCCTGATTGATGAGGCCCGGACCCCGCTGATCATCTCCGGTGCCCCCGAGCAGGCGGCCCAGACCTATTACACCTTCGCCCGCCTTGCCAAGCAGCTCGAGGGGGTTCCCGCCAAGACCAAACTGAAGTCTCAAGGGGAGACCCGCGACACCTCCGATGCGGAGTACGACTACGAGTACGACGAGAAGCACAAGACCGTGGCTCCGACCGAGCGCGGCGTCGAGAATGCGGAAAAGTTCCTTGGCGTAGACAACCTCTACCTTGCCGAAAACGGAAACATGGTCAACCACCTGATCCAGTCGCTCAAGGCCGAGTCCCTTTATCGCAGGGACAAGGACTACGCCGTGGTCGACGGCGAAGTGATGATCATCGACGAGTTCACCGGCCGGATTCTGGAAGGGCGACGTTGGTCGGAGGGCCTCCATCAGGCGGTTGAGGCCAAGGAGGGGGTGGCTATCCGCGAGGAGAACCAGACCCTCGCCACGATCACCCTCCAGAACTACTTCCGGCTCTACGAGAAGCTTTCGGGAATGACCGGTACGGCGTTGACCGAGGCGACCGAGTTCATGAAGATCTACAAGGTTCCGGTGGTCGAGGTTCCGACGAACAAGCCGACCATGCGCGATGACCAGAACGACCAGATCTTCAAGACCCGCGAGGGCAAGTGGCAGGCGGTCATCGAGGAACTGGTCGAGCGCCACAAGACCGGCCAGCCGATCCTGGTCGGCACCGTGTCGGTCGAGACCTCGGAGATGATCTCCTCCGCCCTCAAGCGGGAGGGCATCGAGCACGTCGTGCTCAACGCCAAACCTGAATACGCCGAGCGGGAAGGCGAGACAATCGCCCAGGCGGGTCGTAAGGGTTCAGTCACGATCGCGACCAACATGGCTGGCCGTGGCGTCGACATCAAACTCGGTGGCGATCCTGAAGGCATGGCCCACCCGATCGTTGCCAAGCGAGGACTGAACCCCGAAGACGAGGGCTACCGTGAGGCCGTAGACGAACTCGCGGCCGACCTCCGGCCCCAGTGCAAGGCCGAGGCCGAGCAGGTCCGGGAACTGGGTGGGCTTTTCATCTGTGGCACCGAGCGGCATGAGTCCCGCCGGATCGACAACCAGCTTCGCGGCCGCGCCGGCCGCCAGGGCGACCCGGGCGCATCCCGCTTCTTCCTCTCCGCTGAAGACGACGTGATCCGACTTTTCGCCGGTGACCGCATCTACCGCATCCTTGACCGGCTCGGACCGGTTGACGACGAAGGCAAGGAGCTGCCACTCGAGGCGAAGATGCTGACCAAGACCGTTGAGAATGCCCAGAAGAAGGTCGAGGAGCAGAACTTCCTGATCCGCAAGCGGGTCCTCGAATACGACGATGTCATGAACGAGCAGCGCCGCGTGGTCTACAAGTACCGCGGCGAGATCCTCGAGGGCCGCGACATGTCGGAAATCGCTCGCGAGGAGCTGGACGGCGTGATCGAACGTCTGGTCGACGAATACACACCCGGCGACATCATCGAAGAGTGGGACCTTCCGGAGCTGGATACCCAGCTTCACCTGATCTGGCCCTGCTCCGTGGACGTCGCCGGAATGCCCGCGCATTCCGTGGATCGGGAGGGCCTGAAGGTCGAGCTGATCGAAGATGCCCAGAAGGCCTACGAAGAGCGTGAGAGCCAGCTCGGCGAAGAGGTAATGCGCTACATCGAGCGCACCATCCTTCTCCAGGTAATCGATAACCGCTGGCGGGAGCACCTCTACGACATGGATTATCTGCGCGAGGGAATCCACCTCCGCGGTTTCGCCCAGATCGACCCTCTGGTTGCCTACAAGAACGAGGGCTACTCGATGTTCTCGGATCTGATGCACGCAATCTGGGAAGAGTTCAGCAAGCTGATCTTCAACGTTGAGGTTCAGCTCGAGCCGAATGAGGTTGAACGAGCATTCGCCGCAGTGGCCGAGGGCAACGTCGAAAATCTCGACTACTCCGGCGGTACGCTCGAGGGCCAGCCTTCGGCACTGGCCGAGGTCGCCGCAGGCAGTACGCCCGGCCCGGCCGAGACCGGTGGCATCCCGGGAGTCGTTCCGGGTGGCATGGCGAGTATCGGCGGCCAGCCGGGCAGCATCCTCGGTGGAGCGGCTGAGACCAAGGTCAATACCGAGCGCGAAAGCATCGGCCGGAACGACCCCTGCTGGTGTGGATCGGGCAAGAAGTTCAAGAAGTGTCACGGGGCCTGACGGGCTCCGCCCTCGATTTCGTCCGCGCCTTCAACGAGGGCGATCTGGCTGCCTTCAACGAGGTTCTGCACCCGGACGTAGAGATCCATTCGAATCGCGGCCTGCGGGAGGGCCGCGACGCGGCCCTTGCCTGGGCCACCCGCGCACCAGGAGGCGTCCAGCAGACGGTTGAGGTCACCGGGTCCGAAGAGAGCGACTCCGAGGTCCTCCTGAGGATCGAGCGGCATTGGCACTGGGATGAGGACGGAAGTCACGCCGCCACCGACGAGATGGCCTGGCTGTTCGGCTTCCGCGATGGCCTGGTCAGCTCCTGGCGACCATTCGAGGACCGCACCGACGCGGTCCGCGCCTTCGAAGCCGAAGGCCCGTACTCACCCGAAACGCCCTAGTCGCGATCCCGGTCCAGCTCGGTGTCGGCGAAGGAAAGCGGGTCTTCGACCGGTTCGAGGTGGGTGAAGATCGTCGCTTGACCCACAGCCTTCCGGAGGTCCTCCTCTACCTTTTCGGCGAAGTCGTGACCGGCCTTGACGGTCCACTCTCCGGGCACCAGAACGTGCACCGAGATGAACGAGCGCCTGCCGGACTTGCGTGTTCGCAACGCGTGGAACTCGACGGTCTCTTTCGAATACCGGTGGAGCACACTCTGCACGGCGGCCAGGTCATCCTCAGGCAGCGCCTTGTCCATCAGTCCGGACATCGAATCGCGAACGAGCGAGGATCCGGTCCGGACGATGTTTGCGGCGACGACCAGGGCGATCACCGGGTCAAGGCGCTCAAACCCGGTCAGCCAGACGAGGGCCACACCCACCACAACGCCGATCGTTGTCCAGACATCGGTCATCAGGTGCCGTCCGTCAGCCTCCAGGGTCAAGGACTGCTCCTGACGGCCGGTCCTCATGAGCAGGGTTGCAGCGCCGAGGTTGATCAGTGTCGCGGCCAGCGAGATCGCCAGACCGATCCCGACTTCGGTCAGGCCGGCCGGATTGATCAGGCGTTCAATCGCCGCATAGGCGATGGTGAAAGCTGCCAGCAGGATCAAGGCACCTTCGAACCCGGCTGAAACGTAATCAGCCTTTTCGTGACCGTAGGCGTGGTCTTCGTCCGGCGGGCGGGTGGACCAGAGGATCACCACCAGTCCGACCAGGGCCGCGATCAGGTTGACCACGGACTCGATCGCATCCGAGAGCAGACCGACCGAGCCGGTCACGAGCCAGGCACCGGTCTTCATTGAAATTGTCACCAGCGATACGACAATCGCGACCGAGATGATCCGGATCAACCTTTTTCGGCGGCGGCTCTCCTCACCGTTGCTGGTCATCCTGTGAATACTCCCAGAGCGCATCCGGGCGGCGTAGTGACGGCGTCCATCAAATAGTCTGGGCCAGTGGCAGAGACATCGAACATCGACTCCGTTCCGGCCCGGATCATCTCGATCTCGGAGAACCTGAGCCTGCTCGGCGAGTACCTCGATCTGAATGAACTCGAGCGGGAGATAGAACGGCTGGAGAATGAAATGCAGCAGCCGGGATTCTGGGATGAACAGGACGTCGCGGCCTCGGTCTCGGCAGAGCATTCCCGAGCCCAGAAGAAATTGACCGACTTCCGCTCGCTGGAAGCCGAGGCAGCCGACCTCTCCGACATGGCTGAAATGGCAGAGACCGATACCGAGATGGCGGCCGAGCTGACCGGACAGCTCGAGTCCATTGAAAGCCGCCTTGAGGCGCTCGAGGAGGCGAGGCTGTTCAGCGGCGAGTACGACTCGGGAGATGCTCTGGTCACCGTTCATGCCGGCGCTGGCGGTACTGACTCCCAGGACTGGGCCGAGATCCTGCTCAGGATGTACCTGCGCTGGGCCGAGCGCCGGGGCTTCAAGGTCGAGATGAAGGAGGCCTCCGAGGGCGACGAGGCCGGCCTCAAGTCGGCCACCTTCCTGCTGCGGGGCGAGAACGCCTACGGACTTGTCGCGGCCGAGCGTGGAGTGCATCGCCTGGTCCGGATCTCGCCCTTTGACTCTTCGGCACGGCGCCATACGAGCTTCGCCCAGGTTGACGTGGCCCCGGTAGTTGATGAAACCGTGGACATTGACATTGACGACAAGGACCTAAGGGTCGATACCTACCGGGCCTCCGGCGCGGGCGGACAGCACGTCAACAAGACTGACTCGGCCGTGCGCATCACCCATGAGCCGACCGGGGTGGTGGTGCAGTGCCAGAACGAACGCTCCCAGACTCAGAACAAGGCGGTCGCAATGGACATGCTGCGCTCGAAGCTGATCGAGCTGGAGGAACGCAAGCGCACTGAGGCCGTCAACAAGGAGCGCGGCGAGGTCCAGGATGTTGCCTGGGGTTCCCAGATACGCAGCTACGTGCTTCATCCGTACACGATGGTCAAGGATCATCGGACCGATTACGAAGTCGGCGATACACAGCGTGTGCTCGACGGAGACATCGACGGCTTCATCCGCGAGTACCTGAACCGGACGGTCTGAGTTCCAAAGGCTGCGGGTGCGACCTGGCCAGTCGTTCGATCTCCTCGGTTCTCTAGGGTCGTGGGCATGAGTGAGCTCCCCTCGGGAACTGTCGAGCTGATTTCGCGCGCCCTGGAAGAGGACCTTGGTCCGGGAGATGTGACGGCCGAGGCGACCGTGCCGGCCGGGATGATGGCGAGCGCGCGGATACTGCTGAAGCAGCCTGGGGTCGTATTCGGCCTTGACATCGTCGAGGAGGTCTTCCGTCAGACAGGGGCATCCGGCACTGACCGGATCGTGGCTGAAGGGTGCTGGACCGAAACGGTCCCTGTTGATGTCGCCCTGGTGCACGGACCGGCCCGTGCGATCCTGGCCGGCGAGCGTGTCGCCCTGAACTTTCTGGGTCACCTTTCCGGGGTTTCCACGCTTACCTCGCGCTTCGTCAGCTCGGTTGCAGGTACAGGAGTCCGGATACTTGACACCCGCAAGACAACCCCGGGAATGAGGCTGCTCGAGAAGGAGGCGGTCTCCCGTGGCGGGGGATTCAACCACCGGATCGGTCTGTACGACGCCGTGTTGATCAAGGAAAACCACATCGCCGTGGCAGGCGGGATCAGCAAGGCGGTGGAGGCGTGCCGTCAGGCCAGACCCGGGTTCATGATCGAGGTCGAGGCGGAGACTGCCGGGCAGGTGGAGGAGGCGATCGCGAGCGGTGCCGATCGGATTCTCCTCGACAACATGACCGTTGAGCAAATGGCAGCCGCGGTGGCCGCCCGCGATAAAGCAGGTGCCAGGCCAGAGCTTGAGGCATCCGGCGGGATCGACCTCTCGAACGTTCGCGCAGCAGCCGGTACGGGAGTTGACTTCATCTCGATCGGTTCCCTGACCCATTCAGCCCCGGTACTTGACTTCAGCATGCTCGTCGAGCCTGCCTGATCGACCCCCCAGTCCGGTCCTCTTCACTCTTTGTAAACAGGAACTGCGGGCATCAGCCCTAGTCTGGCGTCAATGACTGCGGGTTCAACGCCAGAGGCCGACACGGATTCAGGGAAACTGCGCCTGCCGCTTGGGATTGCCCTTGACAGAGCAAAGTTTGGCCGTCTCCACCGTGCCTTCTGGATGCTGGCGGCCCTCGGGATCATGCTTGACGGGTTTGACTTCTTCATCATCGGGGTCGCAAATCCCCTGATTGCCAAGGACTTTGGCGCTTCGGCGGCGGAGACCGGTCTGATCTCGGCGGCAGCCATTCTCGGGGCTGTCTTTGGTGCCGGGCTGCTCGGTCCGCTGGGTGACCGGATCGGCAGGAAGAAGATCTTTCGCTTCGACCTGATCCTGTTCGTAGTCTTCTCACTGCTTTGCATCGTCGCCTGGGACGTCTGGTCGCTGGTCTTCTTTCGCTTCATGCTGGGTGTCGCAGTCGGACTCGACTACCCGATCGCCGCCAGTTACATGGCCGAAATCCTGCCAAGCAAAGGCCGGGGACGCTGGCTGGTCGCCGGCTTCGCGATGCAGGCGGTGGGCATCCTGCTGGGAGCCGTCGTTGGCGTGGTTGTCCTGAGCCTGCTGCCGGAGGTCTTTTCATGGAGGGTGATGCTGGGCTTCGGAGTAATCCCGGCGCTGGTAATCATCTTTCTGCGTCGCGGAGTGCCGGAAAGCCCAAGGTGGCTGGCCCAGAACGGTCACGAGGAGGAGGCGGTCGAGGTTGCCGAGAAGCTCGCTGGCTGCCCGGTCGAGGTCACTGCGGAGGACCGCAGGCGAAGCGCCCCGGTTCCCGAAGGGCTCAAGGCCTTCATCCAGCCGGCGCTGTTCAAGCGCAACATGATCAGGCGCACGATTTTCACGGCCGGACCGTGGTTTCTCATGGACATCGCCACTTATGGCGTCGGCATCTTCACTCCGACCCTGATCGCTGCGATGGTCGTCAGCGGTGCTGACACAACCTTCATTGCCGATGACCTCGCATCGATAGAAGCGACCGCCCTGCTCGACATCTTCCTGCCCGTCGGCTTCGCGATCGCAATCCTCCTGGTTGACAGGGCAGGGCGCATTCCACTCCAGTTGACCGGCTTCGCCGGAATGACTGTCGCTCTCTGCCTGCTGGCAGTCGCAGAGTTGCTGCCGGGTGGCGCAGATTCTCACCTGGCCCTGGTGCTGGTCGGCTTCGCTTTGTTCAACACATTCATGAATGCCGGACCGAACGCGACCACATTTGCCTTGCCAGCCGAGGTATTTCCGTCTGACATCCGCGCTGCCGGTCACGGTTTCGCTGCGGCTTGCGCCAAGCTCGGTGCGGCCATCGGCGTCTTCTTCTTTCCGATCCTCCTCAATGACATCGGTACAGCAGCGCTTCTTTTCGTTGTGGCAGGCTGCACCACGCTTGGCTTCGCGATCACTGCGATCTTCAGAATCGAGCCCAAGGGCCGGTCTCTCGACGAGGTATCGGGGCAGCAGGCGGCTTCGATCGCAGCCCGGATGACACCGCCCTGAATGATCAGGGTCATGGGAGCAACACGGGCAGCTCTGGCCATCCCCACGGAATCTCTCTCTGCCCGTAGCACCCGGGGAGGCCAGGCTGATGCTGCGACCGGGCGCGTCGGGGAAGCGTAGAATCGGATCATGGCGATGAAGGAACTTCCGGTGGTGCCCTCGGGCATGGCGGCTCAGTTGGAGCCGGTTGTCATTGAGGAGCTCAGTAGAGAGATTCGTGAACTGGCCAAGGCCAGGGACGCGGTAATCCTTGCCCATAACTATGAGGTCCCGGAGATCCAGGACGTAGCTGACTTCACCGGTGACTCGCTTGGGCTGTCCAGGCAGGCGGCTGCGACGGAGGCCTCGGTGGTCGCCTTCTGCGGAGTTCACTTCATGGCCGAGACTGCCTCGATCCTCTCCCCCGAGAAGAAGATCCTGATCCCCGATCTCGATGCCGGCTGCTCACTGGCCGACTCGATCAACGCAGACCAGCTTCGCGACTGGAAAGCGAAGTACCCGGGCGCGATGGTGGTCATGTACGTCAACACCTCGGCTGAGGTAAAGGCGGAAACCGACTACTGCTGCACTTCATCCAACGCCGTCAAGGTGGTGGAGCACATCTGGGCTGAACACGGGGAGGACACCGAGATCCTGTTCGGGCCAGACATGTGGCTCGGTCAGTTTGTCGCCCGTGAGACCGGATTGAGCGAGGCCCCGGAACGCTCGGCCCGGTTCCACGTCTGGGACGGCGAGTGCCATGTCCATGCCGGAATTCGGCCCGAAGACATCCGGCGAACCCGGGAGGAGAACCCCGGTGCCGAGTTTCTGATTCATCCCGAGTGTGGTTGCGCGACCCAGGCAATGGAGTACGTCGCCTCTGGCGAAATCGACCCGGAAGGCGTGCACATGCTCTCGACCTCCCAGATGATCGATTACGTCAAGGAGCGACCCCAAGGCAGTTTCGTGATCGCCACCGAGAACAGTATGCTCTACCCGATCAGCAAGGTAGCGCCGGAGGCTGATCTGATCGAGGCTAACCGAATGGCCTTCTGCAAGTACATGAAGATGATCACTCTTCCCAAATTGCGCGACTCGCTACGGGACCTCAAGTTCGAAGTCAAGGTCGAGGATGACCTGGCCGAGAGGGCCCTCCTGCCGATCGAACGCATGGTCTCGATCGGCTGATACTTGATCGACCTGCTGGCCGCTGCCACCCAAGTTTTTCCTGTCTCTGACGCCTTTCCCACGGTTGATCAGGACTACCTGCTTCAGGCCCGCCAGATGCAGGCGCTGTCGTTTGCGATGCACATCCCGCTGGTCTGTTTCGGGGTCGCGTTTCCGGCGATGGTGATCTTCATGGAGTGGCTCGGGATGCGCACCGGCAAGGCCCATTACACGGCGATCGCCCGGCGCTGGTCGAAGGTGATGATCACGCTGTTCGCCGCCGGGGTGGTCACCGGAACCCTGCTCAGCTTCGAACTGGGCATCCTCTGGCCGGGATTCATGTCCGCCTTCAGCGATGTCTTCGGTCTGGCCTTCGGCCTCGAGGGCTTCTCCTTCTTTATCGAGGCGATCTTCATCGCGATCTACGTCTACGGATGGGACAAGCTGTCGCCGGTGAAACATATGCTCACCGGAATCCCGGTGATGGTGACCGGTCTGACGGGCTCTTTTTTCGTGATCTCGGTCAATGCCTGGATGAACAATCCGTCAGGCTTTGACGTCGTCAACGGGGAGGTAACGAACGTCCAGCCGTGGGCTGCCCTGTTTGGCAACGGACATCTCTGGCCGCAGTTGACACACATGTATCTGGCCGCCTTCATCGTGGTCGGCTTCCTGGTCGCAGGGGTCTACTCGGTCGCCTGGCTCAAGGGCCGTCGGGGGGCATACTTCCGGACCGCGATGGTCATTCCCCTGGCGATCGCCTGTCTTGCTGCTCCGACTCAGATTCTGATCGGGGACTGGTCGGCCCGGACCGTTGCTGAGGACCAGCCGATCAAGCTGGCCTCTTTTGAAGGCCTTTACGAGACGACCCGGGGGGCTCCCGAGACGATCCTGGGCTGGTACACCGAGGAGAACACCATCATCTTCGGGATCGAGATCCCGAAGATGCTCTCCCTGCTCGCCTACCACGACCCGAATGCCACAGTCCAGGGCCTCGAGACCGTTCCTCCGGAGGACCGTCCGCCGGTCAATGTCGTCCGGATTTCCTTTCAGACGATGGTCGGCATCGGAACAATGCTTGTCGCCCTTGCGGCGTGGTTTCTTTTCGTCTGGTGGCGGAAGAAGCGCCTGCCGGAGTCGAAATGGTTCTACCGCGCGGTGATAGCCGCGGGGCCTGCCGCGGTAGTTGCCTTGATTGCCGGGTGGGTTACGACCGAGGTCGGCCGTCAGCCCTGGGTCGTTTATGGAGTGATGAGGACAGAGGAGGCAGTTTCGGGCGCTGACGGGATCGTTTTCGGTTACGCGGCGCTGGCGCTGGTCTACGGCGCGTTGATAGTCGCCACACTCTGGGTCCTGCGCAAGCTGGCCCGTACTCCCCTGCCGCCGGAGATCGCCGCCCTCGAGCCCGGTTTCGGAGCTGACGCAGGAGCCGTCTCAGGAGATGGTTCAAAGGAGGGGGGCCGCAGTGGAACTGTCTGACGTACCGGCAGTCATCATGCTCGTAGGCATCGCTGCCTATGTGGTCCTCGCCGGCGCTGACTTCGGCTCGCCTTTCTGGGTCCTGACCGCTCACGGCGAGCGCGCGCGGCAGATCCGTGAACAGACTCACAACTCGATGGCACCGGTCTGGGAAGCCAACCACGTCTGGCTGATCTTCGTGCTGGTCGTTTGCTGGACCGCTTACCCGGAGGTTTTCGCTTCAATCTTCTCGACCCTGTGGATACCTCTGATTCTCGCCTGTCTGGGGATCATCATGCGTGCAGTCGGTTACGTAGTCGGCGACTACGCTAAACGGGACTGGGTCACATGGCTGGCAACCGTGGCGTCTTTCATAACCCCTTTCATGCTTGGCGCGGTGATCGGAGCCGTGGTGTCCGGACGGGTGCCTATCGGAAATGCTCAGGGAGAAATCATCTCGAGCTGGCTCAACCCGACGTCAATCATGATCGGGCTCGTTGCGGTGACTCTCTGCGCCTACCTGGCAGCGGTCTATCTTGCGGCCGACGCAAACCGAAAGGGCCTTTCCGATCTCGCCTCAGCATTCAGGGTGCGTGGTCTCGCTGCGGGGCTGGTGACCGGACTGGTTGCGGCGGGTGGTGTGTTCGTGCTGCAGGGTGACAGCGAACTCGTCTACGAGGGACTGACCAGCGGTCTGGGTCTGGTTGATCTGGCTGTATCGGCAGCGGCCGGACTGCTTACCATCGTCCTTCTCTGGGGCCGGAAGTTTGCGGCCGCACGCTACACCGCAGCGGCAGCCGTGGTTACGGTCGTCGCCGGGTGGGGGATAGCCCAGTCGCCCTACATTCTGCCGCCTGCCCTGACGGTCCAGGAGGCAGCGGCTGCTGACAATGTCCTGATCGGGCTGATGGTGTCCATTGCGATCGGCCTGCTGATTCTGGTTCCCTCGCTGATCCTCCTTTACGGACTGGTGCTGCAGGGGCGATTTGATCCGGCAGAAGGTGAAACCCCGGACCGCCCGGAGCAGGCCGCTGGATTCAACGCTGGTGATCTCGACCCTCTCGGCCCACCGAAACGACGTTCCGTGGTCACGACGATTGTCGTCGCCGCCTCAGGCGCGCTGATGAGCCTTGCCTTTGACGGTGGCATCGGGCTTTATCTCGGCATAGCCATGGTGCTCGGTTCGCTGGCTACGGGTTGCGTTCTGCTCGCCTTTTCACTGACTAGCCGGCTGGATCAGGCCGAGGAGGGCTAAGCCCGCCGCTGCCGGATCCGTTGCCCTGGGCAGCGCCGCCGTCTCGCTGTGAGCCGTTCGACTGGGCCGGTCCGCCTGGTCGGTCGGAGATGGTGTCGTCCGGGGCACCGGGATACCGATCGCCAGCGCTGTCAGGGGCACCACCAGTGGCACCGGTCGCCCCGTCAGTACCTGGAAGCCCCTGCAGGCCAGTGGCCTCCGTTGGTCCCGTCGCCCCTGCTTCGGGCGACGGACTGCCACCATCACCACCGCAGGCGCTGAGGATAGTGCCGGCGATGACGGCGGCGGTCGCGACTGTGACGATTTTCCCCAATCGGCTTATGTCCGGATTGTGACCCATCAGGCAGGGCCGCGCCATGGCAACAGGTTCAACGGTTGACCCAGACGTCAATGCGCTGGCCGATCGGGGCGAGCCAGCCCTGCGGCAGGCTCGAACTGTTGATCCGCCCGGGCTGGCCGAAACGGAACCTCTCCCGCCGGACAGTGCCGAGAATGCACCCGGCCCTGTCAAGCCTGCCCCTCGATTGAGCAACCGTTTGGCCTGTCAATCCGGGGACCCTGCACCAGCTCGGCCTCAGGCGGGGGATGCCACCGAAGCCCACCGGGTTGACCCCTGATTCCCGAAGTGAGACCCGACGCACCCAGGCCCGGACGGCGCGACCGGAAACTCTGGTGTCAACGGAGGGCAGGGCCGGGTCACAGTAGGCATCACCGAAGCTGGTGAGACCGACCAGTCTCCAGCCGCTGCTGACCCGGGCGACCATCGGGCCGCCGCTGTCACCGAAGCAGGTCGATGTACTGCCCGCCGGACCCCCGAGGCAGATCATCGTCAGCGGACTGTAGAAGCGGCCGTTATCCCGACGGCAAACAGCATCGGGAAGAACCACCTGGGTTATAAGGCGGAGAACGTTGCTGGAGGTTTGCCCGAACGGGGTGGTTACGCCCCAGCCGGTGGTCTTGACCGGCATTCCTGCCGCGAAGCTCGAGATCTCGCCTGCCCCGGCAAGCTTGATCGGCTGACCGGGAATATCGCGTTTCAGCTTCAACAAGGCTACGTCCCACCAGGGATTTCGGCTGCTCTCTTCAAACCTCGGCACCCCGTTGCGGGAGTACGGAAGAATGCGTTTGCTCACGTACGAGCTGCCGCCGGTACCGCTGTCCAGCCAGGTCCGGCCGCCAATCACCTCGATCCGTCGCAGGAGCGGGCGACCGAGGCCGGCCACGCAATGTGCTGCCGTGATCACAAGGTCGGAGGCGACCAGTGAGCCACCGCAGAAAGTCCGCTTTCGGGTTGGGGCGCCGTAGCCCGGTCCGCCAAAGGACAGGGCGACCTGCCAGGGCCAGTCACGGATGCGGGTTGCCTTGCCGTTGATCATGCTTACGGCCGCACCGGAATCTGCGGAAGTATCGGTGGCGGCTTGCGATGGTGAGGCCTGGGCAGCGGCCGGGCCCCCCGCAGCGATCAACAGCAGGGTCAGCAGGAATCCGGAGTGCACCAGTAGAGACCGGAATCGGCCTGGTTGAAAGGGAACGGTCACCATCGCATCGTATCCATTACGATTCATTAGCAAATGCTAAGATTTTGCTCGCATTACCTGAATCGACTTCCGGGGTGATTCTTCCCGACAGAAGGAATCAGGCAACTCCCAGTGAATAGGCGAGACCAGATGGCATTCGGAAAGAAGAAGCGAAAGCAGCAGGTGGAGAACACCCTTGCGCAGGCCCGTGAGCGCAAGCTTTCCGAGCGCCCACGCAAGGGTGGGGCTCCGATAATCGAGATGCGAGACGTCAGCAAGGTCTACTCGGGCGGCCATCTTGCTCTTGATCGAGTCTCGCTCGCGGTAAACCGCGGAGATTTCGTCTTCCTGGTGGGACCAACCGGTTGCGGGAAGTCGACACTCATCAAGCTGCTGATTCGCGAGCTGGAGCCGACCGACGGCACCGTTTCGATCGCTGGCAGGGATGTCGGCCAGCTTTCCGAGAAGAAGATCCCGCAGCTTCGTCGAAACATCGGCACTGTCTTTCAGGATTTCAAGCTTCTTCCGAGCCGTACTGTCTACGACAACGTTGCGTACGCCCTCCAGGTAATCGGCGCTTCGCGCGCCGAAATCCGGCAGAAGGTTCCCGAGACCCTCCGGCTGGTGGGCCTCTCGACCAAGCTCCACAACTACCCGGACGAACTCTCCGGAGGTGAGCAACAGCGAGTTTCAGTGGCCCGCGCGTTTGTCAACCACCCACCACTGCTCCTTGCCGATGAGCCGAGCGGAAACCTCGATCCCGTCACCTCGGTCGGGATCATGCAGCTGCTGTACCGGATCAACAAGACCGGAACCACCGTGGTGGTGGTGACTCATGACCGCGAGATGGTTGACCGCATGCGCCGCCGCGTGATCGAACTGTACGAAGGAAGGGTCATCCGCGACGAGGTTGCCGGCGGATACACGGAAGAGTCGACCACTGAGTTTGGCGTGCGGATGCGCGCTGAAATGGGCGTCGGCCTTGAAGGTCACTCGAACGGAGTCCACTGATGGGAAGGATCTTCTTCTTCACCGGCGAGGCGCTGCGTGCCATGAGGCGCAACATCGCACCGACCACGGCAGCTGTCGTCACCACTGTCCTTACAGCGATCCTTATCGGTGTGCTGGTCCCGATCTTCCAGACCACCCAGAGCAAGAGCGCCGAGGTCAGAAGTCAGCTCGAACTCCGGGTGTTCCTCTTCGACGACGCGACCGGAAGCGAAGTCAACTCGCTCCAGTCCGATATCCAGGCGATCCCGAATGTCAGGGAGGTCGAATACCTGAGCAAGGCCGACGCTCTGGCCGAGTTCAGGCGGGATTACGGCCAGGAGAATCGCGACGTGCTCAAGGAACTGCGCGGGAACCCGCTTCCGGCGAACTTCATAGTCAGACCCGACGACGCCGCCAACCTCGATGCTATCCGGGCAGCAATTCAGCCGCCCAACGCAAGTGGCAAGCCGACTTATCTCTCGCCGATAGTCCAGCAGGTAGACAACCGGCAGGCGACGGCGAACAAGATTGAAGAGGTAACCGGAGCACTGAAGCTGGTGCTGACCGTGATCACCGCTCTGCTGATCGTTGCTTCACTGCTTCTGATCGGCAACACCATCCGTCTGTCGATCTACACCCGTCGCCGGGAGATCGAGGTCATGCGGCTTGTCGGGGCGACCCGCTGGTTCATACGCTGGCCATTTGTGATCGAAGGCGTAGTCGTAGGCGTGCTGGGAGGGGCGATTGCGATAATCGTCCTGTGGATAGGCAAGGTCACCGTGGTGGATCCGCTCGCCGACAGCTTTGCGCTGATGCAGGCGCAGGACTCGATGTCCTTCGTCGTGCTGGGCGCATGCCTGTTTGCTGCGGCGATTCTCGTCTCCACAATCGGTTCCGGCATCACGCTGCGACGCTTCCTGAAGATCTGATCTCCCGATCAATGTGTGACGGGCAGGCAGTGCCTTGAGGACAGCCTGGGCTTTCCTGGCGACCGCGCTGGTCGCTCTGCTCGCCGGGATGTGGATCGGTGGCCACCCCCGGAATCTGCCGGACGGAATCCGTGACGTTTTTGTGCAGTCAGGCATAGCCCCGGAGGTATCCCCCTCTGACGATGCCCTGAGCGTGATCGAGAGTTATTACTTCCGCAAAACCGATCAGGCCCGGATTGAGGACGCCTCAATCCGTGGCATGGTCAGTCAGTTGCGCCGGCAGTACGACGACCGCTTCTCCCATTACTTCGACGCCGAGGAACTCGCCAGTTTCAACGAGGCGATCGAGGGCAGCTTCAGCGGAGTTGGGATGACGGTAGGGCAAAGCGACGAGAGCGGAATCCGTATTGGAAGCGTCTTCAACCGCTCGCCGGCTGATCGGGCCGGGCTGAGGGCAGGGGACGTGATCGTGGAGGTAGACGGCGAGTCGATTCTCGGCCAGAACACTGACCTTGCTGTGGCGATGATCAAGGGTCCCGAGGGGACCGAAGTGACCCTGGGAGTGCGCGTTCAGGGTAGGGGCGAATCACGTCGCTTCCGGTTGACACGGGAAGAGATCTCGGTGCCGGTTACTTCGAGCCGGGTAAGGAAGGTAGGCGGACTCAAGCTGGGCTACGTCCGCCTGACGACTTTCAGTGAAGGTGCCAGCGTTGCGCTCGGCCGGGCGGTGAAGAGAGTTCGTGACAAGGGCGCCGTGGGGATCGTCCTCGATCTCAGGGCCAATGGCGGTGGCCTGTTGCCCGAAGCAGTCCTGACTTCCAGTCTGTTCATCCCCGAGGGCGACACCGTGGTTGAGACCCGGTCTCGAACTCAGGGCAACCAGGTTTATAAGGCGGTCGGCGGTGACCTGGATCCCCCGCCAATGGTGGTCCTCGTAAACCGTGACACCGCATCTGCGGCCGAGATCCTCGCCGCGGCCCTGCAGACCAGCAATGATGACCCGGTGGTCGGAACCAGAACCTATGGCAAGGGTGTCTTCCAGCAGGTGATCGGTCTCGACAACGGAGGCGCGCTGGATCTGACCGTGGGCGAGTTTCTGACGGCTGAAGGAGTGTCTCTGGCGGGCCGTGGACTCAAGCCCGACGTCTTCTC
Source organism: uncultured Solirubrobacterales bacterium (assembly GCA_903933815.1). Lineage (GTDB taxonomy): Bacteria > Actinomycetota > Thermoleophilia > Solirubrobacterales > 70-9 > 67-14. Next base: position 42,648 of record CAIZLN010000162.1, read on the forward strand.
GCCGAGCCGCCCGGCCGCCAGAACTGATCTTCAGCTGGAACGCGCTTTCGAAGTTCTGGGCGGCGAAGTTGCTGCCGCCGAAGGCTCCTGATGGCCTCGGGCGGGCGCAGGGGCGAGCGTCATGTCGCACTACTGGAGAAGAGGGGCCGTTTCACCGTCGCCCGACCGCTCTTTGAACCCGGTGAACAGGTCGCGATGGACCGCAAGATCAGGTTCCGGGAGCGGCAGATCGCCTGGGTCGAGTTTCGCGGTGGACGGGCCCGGCTGCTCCGGGATCTCGGTCGGGTCGATAACGCAACCGATGTCTGCGAGGCGCTGGCCCTGGAGCGGCTGAAGCGACGTGGCTTTTCGGGGGCAATCGAGGCCGAGGCCGAGGCTGCTGCGCTGGCGCCTGAATCCGAGGTTGAACGGAGAGACCTCACCGGCCTGCCGACCTTCACCGTGGACCCCGCCACAGCCCGTGACTTTGATGACGCAGTCTCCGCCGAGATCGAAGGGGATTCGGTCAGGCTGTGGATTCATATCGCCGATGTCGCCGCATACGTCCGGCCCGGCTCAAATCTTGAAGCCCTGGCCTGGCAGCGTGCGAACAGCGTCTATGTGCCAACTTCGGTGGAGCCAATGCTGCCGAAGGTGCTCAGCGCGGGTGTGTGTTCGCTCTCGCCCGGGGAGGAACGGCTGGCCGTCACTACGGAGATTCTCCTCTCCGGCTCGGGCGAGGTCAGCTCGGTTTCCTTCTACCGCAGCCGGATCGTTTCTGATGCAAGGCTCGACTACGAGCAGCTCGACCGGATCTTTGATGGCAGTGAGGGTCCACCCGAGCGCGTCGGCGAACAGATCCGGCTTGCCCGGGCGGCCGCTGGTGCTCTCGCTGAGCGAAAGCAGTCAGGACGTCTGGAGGTAACGTCGAACGAACCGGGGTTCACGTTCGACGGCAACGGGAACGTCACTTCCGCCACGGCTGACCTGCAGACCGAAGCCCACCGTCTGATCGAGCACCTGATGGTTCTGGTCAACGAACAGGTCGCCGGCCTGCTTGAACAGCAGAGAACGCCGACCCTGTACCGGGTCCATGAGCAGCCCGATCCCGACCGGATCGCGCGGCTCGCAGGTCAGCTGGCCTCACTGAACCTGCCCGCACCGGCGGTAGCCGATGGCATGGGGCCGGGAGCGGCGGGGCAGTTTGCAGTTGAGGCGTCACGGACTGTCGCCGCCGAAGCCGCGCGCAGGGGGCACGGGGCAGTCCCGTTCGGTTCGTTGATTTTGCGGTCACTCAAGCCCGCGCGCTACTCAGCTCGCAACCTCGGCCACGCTGGCCTGGGAAGCGAGGCCTACTGCCACTTCACATCACCGATACGCAGGTTTCCGGACCTTCTGGTTCACCGCGGGCTGCTTTCCGAGGTCGGGGGAGGGGAGGAGGCTCCCGATCCGGGCGAGGTCGAGAGCTCGGCCAGCCATTGCTCGGACCGGGAGCGTGAGGCATCCCGGCTCGAGCGCGACGCCGATGACATCTGTGCTGCTTTTCTGCTTGAGCGGGAGCTGTTCGAGCACGGCTGGGACTCCAGCTTCGAAGGTGAGGTTTCAGGTGTGATCGGTGCCGGTGCCTTCATCACCTTCGGCGGTGAGCTGGGGGACGTATACGAGGGCTTCATTCCGGTCCGTCGCATGCGCGGTGACCGTTACGACCTGAACGAAGAAGAGACCGCTCTGATTGGCGGTCGCAGTGGCAAGGCTGTGAGGTTCGGTGACCCGGTAACGGTGACGGTTCAAAAGGTTGATCCCGTGCGCGGGCGGGTAGACCTCGATCCGGTCGGGCGCTGACCTTCAGGGCCGGAGCAGCAGCCCTGTGCGCAGTGGTGCGACTGAATTTCCCGGACGGGCGCCACAGAGACTAGATTGGACGGCCATGGGGAAGAAGAACAAGAAGAAACGCGCACCAGCCTCCGGCGATGTCGCGACCAATCGGCGCGCACGACAGAAGTTCGAGCTGATCGAGAAGATGGAAGCCGGAATAGTTCTCACCGGCACCGAGGTAAAGGCACTGCGCGAAGGTAACGCCCAGATGGTGGACTCGTACGCGACGGTTGAGGACGGCGAAGTCTGGCTCAGAAACCTCCACATTCCGCCTTACGCCCCTGCCACCATCAACAATCATGAGCCGGAGAGAC
>CAIZLN010000163.1 GCA_903933815.1 uncultured Solirubrobacterales bacterium
CCCGGTCGACATCGGCCTTCGCTACCCGGTTCTCGACAAGGGCCAGGCTGACCTCTCGATCGTCTTCACCACCGATGCCCTGCTGGGTGCCTCGGACAAGTACACGATCCTTGAGGATGACAAGGGCGTACTGCCGGCCGGAAATGTCGTCTTCCTGACCAAGGGGGCGACGATTGACAAAGCCGGGCCCGATTACGCCGCCACGATAGAGAAGGTCCAGAGTGGGCTCACCGTCGAGGTCATGCAGGAGCTCGATGCCAGAGTGGACATCGACAAGCAGCTGCCGGATGAAGTCGCATCCGAATACCTGAAGGAAGCTGGCTACACGGACTGACCAGGTAATCCGGTCCCAGTCGGACCCGGTTACAGACCGGACAGAAACGGCCGCCTGAGACAGGCGGCCGTTTTTGTCTGCAGTTCAAACCCCCGCAGCTGTCCTGGATCAACGGCCGATGTGAAATCCGATCAGCCGCGGAACGGCTGAAACGGCTGAGACGAGTGGTCCGGGACGGCGCCCTTCGGCCTCGGCCTCCTCCTTGCGGCCGATCGCCTCGCGAATTACTGTGCCGCCGATGAAACGGAATGGTTCGGGCGGGATCCTGGACAGTGCCGCAGCCGGTTCGACCAGAGCAAGCGAGGAGTACCTGTCCTCGCGGCCGATTGCCAGCGAGGCAAGGGAACGTCCGATCATCTGGGATGGCCCCACCCCGTTTCCTGTGTAGCCAAATGCAGCAAAGCCCCGGCCCGAAGGAAGCCTGGCGATGTGAGGCAGGTGGGTGGCCGAGGCATCAATCGGGCCTCCCCAGGCGTGTTCAAGTTGACACCCGGCGAGCCCCGGGAAGTAGTCGCGCAGGACGACACCGACCTGATCAACTACCTCTCTGTCGATCTCGGCCCGCCCGAAACGGCGGCCGCCCGGGGCAATCCTGCCACCTCCCCAACCGAAAGCGATTCGACCATCCGGGGTCGTACGGAAGTAGCTCAGGAGAGCCCTGCAGTCACTTATGGCCTCGCCTCCGGTCCAGCCGATCTCTTCGATCAGGTCAGGCACCGGCTCGGTTATGACCATGTGGCTGGAGGCTATGGTGATGCTGCTTCGCACCGGCGAGCCACGGCCGGCAAGCGCCGGACCCGCCGCCAGAACCACCCTTTCAGCGGTGACTTTTCCGCTGGCAGTTCGAACGGTGACACCACCAGGGCCATCTTCGACCCTGAGAACCTGACTGTTCTCGAAGAGAGCGACTCCCCTGCCAATCAGCGCTGCGCGAATGCCGAAGGCGAGTCTCGCTGGCTGGACAGTGGCAACATCGGGGTAGAAGACACCTCCACGAAACCGCGGCGAGCGACAGATCTCCGAAACGCCTTCGGGGGCAAGCTCACTGAACACAGCAGACTTACCAGCGGCGGCGATCGGGTCCGTGTTCCGCTTCCAGCTTCCGTCCTGGGCGGACGAGGTTGAGACATTGAGGTAGCCGTCCTTTCTGAACCAGGCATCGATTCCTTGCCGGGCGCAAAACTCGCCGATCTGCCCGACTGACTCCTCTGATGCTCTCGCGACCTCGAGCGCCGCCGGCATCCCGTACCGGTCACTGAGACGGGCGAAGCTGACCCACATCGCATCAGCGAACCCACCGTTGCGCCCACTCGGTCCGCAACCGATGCGATGGGAGTCGAGCAGGGCGATTTTCAGATCAGGGTCAGCCTCGGTCAGGTGCCAGGCCGTCCACATGCCGGTGAAACCACCGCCCACTATGACCACGTCAACGTCGAGATGACCGTCGAGCACGGGAAGCGCCGGCGGCAACCCCGCCTCATCTATCCAGTATCCATGCGCTGAATGGACCACCGCTGCGAACCATATTTGATGCGGCCAATCACCACCCTGACCAAGGCAGTCGGGGAACCTGGAATCCGGAACCCTCCATTTCCGGATGACACCCGTTGCTGTCTTTCCGGGGTACTCGGTGAGCATTGTAACCCGCCACAAACAACCCCTATCTAGTTGTTTGACAGTTTGTCTGAAGATATGTCTGAACTAGTGTCGAAATGCTACTCAACCCACATATTTGACCGTTTGGTTTC
>CAIZLN010000164.1 GCA_903933815.1 uncultured Solirubrobacterales bacterium
CCAGGCACCGCCTCGACCTACGGGCCGTACGTTTGTACTGTCCCTCCGGTCGAGGCGGCACCTGCCTTTGCCTGAGAACCGGGGATCCGGTGCTGGGCCTCGCGCCTGCTCAAAGCCCTTCTGGTCGGTGCGGCGCCTGACTGCCGGCCTGCCGGTAGGGTCATGTTCTGAAGCGCAAGCGACCGCTCATTTCACCCGGGGGCAAGAGATGAAAAAGCAGATAGCACTGATTCTGGCCGGCACCGCGGCGGTGATCGCCGGATACCTCCGACTCGTTCAGGATCTGATCGATCGCGGACAAGGCAGTGGTGCCGAAAGCGACGGCAAGCGGGACCCCGAAATCCGGGTGGCCGGCGCCCCTGAAGGCACCAACGGATCTGGTCCGATCAGGGTTTCAGGCAGCGCATCAAAGGCCGATCTCTACGCGATTGCCACGAAGCTCAAGATCAATGGGCGCTCGAAGATGAGCAAAGCGGAGTTGATCAAGGCGATCAACAGCGCCGGCTGATCAGGCTTCGCGAGAGGATCAGCCGTCGTCCTGTCCGAAGGCCCAGCGGATTTCCTCAATGTTGAGGCCGGAGCCCAGGCAGGCGAGCAACTTCATCCTCGCTGCCTGTGGCGAAAGAAAGCCCGCCGGGATGACGTTGGTCTCGCGCAGATCTCGCTCCGAGGCCCTGTAGCCATAGGTGGCGTTGAGAATGACCCCGCGTTCGGGGCGTGAGTAAACGATCACCGGCATGCGTTCGGCGGCTTCAGCCCACAGTTCCAGAATCGGCGGGGAGACGTGACCGGCGCCAAGGGTGCCGATCACCACGCCATCGGGAGAGGTGTCGAGGGCTGCCCGGGCGAGCGTGCCGTCGTCCCCGGCGCTGGTCGGCACGACCAGAACACGTGATTCCAGGGCCGGAGGGTCGAGCGAGGGGTTTCGCGGAATCTGTGACCAGATTGTCGGGTGCCCTTCGGTAACACGGCCGAGCGGTCCAGTCTGCGGGGAAGAGAAGGCAACCAGTGAGGTCGTATCAGTCTTCCTGGCGCCGCGGGCGTGGTGGATCTCTCCACCGAAACAGACCAGGACACCCATTCCCGAGGCCGCTTCGCTGGCGGCCACCGAGATCGCATCCAGCAGGTTCGCCGGACCATCGGCGCCGGCGCTCGAAGCCGGACGGATCGCGCCGGTGAAGACGATCGGCGCCTCGGCATCGTGGAGCACGTCGCAGAGCATCGCCGTCTCTTCGAGGGTGTCGGTGCCGTGGGTGACGACGACGCCAATCCCCCGGCGGGCCGTATCCCTGGCCTTGCGGCAGATCTCAAGTTGATCGCCCAGGCTGAGGTGGGCGCTGGGCACGTTGATGACGGTCTCGGCCTTGAGTCCGTCGATGTCGACATTCGGTGGCAGCGAGCGAAGCAGGCCCTCGGCGTCGAGGTCGGGTGAGGCTCCCGATTCGCCGGTCATCGAGATCGTGCCCCCGGCTACGAGTACGGACACGGATCGGGGACGCGGCTGTGCGCGTGAGTCGGAAAGCATGAAGCGCACCCTACCCTGACCTCCAATAGCCTTGCCCGGTGCGGCTCGCGGACCGATACGACGGATTCCTGATCGACCTCGACGGGGTGGTCTGGCTGGGGCACGACTTCATAGATGGTGCGGTCGAGACACTGACCGCTCTGGCCGATTCCGGCAAACCCGTGGCCTTCGTAACCAACAGCCCACGCCAGTCTCCGCCGGAGCACGCCGAAACGCTCCGCCGGGGAGGCGTTCCGGTCGAAGACAGCCGGGTCGTGACGGCAGGAACGACCATGATCGCACTCGCTCTGGAGCGGTTCGGGCCGGGGCCGGAGGTGATCGCCACCGGAACCGAGTCCTTTCTGAAGCAGCTGAGCGATGCCGGGATTGTGCTGCTCGACCACGCTGCCTGGGACCGGGCCGAAGCAGTGCTCGTCTCGGGTCATTCAGGTTTCGACTACGGCGAACTCAAGGCAACTTCCATGGCCGCCCGCGCGGGGGCGCTACTTGTCGCAACCGGCCACGATCCGACGATGCCGATGCCGGACGGTCTCTGGCCCGGAACGGGGTCGATTCTTGCCGCGATCGAGACCGCGTCAGGCCAGCGGGGAGTGATCACCGGCAAGCCGGAAGCGCGAATCTTCGAGAAGGGCCTCGAGGCGATCGGCGCGTCGGCTGGCGAAGGTGGGATCACAGGTGTCGACGGCAAAGCGATGCGTGTGGCGATGATCGGCGACCGCGCTGATACCGACGTGGCCGGAGGCCAGGCTGCCGGTCTGGACGGCATCCTGGTAGATGCTTCTGCCCCGCCGGCAGGCGCGGCCCCGTCCCTCGAGCAAGGGGAAACCGGTGACGGCACGATCCCCGACCACGTGATCGCATCGCTTGCGGACCTGCTGGAGCCCCGAGGGCAATAGGCAGGACGCATGGCTTACCTGGCGCTGGTCTTCTACCTGGTCTTCCTCGCTCTCGCCTTCGGGCTGAAGACGTACGTCCAGCTGAAGCGAACCGGCTCGACCGGCTTCCACGGGGTCTCCGGCCGGCCGGGATCGCTGGAGTGGTTCGCCGGGGTGGGCTTCGGTGCTGCGCTGGCTGCCGGACTGGCCGCGCCGCTACTGGCGATCGCGGGAGTCCTGGAGCCGGTCGGTGCACTCGAAACGTCGCTGGTCCAGGGGGC
>CAIZLN010000165.1 GCA_903933815.1 uncultured Solirubrobacterales bacterium
CGAGCACCCGCGATCCGTGGGCGACATCTACCTCACCGCTGAGCACCGGCTCGACGAGTGCCGGCATCTCGGCAGGAAGATGCTGACCATCGGCGTCCAGGGTGACCACAACAGTCGCCTCGGAGTCCACCATCAGACGGTAGCCCGTCCTCAGCGCCGCGCCGCCTCCCCGATTCACCACATGGCGGGCAACTACGGCACCGTGGCCTTCGGCAACCTCCTCGGTGCCATCGCGTGAGCCGTCGTCAACGACCAGTACCGCTGTCTCCACACCGCAGACCTGAGCGGGAATCTGATCCAGCACGTAGCCGATGTTGTCGGCCTCGTTGAAGGCCGGAATAACCACGGCAACACGGTTGCGAAACTGGCTTCGATGACCCTCCAGACGGAACTGCTCGGAAGCGATCCCCTCCAGTACTGCAGAAATCTGCCTCGTGTTGCGAGCACTGACCGAGAGCGCACGAATCGACATCAGGAAGAGAAAGATGATCGCGAATACAGCGAGCCCGAGGATCCGACCGCCATTGCCCCGCTGGAACGAGAGGGCCGACAGGACCCGATCCGTCAGCTCAGTTCCAGACACGACTGCGAGCCCGATCCCGGCGATTATCAGGATCAGCACATCGGCATTGCGCAACTCACGCCTGCGGAAGATTGCGAAGGCGACCAACAGCACAGCAAGGATGAGACCGCTCGCTCGAAGCGCGGTCATCTGGGCCGGAAGAATCGATGCGATGCTCAAGTGTCAGGGCTCGGGGTCAGGGGTGGTTTTTCCTGCTGGCAGTGCGTGGTTGCCGGAAAGACGGGTGGCAGCTTCCGCGAAGGCTAGTGCGGCCAGCGGCAGAACGAGCGTCATAAGGACTTCGTTGCGCCTCGGCGGAGCAAGAGTGGCAGCTCCTATGGCAGAGATCATGAAGATCGGCAGACCCACCGCGATGGCCTCCCAGCGCCGGCGCCAGGCAAGCAGGAGCAGACCGGCCACTCCAGCCAGCACCAGCATCACCTGGACCACCCGACCAACGGGGCTTGACATTGCCCCCCCGACCCCGGAACTCCACATCCGCCAGACTTTTCGCGAGGTCATCCCCGCATAGCCCACAGGATCATCGGCCAGAAAGCGGTTGATGTTCTCCCTGCCGGCCTTGCCGAGGGCGGCGTCCCGGGAAAGGCCGGGGTAGGCGGCTGCGATGCGATCAAAGAGCGGCACCGGGTCGACCTGATCGAGGGCATCTGAATCCGGCTCCAGCCTCTCGCCCGTGAAGCGCTGATGAAGATCGGCCTTGACCCGCTGGTACTCGCCGTCGGCCGGAAGGTAGCTCCCTACGAAAAGTGCCTTGCCGCTGCCCGTCGAAATGGGCACCACGCGGTCGAGCTGCACGTAGTTGTGAACTGTCCAGGGAATCACGGGCACAAGAACGGCCAGAAAAAAGACGGCAGTCGCAACAAGTGCTGCCCCTGCGCCGTCCCTCGGCCACCGCCGGAAAAGCACCAGCGTTGTGAACGCCAGGGCGACGAACAGATACTCGGGCCGGATCAGGGCGGTCAGGCCGAACAGCAGACCTGGGAGCAGCCAGGACCAGAGTGAGCTTCGTGAGTCCGCCCAGAGGAGAGCGAGAACCGCAGCAGGCAACGTGAGCAGCGCAGGCGGTTCGCTCATGAGTGCTCCGGTCGAATAGATGAAGGGCGGATAGATGGCGACCATTCCGGCCGCAAGCAGCGCCGCTCTCCTGCCGGTACCAATGCGTAGTGCCAGCAGGTAGGCAATCAGTATCGCCGCTGTTCCCAGGAGGGCCTGTACGCCGCGTGCGACGCCGTCTCTGACGCCTCCGGTCAGGTAGTAGGCACCGGCGTAGAGCAGGGGGGCACCGGGTGACCAGTCACTGGGAGTCTTGAATCCGGGTCCTCCGTAGCTGCCGTCTTCGTAGAGCGACTCGGCCAGCGCCCTGTAGGCGAATGCGTCGTCCCCCGGATCAGCAAGCGGATTTATGACCTTGTCCATCCGCAGCCCGAAGCCCAGCGCCAGGATCAGTGCGAGCATTACGACAGTCGCGAGTCCGTGTCGGTCGAGGATCGCGGAGGCGCGCCCCTGCGCGGTTGTTGTGGACGAATGCATGGAACGGATCAGGGTATGGCAACCGTGCGTCTGCGGCTCCAAGGATTGCGGATGAGCAATGAGCCTGCCAGAGCGATGCCGACCCCACTGAGGCTCGATACGAGTGGCCAGAGAGCGAGTGCACGTCTGGGCGACGCGACGAAAAGTACGCCGACAAGAGTGGCCGAGACCAGAAGCAGGGCAACGATGCGGAACTCGTAGGGACGAGAGCGCGCCAGTCCCGCCAGCCCAGCCAGAGAAAGTGCGGCGATGAGCCAGTGCAGCAGCTTCCCGGGCACCTGATCAGTCAGGGCGGACCTTCCCCGCCACCAGATTCGGTGTGCCTTGCTGAAAATGAAGCCGGCCAGGGCGAGCGGATCCGTTCTGGCCTCCTGCAGGTACTGACCGCGGCCCATTCGGGCCAGAGCCGCATCGGTGGTCATTGCCGGATAAGCCCGAGAGGCCAGAACCGCCAGGACCCGGTCCGAGGAAGCCAGCGAAGGGTCTTCGCCCGTCTCCCTCTCTACCGCCAATGCGAGTGTCGGGCGTGAACTGAGGAGATGCGGTGCCACCTTCTGTGGGTCGCCGCCCGAGGGGATGTAGCTGCCAGCAAAGAGTGTCTGGCCCCCGCCGGTCGAGATGGGAACCAGCCGCCCCGTCTCGGCGAAGTTACGTGTGGTCCAGGGGGCGATAACCACCATCGCCGAAAGCAGCATCACGGCAACGGGGAGCAACGGACGCAGGCTGCGCTCCTGAGCCATCCCGACCAGCAGGAGCATCAGGGCCAGCAGGGCGGTGATGGCGAGATATTCCGGTCTGACCATCGCCGTCAGCCCCAGCAGTATCCCGGGCGCAATCCATGAGGAAAGACGACCACGATCCTTCGCCCGAAAGAGCATCAGAACGGCACCAATGATCAGCGTTCCAGCGAGGGGTTCGGTCAGGATCATGCCTGCGTCGCCGATCAGAGTGGGGTAGAAGGCGACGATGGCGGCCCCCGCCAGGCCTGCGGCCACACCGTGCAGGCGAACCCCGAGCATGTAGGTCAGCGGGATGGACAGCGCCGCAATCAATGCGAGTGCCAGTCGGGCGATGCGTGCGTCGTCGCCGGCGAAGGTAAAGATGGCGCCCACAAAAAGAGGCAGACCGGGGGAGTAGTTGCTCGCCTGCTGTGGTTGCGCTGGTGTGCCCGGTCCAGACTGCTCGAACTCGCCGCGCACATCGATTCCCCTGGCGATCCGTTCATAAGCAGCTGAATCGGGCAGGTTGCTTTCGGAGCCCTGCCACGCCGCATCAAGCCGCAGCCCGAGTCCGGCCAGCACAATCAGCATAAGGACGATCAGGCGCACGCAGCCGATCCTAGAAGGCCTGCGCTTCCGGTAACCTCTCCTCCTCATGCGAATACTCATCCTCGGTGGCGACGGCTACCTCGGCTGGCCCACGGCGATGCGTTTCTCAGCCCGCGGTCACGAGGTGGCGGTGGTCGATAACTTTGCCCGGCGGCGCTGGCACCTTGAGCAGTCGACTGACTCGCTGACGCCGATCCTTCCTCTAGCTGATCGGATTGAGGCCTGGCGCGAACTCTCCGGCAAGACCATCGAATGCCGGATCGGATCGGTGGAAGACGGTGAGTTCCTCGATGAGGTGGTGGCCGAGTTCCTGCCGGAGGTGGTTGTCCATTACGGCCAGCAGCCTTCTGCTCCCTACTCGATGCGCTCCCGTCAGACGGCAGTCGAGACTCAGCGGACCAATGTGCTCGGAACCCTGAATCTTCTCTTTTCGATGCAGACCTATGTCCCGGATGCCCATCTGATCAAGCTGGGAACGATGGGGGAGTACGGCACCCCGAACATCGACATCGAAGAGGGCTACATCGAGATCGAGCACAACGGGCGAAGCGACACTCTTCCGTTTCCCAAGCTGCCGGGTTCGCTTTACCACTGCTCGAAGGTCCACGACTCGACGAATATCCATTTTGCGACCCGGATCTGGGGTCTGCGCGCGACTGACCTCAACCAGGGCGTCGTCTATGGCATTGAGACCGACGAAACTGCGTTGGACCCGAGGCTCGCGACCAGGTTCGATTACGACGAGACATTCGGGACGGTGCTGAACCGGTTCTGTGTGCAGGCGGTCGTCGGTCACCCCCTCACCGTTTACGGCGGCGGAGGCCAGACCCGTGGGTACCTGAACATCAAGGACACGCTGCGCTGCGTCGAACTGGCTGCTCTGAACCCGGCAGAACGCGGCGAGTTCCGGGTCTTCAACCAGTTCACGGAACAGTTCTCCGTGTCCGAGATAGCGCAGCTGGTCCAGGGCTGCGGCGCGGAGCTTGGCTATGACATAGAGGTCGAGACCTATCCGAATCCGCGCGTCGAGCTCGAGCAGCACTACTACAACGCCAGCAACCAGAAGCTGCTGGATCTCGGCCTGGAACCACACCCCCTCGGTGAGGAGCTGGTTCATTCGCTGATCGGTGCGATTGAAACACATAAGGACAGGGTCATTTTCAGGGCCATTACGCCTCGCACCAAGTGGAACCCCGGCGAGCTTGAGGGCGGCGCCCTCTCAGTCGGTCAGAAAACCTGACCCCGCTGCTAGGGTTAGTCGTTCAATGAGAGCCGCAGACGCAATGATGGAGGCCCTTCGTGCGGAGGGCGTGGATCACATCTTCGGGATCCCGGGCGGAGCCAATCTGCCCACCTACGATGCCATCGTCGGAGCCGATCTGCGGCATGTGCAGGCGCGCCACGAACAGGCCGCAGGGCACGCGGCCGAAGGCTATGCCTGGGCTTCGGGACGGACCGGCGTTGCCTTCGGGACCTCAGGTCCTGGAGCGACAAACCTGGTCACAGCGATCGCAGACGCAATGATGGATTCAGTCCCCGTGGTCTTCGTTACGGGCCAGGTCCGGACTGACCTGATCGGCACGGACGGTTTCCAGGAGGCCGACATCGTCGGGATAACCCTGCCAATCGTCAAGCACTCGGTGATGATCACCGACGCCGCCCAGATCCCGGTCGCGATTCACGAGGCCTTCCATATCGCATCAACCGGCAGGCCCGGACCCGTCCTGGTTGACGTCCCACAGGACCTCTCAAAGGAAGAAATCACCTACGAGCCCCCGACTTCGCCGGTCGAGCTCGCGGGCTACCGCCCCAACACCGAGGGCAACTCGAAGCAGATCAGGATTGCTGCCAAGGCTCTGGCCAACTCGAAGCGCCCAGTCATCTACACCGGTGGTGGCGTGATCAAGGCTGAGGCATCGGCCGAGTTGCGTGAGTTCTGTGCCGCTGATCGTTTTCCCGTCACCTCCACCCTGATGGGTCTGGGGGCCTTCCCGTCAGACGATCCTGCCTGGCTCGGCATGCTCGGCATGCATGGCACGAGATCAGCCAATTACTCGATGGACGAGGCGGACCTGATCGTCGCGATCGGTGCCCGGTTCGACGATCGCATCACCGGCAAGCTGTCAGAGTTCGCACCGAACGCCAAGTTCATACACATCGACATCGACCCGGCTGAGATTTCAAAGAATGTCCCGGTTCATATCCCGATTGTCGGTGATGTAGCGAAGGTGCTCCCCAAGTTGACCCGCGAGTACCAGGCCCTGCAGACCGATCCGTCCAGGCTTGATGGCTGGTGGAGCCGGATCAACGCCTGGCAGGATGAGTACCCGCTTACCTACGAGCCTGGAAGCGAAGGTGAGATCAAGCCTCAGGCAATGATCCAGGCGATGCACAGGGTCACCGGGGGCGATGCAATCATTACCTCGGATGTTGGACAGCACCAGATGTGGACAGCTCAGTATTACGGCTTCAACAAGCCCCGCCGGTGGATCAACTCGGGCGGACTGGGGACGATGGGCTACGGCCTCCCGGCAGCGATCGGAGCCAAGGTAGCTTGCCCGGATGAGCAGGTCGTATGCCTCTCAGGCGACGGCAGCCTGATCATGAATGTCCAGGAGCTTGCGACCGCAGTAAACGAGGACATTCCGGTCAAGGTATTCCTAATGAACAACGGCTTTATGGGCATGGTTCGCCAATGGCAGGAGCTTTTCTGGGATGGCAACTACAGCGGGGTCGACAACGGGCCCAGTCCTGACTGGGTAAAGCTTTCAGAAGCCTTCGGCGCGAAGGGCCTCAGGTGCGATGACAGCGCTGACCTCGATGAGATGATGCAGGCGACGCTCGATCATGACGGGCCCGCCCTGCTGGACGTCCGGGTCAGTCCTCGTGAGAACTGCTATCCGATGATCCCAGCCGGAAGCGCCGCAAGAGACATGGTGGGCTGATGGGGACCAGCGAACTAATCAGACTGGAAGACCTGCAGGCATCCCGGACCCTCTCAGGGCGAAAGCATGTGCTCTCGATCCTCGTCGAAAACCGACCTGGCGTACTGGCTCGGGTCGCCGGCCTTTTCTCCCGTCGCGGCTTCAACATCGACACGCTTGCGGTCGGTCCGACCGATGATGCCAACGTCTCCAGAATCACATTGACACTGGATGGTGCGGTCCACCCGATTGATCAGGTGACCAAGCAACTCCACAAGCTGATCAACGTTCTCAAGATCCGTGACATGGAGCCGAGCGAGACGGTTGCCCGGGAGATGGCGCTGTTCAAGGTTTCGGCAGCGGTGGAGAATCGGGCCGAGATCGTTCAGTTCGCTGAGATCTTCAGAGCCAAGATCGTCGATGTCTCACGCCGGGCCCTGATCGTCGAGGTCACGGGCTCTCACGACAAGATCGGTGCCTTCGAAAGCATGCTGCGACCGCACGGCCTGCTTGAGATGGTGCGCACCGGTGAAGTAGCCCTAACCCGCGGCGGCGATTGACCGGACTCGCCCTCGATCCTGCCAGCCTGGGCTCAATGATGGGTCAGGCTGTTGAGGGGGCATCAGAAAAGAAGGGTCGTACCGTCGCTTCGGTAACGGTCCCGGTCGAGTGTGCAGACCCGGCTGCTGTGGTCTTCTCGTCGCGGCGGGCAGACGAGCCATGGTTCTGCTGGGAGCAGCCCGACCGTGGTGTGGTGATTGCTGCGCTTGGTGAGGTGGTCTCGGTAGTCACCCGTGGTCCCGGTCGATTTTCCGAGGTAGCTTCGGAGTGCGCGCACCTTTCCGGGGAGGCAGTGGTCATCCATCAGGCGCCCGATGGAGCGCTGTCCAGTCCAACCTGGGTTGGTGGTTTCGCCTTTTCTGACAGTGGCGCGTCATCTCCCGAATGGTCTTCATTCAAGCCTGCGGCGATGGTGCTTCCCGAGATCTCCTTCAGCACCAACTCGTCCGGGACGACAATGACGGCGAACGCGATTGTCGAACACAGGGCAGATGCAGCCTCGATCACGGCCGCGGTCATGACACGGATAGCTGCTCTCAGGTTCATGGAACTCCCCATGATCGATCCGCACCCTTCCCACCGGCCGGCCATCAGTAGCACCCGCACCCCAGGTCAGTTTGAGGATTCGGTCACGGCTGCGCTCGGAAGGATCCGGCAGGGTGATATCGACAAGGTGGTACTCGCAAGGGAGATCGTCGTGCGGGCAGGTTCGGCACACAACCCAGCCGCGATCTTTGCCGCAATCAGGGAAGGCTTTCCGTCCTGCTTCAACTTCTGCGTGGGTACCCCCGAAGCCGCCTTCATCGGCGCGAGTCCCGAGCTGCTGGTGCGTAACGCGGGTCGAAGCGTTTCAACCGTTGGGCTGGCCGGCTCTGCTCGAAGGAGCTCCGACCCGGCGGTTGATGATCACCTGGCCCAGAAGCTCCTGAGCAGCAGAAAGGATCGCGAAGAGCAGGCCCTCGTCGTTACGGGCATAGTCAAGGCGCTGAGTCGCTTGAGCGTCTGGGTTGAGGCTTCTGAGGATCCCGAAATCGTCAAAGTGGCAAATATCCAGCACCTTGCTACTCCGGTCGCAGCGCAGCTTTCTCAGCCGCGAACCGCAATTGAGCTCGCCGGGATTCTTCATCCGACTCCGGCGGTGGGCGGAGAGCCCTGGAAGAGCGCAAGGTTGGTCATGGATGAGGTGGAAGGGCTCGACCGGGGTTGGTACGCAGGTCCGGTCGGCTGGATGGATGGCTCGGGGGACGGCGAGTTCTGCGTCGCTTTGCGCAGCGCCCTGCTCCGTGATCGCGATGCGCATCTGTTCGCCGGGGTTGGCGTGGTCGCCGACTCCGACCCGGCCTCGGAACTGGCCGAGACCGAAATGAAACTGGGCGCGCTGCTTCCCCTGATCGGCGGCTGACCCGGCACGACCGCTCCGGGTGTCTCAGTCTTTGCCTGCTATCCGGGATCGAGCATTATCTCGATGATTCCGGTCCGTTGACCATCCAGCGCCGGCTGAAGCCCGGCAGCGGAGGAAACCCTCTGAAACGGGCTTCGGAAGAGTGCCGCGGCGGCCTCGATGTCGAGCTCGCTCGGCGTTGTCATCAACGTCCTGAACTCATCGGCCGGCATGCTGTCCTTCTGGGGCAAGCGGCTGAAGATTCGGCCACCTCCATCGTTGACCACAACAATCCGGACCGGGAACGGGGAATCAGGAAGCAGAGCCAGACTGCCGAGATCATGCTGGAAGCCAAGTTCCCCTGTGACAATTGTTGTGGTGCGCCCGCTGGAGTGGGCAGCACCCATTCCCGAGGCGAGAAGTCCATCAATTCCGTTGGCGCCGCGATTGGAGAGGAAGAGGACATCAGCATCACTGGACGGGAGAAAGAACTCCTGCTCCCGGATGGCAAGACTCGATGAGGTGTAGACGAGTTCGCCGTCCCGGTACGAGGCTCCCAGGGCCCGGTGGAGGGCGCGCGGAGTTATCTGTTCTGTCACACCAGCCTCAGGCCGGACGGGAGTGCTCTCGGCCTCGTGGGCTTCTCTCGAGGCCTCGGTCCATTCAAGAAGGAAATCGGATGCGTCAGAGCCCCGGTCGGGACTCCCGTGGCCGCCTCCGCTCCCGTCGCCGGGCATCAGGGTGAGCCGCTCGAAAAGCTCGGATGGCCAGGCCCTGACGATCAGATCCGCTGTCCTGCCTGGGTCGTACCAGCTGTAGAGCGGGTCGATCACCAACTGCCGGGCGTTCCGCAGTCCGGCAAGCCAGACTCTCAGCCTCTTGGATGTTGGTGTCTCGCCAACCCTGATGATTAGATCAGGCACCAGATTTCCGGATCCTCCGCCGGCGAGCAGTTGCTCAAGCACGGCGTCATATCCGGTGATTACGTGTGACCGGTCGTGCGGTCCCAGACGAAGCTGGGAGGTTGGCTCAGCCAGGATCGGGGCTCCCAGCCTCGCAGCAAGGGAGGCAACCGGTTGCCTCAGTAGTGGGTCGGACTGTCTGCCGGCAATGATGAGGACGCGTCCGACAGATCCGATCAGCTCCGCAACACGCTCAAATCCCTCTTCACCAGGCGAGGGTCGGGCAGGAAGAACGGCCGTCAGCGGACCGTCGGAGCGGCCGTTGATCGCAAGAGGATCGGTGGCGGTTACGCTCCCCTTTCTCGGGGAGGGATCCAGTGGATCCCTGAACGCAAGGTTCAGGTGAACGGGACCGGGCCGCGGCTGCCCCGTGGCGGTCGCAAATGCGCGGCAGGCGGTCGCGCGCATGTGGAGGAGACCCGTATCGTCGGCGTCGTGGTTGCCAACTTCAGAAAACCACCTGACCGCACTGCCGAACAGCTTGATCTGATCAATGGTCTGCCCGGAACCGATGTCGCGCAGCTCAGGGGGCCGGTCCGCCGTCAGGACGATCAGCGGAACCGCCGATAGGTCTGCTTCAGCGACCGCAGGGTGGTAGTTGGCTGCCGCAGTACCGGAGGTACAAAGAAGCACAACCGGTCCGGAGCCTGAGCTCGCCGCACCGAGCGCATAGAAGCCGGCGGATCTTTCGTCCAGCACCACCTTGACTTCGATACCGGACTGGCGATACAGGGCAACGGCCAGAGGAGTCGAGCGGGAGCCGGGTGACACGACCGCCAGCTTGACTCCACAGCGGGCGAGTTCCTCAGCGAATACTGAGGTGAGTGCGGTGTTGGTGTTCGCGTTGTTCAAGCTGGTCAGAGCCTAGAGGCGGTGGCGGTTGAGGGCCTCTTCGTCAACTGTGACCCCCAGCCCGGGGCCGCCCGGAAGATTCAGCAGCGGTCCGGTGAGGCTGGCCTCCTGGCTCGCCACGGTTCCGCTGAAGAGACGGGAGGTCGCCAGGCCGTGAGCAAGGTCAGGAGAGATAGCGGCATCAGGCAGCGTCAGAGCGACATGGCCGGCGGCGGCGATGCCGACCGGTCCGTCCAGCGCACTGGACAGGTAGGTCGGCAGATGGCCACCGAGGGATGCGTCGAGGGAACCGGTCTTGCTCAGCTTCACGGTCACCGCGTCGCAGGCAGAAAGCCTCGCGGCCTCTGCGGCCTCTTCGGCGGAGCTGACAGATTCATCAGCCACGAGGGGAATGGGGCTGCCTGCTCTGAGCCGGGCCATCTCAATCAGGCCCGCGACCGGCTGCTCTGCCAGCTCGATCCCGAAGGGCTCGAGCGCGGCCAGCTTCGCTGCAGCTTCTGCCGGCTCCCAGCTCTCATTCGCATCGATCCGGATTCGTGCCGTGTCTCCGATCCCGCTGCGTACCGCCTGCACCTGAGCGACACCGCCGTCCGCAGTCAGCTTCAGCTTGAAGGTGTGGAAGCCGTCTGCCGCCCAATCCTCTGCCTGCCGGAGTACATCCCCGGGCGATCCGGCAGTGAGTGTCGCGTTGCACATGACCGCGCGGGAGACTGAATCTGGTGCCAGAAACTTGTGAAGAGGAATATCCAGAATCCTTGCCTCGGCATCTGCGGTTGCGGTGGCGACCGCGATCCGGGCGGGAGAGCACATGCCGGCGGTGTCTGGACTTCCTGCCACGGCCCTGGTTCCCCACGAAGCAAGATCGGAGACAACTCCCTCCAGCGAGGTCCCACCGCGCAGCGACATAGGGACTCCCTCGCCGAGACCTGTGGCCCCCTCTCGTGTGCGGATTCTCAGCAGGACCATCTCACGCCGGACCAGAGATCCTCGCGCGGTTTCGTACGGCCGCAGGAACGGAAGTGCGTACGGAATGACCTCAAAGGCGGCGACCGGACTCAGCTTGTGATCACCAGCCCAAGGGAGGCAGCAATGGCGAAGGCCCCAAGGATCAGGCCGGTGTCAGCGAGCGCCCGGTTGAGAGACGGTCCGTCGGTGCGTGTCTGAACGGCCCTCAGGGGGCGGATGGCAAACGGGGCTGCGAGCAGGCCGAGTGCAGCACCCCCGTAGTCGCTGTCGAGCAGAACGGTGATCAGCAGTGCAACGGCGGCAAGGTTCAGGCATGCCCAGTAGACGGCGCGGGTTTTCTGCCGCCCGACCCGCACGGCGAGGGTGTTTTTCCCAGCCCGTCGGTCGCTGTCGATGTCCCGGATGTTGTTCACGACGAGGATCG
>CAIZLN010000166.1 GCA_903933815.1 uncultured Solirubrobacterales bacterium
GGCATGGTCGGGGTCAATATCGGAGTCGCCGCTCCGGTCGCCTTCTTCCCGTTCTCGGGCTGGAAGGCGTCCTTCCTGGGCGACCTCCACGCCCACGGTCCCGACGGGGTCGAGTTCTTCACCCGCAAGAAGACCATCACTTCGCGCTACTTCTCTGGCGGCGCCACCAGCGGCAGCTACTTCGTCGAGCGTTAGACGGCTCGCTGCCTGTTTCAGGCGGGGGTGAAGGCCCGGGGTTCGCGTACCCGTCGCGCCCCGGCGGTTCGGGCGAACTGGGGCGGGGCGATTCCGAGGTACCGGTTGAAAGCGAACTTGCCCGCGGCTCCGGCAAAGGCGGCCGCGAGAATCGGCCTTACCAGCCTCGGTGGGACTCTGGGAAGGGCATTTTGTGAGTTCAGGAGCCACCTGAACTGTCGCTCGTGCGAGGCGTTGAAGCGGTGGTAAGCAGCCAGAGCACTGTCACGGCTCTGACTCCCTTCCACCACGGCCCGGAGTTCAAGCCCGAGGGCGGCTCCAAAGTAGAGCGCCGGTCTGATTCCCTCGGCGGTCAGAGGCAGGCAGTGCCCGGCCGAGTCGCCGGCGAAGAAGACTCCGTCGTCGGTGCCGTCGCGCAGCTCGTGGGGGATCCAGTTGCCCTGCCAGCCAACGCTCTCGGCACCCACGTCGGTCGCCAGCAGCTCGGTTGTCTCGCGTACGTGGAAACGAGGGTCGAAGGACCCGACACCGATTCGCAGCTCGTCTCCGGCCGGGAAGGACCAGCCGTAGCCGGCCGGCACGTACTTGCGGTCGATCCAGACTTCGAGGTTTTCGTTGCGGCCCTTCGGGTGGACCTCCAGGCCCCGTGAAAGCGGGGCGTCCGGGGGCTGAACGGTCGAGTCTGATGCGAGGACACGCTTCCAGCCCATCGCGTCGACGACCAGCGGGGCGGTGATCGTGCCACGGTCGGTATCGACCGCATTTGGATTACCGGCTCTGCCATTGACCTTTGCGGTCTCGAACCGGGCATCGCATTCCTGCCAGAGCAGGTCGCAGAGAGTGCGGTAGTCGAAGGTCGAGAAGCTCCAAGGGACAGGGAGGCGAAGAGATCCGTGGGCGGTGTGGATCAGGACGGAGTCGAAGCGCTGCCGTTCCGACTCGAGCAGCCCCAATTCCTCCAGCCAGGCGGTCGGAATCACGCAGGCGGAAGTCTGGCGCTCACCGATCTCGTAACGGTCGATCATCAGCACGTCGGCACCCGAGCCGGCCAGCTGCCTGGCGACCATCAGGCCGGCAAAGCTTGCGCCACAGATCAGGACATCGCGCTCGCCGCTCAGATCGGTGCGTTCGTCACCGCGTTTGGTCACCCGTCTGGCCATCGGGACAGATTAATGAACCCGATCTCCGGCCTGCTTGGTGGCTGGTACGCGAGCCGGGCGGTGTTCTGCCATCATCCCGCGCTGTGACTACTACTGAATCCACAATCCTACATGCCCCAGAGGGGGTTCCGGTCGAAGGTTCCAATGGTCTCCTGGTGGAGGTCGATGGCCGGATCGTTCCAAACTACGCAGCGACGATCGTGTCGTTCGAGGAAGGCGACGTCGTCAGCGGCAAAGTCGTCCGAATCGACCGTGACGAGGTCCTGCTCGACATCGGCTACAAGTCAGAGGGGGTGATCCCGGCCGGAGAGCTTTCCATCCGCAAGTCGGTCGATACCTCTGAAGAGGTCGAACTCGGCGAGCAGATTGACGCGCTGGTCGTAACCAAGGAAGACGCCGAAGGACGCCTGATCCTTTCCAAGAAGCGAGCCCGCTTCGAGAAGGCCTGGCGCAAGATCGAAGCTGCCGCCGAATCCGGCCAGCCGGTCGAAGGCGGTGTGATCGAGGTCGTCAAGGGCGGCCTGATCATCGACCTCGGAATCCGCGGCTTCCTGCCTGCTTCGCTGGTTGACATCCGCCGGGTCCACAACCTCGAGGAGTTCACCGGCCAGACGCTCGAATGCAAGGTCATCGAGCTCAACCGCAGCCGCAACAACGTCGTGCTTTCCCGCCGCGCAGTGCTCGAAGAGGAGCGCAAGGAAGTCCGCGACCAGATCCTCGACCGCCTGCAGCCGGGAGAGGTCGTCGTCGGCAAGATCTCCAACATCGTCGACTTCGGTGCTTTCGTCGACCTCGAGGGCATTGACGGGCTCATCCACATCTCAGAGCTTTCCTGGAGCCACGTCAACCATCCGTCAGAAGTTGTGGCGATCGGTGATGAGGTCAAGATCAAGGTGCTCGACATCGACCGCGACCGCCAGCGCATCTCGCTGGGTCTCAAGCAGACCCAGGAGGACCCGTGGCAGCGTGTGGTCAGCACCTACCGATCGGGTGACGTCCTTGAGGGCACTGTCACCAAGGTCGTTTCGTTCGGCGCGTTCGTCGAGATCCTTGATGGGGTCGAGGGCCTGGTGCACATCTCGGAACTGGCCGACCACCATGTCGAGAATCCGGCTGAAGTAGTCGAACTCGGTGCCAACCTTAACGTCAAGATCCTCGAGATCGACGAGGAGCGCCGCCGGCTCTCGCTCTCGATCAAGCGGGTTGAAGGTCAGAACATGCTCCTCAAGGATCTCGGTGCCGCGATCCAGGCAGCGTCAGGTTCGGACGAGGAGGGTGAAGCCGGGGATACCGACGCTGAGGTCGCCCCTGAGGTCGAAGCCGAAGTCGCTGAAGCCATTGCCGAGGTTGAGCTTCTCGAAGCCTCGGAGGAGGCAGTTGAAGAGGCAGAAGCCGAAGAAGCTGTGGCTGAGGCAGTCGAAGAGGCAGTCGAAGAGGCTGAAGCCGAAGAGGCTGTGGCTGAGGCAGTCGAAGAGGCTGTCGAAGAAGCTGAAGCTGAAGAAGCTGTGGCTGAGGCGGTCGAAGAGGCAGTCGAAGAGGCTGAGGTCGAAGTAGTCGAAGAGGCCGAAGCGGAAGTTGAGGCCGCTGAAGAGGAAGCCGTCATCGAAGAAGCTGAGGAAATCACGGCAGAGGCTGCTGAAGGGGACGAGCAGTCCTAACGATCGGGCTGACCGGCGGCGTGGCTGCCGGCAAGTCTGTCGCGCTCGAAGTCCTCGGGCGCCTCGGTGCCGCCACAATCTCGGCGGACCGGATTGTTCACGACCTGCTTGACCGCGAGCCGATGACCTCGGTGCTCAGAGAGCGCTGGGGTGAAGACATTGAATCCGACGGCATCGTGGATCGAGCCGCAGTCGGTCAGCGCGTCTTCACGGATCCTGCTGAGCTCTCCTGGCTTGAGAAGGAAGTCCATCCGCTGGTCCAGAGCGAGATCGCGGAGTGGTTTTCCACACTTCCCGCAGACTGTCAGGTGGCGGTCGTCGAAGTGCCGCTGCTTTTCGAGGGGGAGATGGCTGACCGTTTCGACGTAACGGTTGCAGTCGTCGCCGACGAAACCTTGCGTCGTGGCCGGGCGGAATCCCGGGGGCAGGTCGGACTCGAAGGCAGGGAGGGCCGACAGCTTTCGCAGGCTGAAAAGGCCGGGCGGGCCGATCGGGTCATACGGAACGACGGCACTACTGCTGATTTGGAAGTCAGGCTCCGGGAGATGCTGGTTGAGCTTGGCGCAGAACTGCCGACCGACCCCCACGTTTAGCCTGTAGGCCGGAATGGCGAAGTCGAGCAATCCATCTCAGAGCAGGGTGAGAAGCCCGGTCAAGGTCGGCCGGTCGATAGTCGCGCTGGTGTTGCTGCTCGGGTTGAGCCTGCTCGCAATCTTCTTCATGTCCGACTTCTTCGAGCGCGGGATCCGCGAGGTCTCGCTTCCGCTTCGTCACGAGAACATAATCCGGCAGCAGGCCGAGGAGAAGGGTGTCGACGCGGCTCTGATCGCCGCCGTCATCTACTCCGAGTCACGCTTCATCGATCAGACCTCTCCGGCAGATGCCCGGGGGTTGATGCAGATCACGCCACTGACCGCGGGGGAGATCGAGAAGCTGAGTGGCGGTACATCCTTCGATCTCCAGGACCTGAGTAATCCCGACATCAACATTCGCTACGGGACCTTCTATCTCGCCCACCTTCTCGACATCTATGACGATGATGTCGTGGCCGCCCTGGCTGCCTATAACGCCGGACCCGGCAACGCCGAGAAGTGGGGCGGTTCGGAGATGAGACTGGAAGACATCGGGTTTCCCGAAACAGAGGCCTACGTAAAGGATGTTCTGGAGAAGCAGCGCGAGTACCGACACACCTATGAGCTGGAACTGGGATATTGAGCCGGATCCGAATACTCGCTCTGGCTGGTGCGGTCGGACTCGTCCTCGCTGACTCGTCGATCGTAGTTCTCGCCCTGCCGGAGATCTTTCGCGAGTTCGACACCTCGATCGCCGGGGTCTCATGGGTCCTGATCATCTTCAACCTGGTGCTGGCTCTGCTGGCCGTCCCCGGTGCGTGGGCAGCCCGTCGTTACGGACCCGGCCGCTCCGCCGCAATCGGGCTGGCGGTATTCGCCGGAGGCAGTCTCGCCTGTGGCCTGGCCACCGGGCTCGGTCCTCTGCTGACCGGACGAGCGGTTCAGGCTGCCGGTGGTGCGATCGCGGTCACGGCTGCCCTGGAACTGTTGATATCGGCGACCGGCAGTGAGCGCAGGGGTATCGCGACCTGGGTCGCAGCCGGTGCCGTAGGAGCGGCCGTCGGACCCGGTCTCGGCGGGGTCCTGACCGAGCTTGTGTCCTGGCAGTCAATCTTCCTGATCCAGGTGCCGGTGGCCATAGTCGCGGCCGTACCGCTCCGCGACGCGATAGTCGAAGAGACCCGCGAGTGGCGGATCCCTGAAATCCCCGACAGTGGAGATGCCAGACCTCACATCCCGGCCAACATCGCCCTGGCGCTGGTCTCGGCGGCGATAGCGGCCACGCTTTTCCTGATCGTCCTGCTGCTGATTGAGGGTTGGCGCCTCAGTCCGATCGAGGCAGCAGCAGTGGTGACGGTGCTGCCACTGTCCGCCTTCGTCGGGGCTCGACTCGGGCGCAGCGTGCCTTCGGAGCGGATGCGTGCTTCCGCGGGTGCGATTTTCCTGGCCGGAGGACTGGCAGGGCTGGCGCTGCTTCCGGAGGCATCAGCAATCTTCACCATCCCGCCCCAGATCCTCGCCGGCATCGGTCTGGCGCTGGTGCTCTCGGCCCTCACCGAGGCGGCGGTCACGGGTAGATCAGCAGCAGGAATCCATGGAGGCTGGACCATTGCCGCCCGACACGCCGGCGTGGTTATCGGTCTGTTGATTCTCACACCCATATTCACGGCTCAGCTTGAAACCAACAGGGTCGACGCCCTGGACTCAAGCACTGCGATTCTGCTCGATTCCGACATCCCGCCGGTCGAAAAGCTGCAGTTGGGCAGCAGCCTGGCTTCTCAGATTGACCTCCAGGGAAATCAGGTTCCGGATGTCGCTGCGGCATTTGAGCCACTGCCGACAGACCCTGTCGAGCGGGATGAGTATGAAGATGTGCTCACCAGGATCGAGGAACAACTCGACCGTGCTGCGACTCACGCGTTCTCGAGCTCATTTCTCATCTCAGCACTGTTCGGCCTGTTGGCACTGATCCCGATCGGGTTGACCCGGAGGCTGGATCTGTGACTGGCGAAGACCCGACTGAACCACTCGAAGGAGGTGAGCCGGAGACGGAACGCCTCCCCGGCACCGGGGAGACATCATCCGGGCAGCCGGAAGCGGGCAGCGAGGCTGCGACCGAAAAGCTGAGAGCGGGTGACGAATCTCCGACCGAACAGCGGGAGTCATGGGCTCCTCACCAGCCGGAAGTCAAGAGAGGAACGGGGATGCTGGTCGCCTCCATTCTTGCCTCACTGGCGTTGATCGTCAGCTACATCTTCGCGGGTGGCCTTGATTTCAAGCCGACCCCGGTTGCCGATCCTTGCGACTCGCGGGTCTGGTCGGATCCGGTCGGACTTGAGGACACCGCCCAGCAACTGGCCTTTTCCACTCTCGACGGGGCGGCCTGTGACCTCGGTGTGAGTCGGGAAACACTTACTCGTGCGTTGGCCAGCGATCAGGCGACTGAGGAGTTCCTCGCCGAAAACGACATCTCGAGGGAGCAGTTCGACCAGGCCATCAGGTCGGGCCTCGAGCGCGCCGTCGACGATGCTGAAAGTGCCCAGGCGATCGATCCGCTGGTCGCCTCCGGAATCAGAACGGCGATTCAGATCCTGCCGGTTTCTGAGCTGATTCCGCTGATTCAGGGGGCTTCGAGCGCGATCGGCGGTGAGTCGGCGCTCGGTGACCTGCTCAATGGCGATATCTCGGCACTGGGGGAACTGTTCGGAGGGAGTTCGGTGGGGGGCTTTCTGGAGCTGGGTCTTGAAGCACTCGGCATCGGATCCGGTGAAGGGCAGGGATCCGGTCAGGGACAGGGACAGGGAGGCAACCCGGGGCCCGGTGGCCCCGACGACCTGGTTTTGCCGGATCTCGGACAGCAACTGCGTGACCAGCTGCCTCCCGAGATCGAACAGAACCTTCCCCCGGGAATCGAAGATGATCTCGGCAGGCAGCTTCAGCAGCAGCTCGAAGGCCTGCTCGGACCCTGAAAATCAGGTTCTTCTGGTGGCGACAGCCAGGAGAGCGATCATCAGGGGCTGGAGGGGCAGGCGTGCCCAGAGCAGCCACCGGGGCACATTGCGCTTCCGGACGACGGGGATGTTTTCCGGATCGGTAGCCATGTGAATATTGGCGGGAAATACGGCGATCAGCAGGGCCGCAAGCCACCAGAAGCCGAACCTCGCGGTGCGGTCGCCCAGTAGAGCCGCTCCGCCAGCAATCTCGGCGACGCCACTGACGGCCACCGATTCCCTGTGAAAGGGGATCCAGTCCGGCATCATCTGTTCGTAGAACTTCGGACTGACGAAGTGGAGCACCCCGGCAAGGATGAAAACGAAACCAAGCGTGACTCTGAGGGGCTTCATGGCACAACCTTAGGCGCAACGAGCAGGTGGTCGTTTCCTGGCCAGGTCCATCTCGCTTGTTAAGGTGGATCGGTGTCCGAGTTCGTGCTGAACCCCGCCTACTCCCCGCTGGCCGACCAGCCGGCGGCAATTGCCTCGCTGAGCGAGGGGCTCACGTCCGGTGAGCGAATCCAGACCTTGCTCGGGGCGACCGGCACCGGCAAGACCTTCACCATGGCCGGGGTGATTGCCGAGGTCCAAAGGCCCGCCCTGGTCATGGCTCACAACAAGACCCTGGCGGCCCAGCTCTGCAATGAGTTTCGCGAGTTCTTCCCTGACAACGTCGTCGAGTACTTCGTCTCTTACTACGACTACTACCAGCCGGAGGCCTATGTTCCGGCCCAGGATCTCTACATCGAAAAGGACTCCTCGATCAACGACGAGATTGATCGTCTTCGACATGCCGCGACCGCGGCGCTGCTTGCCCGGCGGGATGTGATCATCGTCGCTTCGGTTTCCTGTATCTACGGAATCGGTTCGCCCAGTCTCTATCGCAACCAGATGCAGCTGTTCAAGGTGGGGGAGACCGTTGACCGGGACAAGGTGCTCCGCAAGCTGGTGCGGCTCCAGTACGAGCGCAACGATTCGAGCCTGACCCGTGGTGGCTTCCGGGTCCGGGGCGAAGTAATCGAGATCATGCCGTCTTACGCTGAGACCGCTTTCAGAATTTCATTGTTCGGCGATGAAATCGAGTCGATTCACCACTTCGACCCGCTGACCGGTGAAATCCTGGACGTGGTCCAGCATGTTTCAATCTGGCCCGCCACGCATTACGTGACCGAGGAGGACTCGGTTGAACGGTCGCTCGACGCGATCCGGACCGAGCTGGACAGCCGTCTGGCCGAACTGGAGGCGGAAGGCAAGGACCTTGAGGCGCACCGCCTGCGGCAGCGCACGATGTACGACCTCGAGATGATCCGGGAGACCGGTTTCACATCCGGGATCGAGAATTATTCACGTGTGTTCGACGGTCGGGATCCGGGCACGCCACCACATACCCTGATCGACTACTTCCCGGAGGATTTCGTCACCTTCATCGACGAGTCCCACCAGACGATCCCCCAGATCGGGGGCATGTACATGGGCGACCGCTCCCGCAAGCAGACACTCGTTGACTATGGCTTCCGCCTGCCTTCCGCAATTGATAACCGGCCGCTCAAGTTCGATGAGTTCATGGAGCGCACCAACCAGCTGGTGCTCGTTTCGGCGACACCGGGCCAGTTCGAGCGCACCGAGTCGAATCGTGTGGTCGAGCAGATCGTCAGGCCAACCGGAATCGTCGACCCCGAGATAGAAGTCCGGCCGACGCTCAACCAGATCGACGATCTGATGAACGAGATCAAGCTGCGGTCCGAACGGGAGGAGCGGGTTCTGATCACGACTCTCACCAAGAAGATGGCCGAAGACCTGACCGGCTATCTGCTCGAGCATGGGGTCAAGGTCAGGTACCTCCACTCGGACATCGACACGCTCGAGCGGATTCAGATCATCCGCGAGTTGAGGCTGGGGGATTACGACGTACTGGTCGGCGTGAACCTGCTTCGGGAGGGGCTTGACATGCCGGAGGTGTCTCTGGTGGCAATTCTGGATGCTGACAAGGAGGGGTTTCTCCGGGGTGAGACGAGTCTGGTCCAGACCATAGGCCGGGCTGCCCGGAACACTGAGGGCAGGGTGCTGATGTACGCCGATCGTGAAACCGACTCGATGAGGGCCGCGATCTCCGA
>CAIZLN010000167.1 GCA_903933815.1 uncultured Solirubrobacterales bacterium
CGTCCGGCTCGGGCAAGACGACGCTCTGCTCGATCGCTGGCGGCATCCTCTCGCCGACCGAAGGCAGAGTCGTGGTCGGCGGCCGGGACATCTCCGGCTACTCGCCGAAGCAGTTGACAGAGTTTCGCCGCGACTCGGTCGGGTTCGTCTTCCAGACGGTCAACCTGATTCCGTTTCTGACCGCCCGCGAGAACCTGCTGGTGGTCGACGAGATCAGCTCGCGCGATCGCAAACGGGCCGGGAAACGGGCCGATCAGCTGCTCGAAGAGCTCGGCCTCGCCGACCGCGCCGGCAACCTGCCGTCACAGCTCTCCGGCGGTCAGAAGCAGCGCGTCGCGATCGGCCGCTCGCTGATGAATGAGCCGTCTCTCGTGCTTTTTGATGAACCAACTTCCGCCCTCGACACGAAACTGGGCGAGCAGATGGTCCAACTGATTCGGGAAGAGATGAAGAGCCGCGGGACGGCGGCAATCATCGTCACCCACGATGACCGCATCACCCGCTACGCCGACCGCACCGTCCACATCACCGACGGCCGCCTCGAAGCCTGAGCCGCCCGGAAGGCGCGGGGTACTCATCGTGCGTGCGAAGGAGCAGGCGGTCAGCGGGCGGGTCGGAGGGTGATGATCGAAGTCGCGCGACGGCTGCCGACGGCTGCCGTGATCCTCGCCTTGCCTCGGGCCTTTCCGCTCGCGCGGAGCACCAGCCTCGCCTGACCGGTTCCGTAGGCGGGGATTCTCGCGATGGAGAGCTGTCTGGATGTACGAATGTCCTTTCCGGAGACCCTGACTCTCACCCTGACCCGGGTGGCGGCGACCGGCCCTGAGTTCGAGACCTTGACGATCAGGGTGGTGCGTCGGCCGGCCCGCAGAGCGGTCTGCTTGGGAGAGACCCTGATTCCGGTCAGACCGGGTACCCGGCGGCGCGGATCCTTGATCAGCAGCTCGGCATTCCGGTCGGAGTCGTTGCCTTCACCGCAGGGCGGTGAGCACTGCCAGCCACCCTGGTGATCGTTGAAGGAGAACACCCTGGAAAGTGATGCGAGCTCCATTGTGTCCATCTCAGCTCCGGGTGTTCCCGGTTCGGGCGGCAGGATCGGGGCGGCGTGGTCGATCACCGTGCCGAAGAGGGAGAGGGTGCCGTCCCGGTTGTCGAACAGCTCCAGCAGGCGGCTCTGCTTGGGCCAGTCTGCGATCGCGGCCGTCTTTATCTGCCAGAAGCCCCCGTCGCTCTCGGGGTCCGGGTTCGGGTAAGGCAGGATCTGATTCTCGTGGCTGTGTCCCGCGACCCAGGCGACTGCGTTCGGGTACTCATGAAGCAGGTCGACCAGGTCGTCACGCAGCTTGATCGGTGTTGAAGTACGCGGGTCAGCATCGCAGCCGGCAACCAGGACCGGATCCACGGAACCGCAGGCAGGCGCATTCTCGTCGGCCACGTTCGCGACCAGGCTGGTCAGGGCGTGGTGGGCGAAGACCACGACCACCTCGTTTCGGTCGCCCGCTCTCCTGAGCTCAGACTCGAGCCATTTGAACTGCGGGTTATCGATGTTGCCGTTACTTGAGACGAGCACCTGCCCGCCGTCGGAGTTGGTCTCGAGGGTTATAAACCGGAGTCCTGGCCGGGGACTGAAGCTGTAGTAGCCGGCGGCTCCGGCCGAGGCCCGGTTCTCCACAGTCGAAACCAGACCGAATCCGTGGCCGTCCGGGTCCTTGCCCGAGGTGAACACCCGCTTGAACTCCTTGCGGGAGATCAAGCGGCGCCGGGAATCTGGTGGCACTGTCATGAACAACTCCGGGCTGGAGGAATAGAGATCCAGAATGTCTGCCTCGGTGAGTGAAGGGTTGACGACCAGGTTGAATAGCGGCCCGTCGTCGCCCCCACCGTTGGCCTCCGCATCGTTGACCGGCTTCAGGCAACCGGTTGCCAGCTGGTTGAAGACACCGGTGGCCCAGGTGTTGCCCTGCACCAGCCCGTCGTGGTTGCCGACCATTGCGTAAGAGGGGACGTTGAAGCCGGTCGCCTTGAACGGCTGCTGCGCCCGGTCCATCAAGCCGGGGTAGACGGGAAAGTCCGCGTACGGATAGAGCCCGTCCACAAGGGGGGCCTCGGTACCCGGACTTTCGGGGTCATAGAAGTACTTGCCCGGGGATGCACCGGCGGGCCAGTCGTCGGTGTCCTGGACACCCGTATAGCGAGAGGGGTCGGTGCCGTCGGTCAGATCCATGCCCTGGGGGCAGAACGGATTTGATCCGGGGATGGTGCCAGTTCCGCTGTTGGGGTTGATCGTCGAGCCTTCCATGATCTGCCGGCTCCACAGGGCCTCGTTGTACTGCTGGCTGTCAATCAGGTCGCCGGTGTTGACCACGAAGTCCATACGGCGCCGGTCGCCATCGCCTTCCAGGTTGGGGGCCCTGTTTACAAAGCTGTTCATCTGCCGGACCATCGCTTCCTGCTCGACTGCCCCGAGGGCTTCACTTGGCCGCCAGGCGGAGGTGAAGGCTGAGCCGCGCCAGTCGAGGAACTCGACCCGGGCCGGGCTCTCTTCGTCAGTCATGTGAAGGTCAGTCATCTGGCCGAAGTAAGCCAGGCTGAAGCGACGCGAGCTGCGGCCGTCCAGCGCCTGCCCGACCGCATCGCCTCCCTGGCCCTCTCCCTCGCTGACCGTGTAGGCCTCTCCGGGGGCGTTGGCCAGTACCCGGTAAGGGCCGCTTCCCGCCTCTACCAGCCGCAGGTCCAGGGTGGACTTGCCGACCATCGTCGGCAAGGAGGGTTTACCGGCCGTGGCCTGCACCGCCACAACACCGCCAGCCAGGACGATCCCGGCAAGCATCACTCCCATCAGCTTTCTTCTCAAAACAATCCTTTCCCTGAACATCCCGGCTTGAGACAAGGTTACCCCGAGCGGTTCCCTCCGAACCTCAGCCGCCCTGGAAGGTCACCATTCGCTCTTCGGTGAGTTCGATCACCGAGTAGGCCGGGCCTTCGCGGGTGTTGCCGGAGTCCTTGACCCCTCCGTAGGGCTGCTGGTCAGCGCGGAAGGTCGGAACTTCGTTGACCAGGATGCCGCCGAACTCGAGTGTCTCGGCTGCCTTCAGGCCGTTGCCGATGTCGCGGGTGAAGACGCCGGCCTGCAGGCCGAACTTCGAGTCGTTGGCCATCTTCAGGCCCTCTTCGAAGCTTGAGAATCGGTGGATCGTGGCGACCGGCCCGAATATCTCCTCGCACCACACCTTCTGCTCGAGGTCCGGCTCTTCGATCACAGTCGGAGCAAGGCAGCGACCCTGATCGACAAGCTCTCCACCGGTGAGGATCTTCGCTCCGGAGGCTGCGGCTTCGTCGATCCATTCCTTGACCCGGTCGCGGTCGCCGCGGCTGATCAGCGGGCCGACGTCGGTGTTCGGGTCCATCGGGTCGCCGACCACCAGGCCGCTGACATTGGCCACGAAGCGCTCGATGAACTGGTCGGCGATCTTCTCGTGGAGCAGGATGCGCTGGGTCGAGATGCAGCTCTGACCGGCGTGGGAGAAGGCGTGGATCCGGGCCTTGTCGGCGGCTGTCTCCCAGTTTCCGTCTTCGTTGACGATCAGCGGTGCATTTGATCCCAGCTCCAGGTTGACCTTCTTGTGGGGGACGCGGCCGGCGATTCCCCAGCCGACCGGGACCGAGCCGGTGAAGGTGATCGCCCGGGTCAGCTCGTGTTCGACGATCGCGTTGCCGACCGAGCGGCCGCTTCCGGGGATGACGCTCAGCCAGCCGTTCGGCAGGCCGGCTTCGATCAGGATCTCGGCCAGCTTGATCGAAGAGATCGGGGTCTGGCCGGCGGGCTTGAGCACGACTGCGTTGCCGGCGGCGATCGCCGGGCCGAGCTTGTGGGCGACCAGGTTGAGCGGGAAGTTGAACGGGCTGATCGCGCCGACCACGCCGTAGGGGACCCGCAGCATCACGCCGAGCTTGCCGACGCCGCTGGCTGAAGCCTCCATCGGAACCGTGCCGCCGGTCAGCTTGCGGGCCTCGGTCGCGGAGAACTTCAGGGTGTCGACAGTGCGCTCGGCTTCGACCGTCGCGGTCCTGATCGGCTTGCCTGCCTCACGGCAGATCGCCTCGGCCAGCTCGTCGCGCTTTTCGCGGACGATGTCGGCTGCGCGGTCGAGGATCTCGGCCCGCCTGTACTGCGGCATGCCGCCTTCGGAGAAGACCTGATGCGCGGCCTTGACGGCACGATCTACAGTCTCTTCGTTTCCCTGGGCCACCCGCCCGACGAGTGACTCGTCATAGGGGCTGAGCACTTCGCCCCAGTCGCCGGTCTCGATCCATTCACCTGCTACCAGAAGCTTGTAATCCAACTTGTTCTCCTCGATGCTTGTATGAACCCGCTCCGCCAGATCCAGACTAGAGGATCACCCTCGCCAGATTCCCAAGCTCAGGATGGCCGCTCCGCCGAGATCCCGAATATCAGCGGATATGACCGAAAATCTGGATCTCGATGCTCCCGCATGGGCCTCGGTCAGACCTTGATCGTGATTACGTCGCCGTCTCGCACGACGTAGTCACGGCCTTCGATCCTCAGCAGGCCGCGGTCGCGGGCGGCGGAGTAGGTGCCGAGCTCGACCAGCTCAGACCAGTCGATCACCTCGGCCTTGATGAAGTTGTCGGCGATGTCGGTGTGGATCGTGCCGGCCGCGTCGAGCGCGGTGCCGCCGCGTGGCAGGCTGCGGGCGACGGCTTCGGTCTGCTCGCCGGCAGTGAAGAAGGTGAGCAGTCCGAGCAGGTCGTAGGCGGCCTTGACCAGGCGGGACAGGCCGGACTCGCCTTCGACCCCGTAGGACGCGCGCATCTCGGCAGCTTCTTCGGCGTCGAGTTCGGCCAGCTCACCTTCGATCCTGGCGCTGAGGGCGATCGCGACTGCCCCGTGCTTCGCGGCCAGTGCTGCCAGATCGGCCGGGACCTCGGAGTCGCCTTCGTCGACGTTGGCGACGTAGAGCATCGGCTTCGAGGTCAGTGCCTGAAGGTGGCGAACAGCGTCGGGTGCTCCGTCGGGGGCCGGGACCGAGCGCGCCGGCCGGCCTTCGGCCAGGGCGTCGCGGACCTTCTCAAGCCAGTCGCGTTCGGCGATCGCTTCGGCGTCTCCGGAGCGGGCCTGCTTGGTAACGCGTTCGAGTCGGCGCTCTGTCTGTTCGTAGTCGGAGAGCACCAGTTCCGTCTCGATCGTCTCGATGTCGCGCAGCGGGTGGACCGAGCCGTCCGGGTGCGGCACACCGCTGTCGTCGTGGGCGCGGACCACGTGGCAGATCGCGTCGGTCTCGCGGATCGAAGCGAGGAACTTGTTGCCGAGACCCTCGCCTTCGGAGGCACCCTTGACCAGTCCGGCGATGTCGTGGAAGTAGATGGTCGCCGGGGTAACCTTGGAGCTGTCCAGGGTCTTGACCAGTGCGTCCAGTCGTTCGTCCGGCACCTCGGCCACGGCGACATTCGGCTCGATCGTCGTGAACGGGTAGTCGCCGGTCTGGGCGCCTCCTTCGGTCAGGGCGTTGAACAGGGTCGATTTGCCGGCGTTCGGCATGCCGACGATGCCGACCTTCATGGTGTTGCCCCGGTTGGCGATTCGACATTGCCAGCCGACTCGACCCCGGGGAACCTCATGAGTCCACCCGGGTCTGGTCAGCCGCAGGCTCGACCGCAGGCAGTGGCAGGAAGGCCCCGACCAGCGTGCCGAGCGTGGCTCCGGCGATTACGTCGCTGGGGTAGTGCATGCCGAGGTAGGGGCGGGTCACGGCCATGACGGCGGCGATGCCGAACAGGACGTAGCGCAGCTCCGGCGCGATCCTCGACATCGCGGTGGCCGAGGCGAAGGAAGCAGTGGCGTGCGCAGACGGGAAGGAGAGGGAGGAAGGCGCTCCACCGAGCGGCGGCAGTCCTTCAAGCTTGGGCCGGGGACGCTTGAAGATCAGCTTGATCCCGAAGTTGACCCCGATGCCGATCGGACCGATCAGCCCGGTGGTCAGCCACTGTTTGCGGCGCCGGGAGTCGATCAGGAAGCCCGTGGTACCGATCGCGATCCAGAGGTAGCCGTTGTCACCGGACCTGGCGATCACCTGGGCGGCCTTCTCTGCGGCCGGGTGATGTCCCCGGGTGCGCATCATGCGCAGCAGGCCGAGGTCCGCATTTTTGAGGGCGTTCTTCATGGTCGCGCAGGATACGGCCGCGGCACGAACGCACGCTTGCCGACTTGGCCTGTGTGGGCGGGGAATGCCAGGGTCAGCGAAGATGCTCCCCAGTGGAGACCGACCCGAAGACCGAAGCCGAACTCGAGGGATATGAAGCAGCCTTCCGGCGGGACGGCCTGCCGATGCTGATCGAGGACTACTCGCCGGCCTACGACATCTTCACCCGGGCGGTGCCGCTGCTCGGGTTCGTCCTCCTGCTGGAGTTGCTCGGGCCGGTCAGCTCCGATTTCTCGGTGGCGCTCAACATCGTCGCCGTTTCCATGGCCGTGGGACTGATGGTTCTGGCCCTCGGGCTGGTCAACCGGCACGGAGGCCGGCCGTTCTTTTCCCGCCCCCGCCGCATTGGCAAGGTCGAACTGATCGCCTTCGTCCTGGTCCCTGCTGCCCTGCCGGGCCTGATCTCGGATCACTGGGGCATCGCGGCGCTGACCGCACTGTTCAACCTTCTGCTGCTTGCCCTGATCCTCGGCGTGGTTGGTTTCGGGCTGATCTCGATCCTGCGTTGGGCGATCGGCAGGCTGCTTTCGGAACTCTCGCGCTCGTTCGGGCTACTGGTCAAGGCGGTGCCGCTACTGATGATCTTCTCGCTGATCCTGTTCCTCGCACCGGAGCTGTGGGAGGTATTTGCCCAGCTCGAGGGAGCCTCGCTGGCGATCCTGGTTGGACTGTTCGTGGCACTCGGCACGGCTTTCCTGATCGCCCGGCTTCCGAGGGAGGTTGAAAGCCTGGAGCGGGATGCGGGCAGCGGCGGTCCGCCACTCGAGACCCGCCAGCGCTTCAATGTAGGGCTGGTCCTGTTCATCAGCCAGTCGCTCCAGGTGCTGCTGGTAGCCCTGGCGGTCGCTGGCTTCTTCATCGTCTTCGGGATGCTGACGATCAATTCCGAGCTGATCGAGGGCTGGATCACGGGAACCCCGGATGTGCTCTTCGGCTTTCCGCTCGGCGGACGCGAGGCGGAGCTGACCGTCGAACTGCTCAGGGTGGCGACTGCGATCGCCTCGTTCACCGGCCTTTACTTCGCGATCTCGATGATGACCGACGATCTCTACAGGCGGGAATTCCTCGACCGGATCACCGACGAGATGAAAGAGACCTTCGCCCGCCGCTCCGAGTACCTCGCCCTGC
The DNA here is from genome assembly GCA_903933815.1 of uncultured Solirubrobacterales bacterium. Taxonomy (GTDB): domain Bacteria; phylum Actinomycetota; class Thermoleophilia; order Solirubrobacterales; family 70-9; genus 67-14. The sequence continues at coordinate 7,350 of CAIZLN010000167.1, forward strand.
GGGATCGCAGCAACTGAGGTCGGCTAAAAGCCGACTTTGCTCTGGTTGACGTCGATCCTGACGAAGATCACTTTCGAGAGGTCGAGGATCACGGTCTCGTCGCCGCTGGTGAACTCGTGGGGGCTGTCGCCACTCTTCAGAGCCTTCCGGAGCGCGTCCAGCTGCTTGTCATCCAGCTTCGCCGGAACAACGGGACCTCCCTCAAAGCCTATTTCCACGCGATTGAGAGCCATCAGTGGTCCTCCGCCGGCTGGACTATCTCGGTCAGGACCGAGCCGGTGGCGGCGGGGTGAACGAAGGCCACCCGGCTTCCGCGGATGCCGGTGCGAGGGCTTTCGTCGATCAGCTTCAGGCCGATCGCCTTCGCCTGCTCCAGGGCCTTGTCAATGTCTTCGACCGAGTAGGCGACGTGGTGGATGCCGGGCCCTTTCCTGGCCAGGAACTTGCCGACCGGAGTGTCGGGCCCCAGCGGGGCGAGCAGCTCGATGTGGCCTTCGCCGACGTCGAGCAGGACCGCTTCGACTCCCTGGGATTCCACGGTTTCGCGGTGTACGAGTTCCATCTCGAAACTACGCTCGTAAAGTTTGATGGCGGGGTCGAGATCCTCGACCGCGACGCCGATGTGGTCTATTCGCGTGAACATTGGGTCAAGTGTAGGGAGTGGGGACGGGGGCGCTCAGCCCGACCTGAGGTCCGGTCTCCCGGCAGTGCCCAGCATCCGCGGCGGCAGCCATGTGAACAGGTCCTCCATCAGCTCGACGTCGGCCACCGCTACCCGCTCGTCGGCCCCGTGGACCAGGGTCTTCGTCTCTGCCATGTCCATGGCACTCTGCGGGCAGAAGCCGTACACCGTCGCCCCGAAGGCCTTGCGGAACCAGTGGCTGTCCGAGAACCCGGGCATTACCAGCGGCAGCACCCCCGCGCCGGGCTCGGTCAGGTCGGCCCACTCTTCGAGCGCCTCGGCGAGCGGGCCGCCGTAGTCGGAGCGGTTGCCTACCACCGGGTCGTTGAAGCTGATCTGCCAGTCACCCTTCCCGATTACCGATTCGATCCGCTCGAGGGCCTGTTCACCGGTCATGCCGGGCGGGGTGCGGCAGTCGACCACGATCTCGGCCTTCGAGGGGATCACGTTCTCCCTGCTCGACGCGGCTGCCATTGTTGGAGCCAGGGTGACACCGAGCATCGGATCGGCCAGCAGGTCGGCGAGTAGCGGGTCGGCCGCCCGGACGGCTGCCAGGCCGGCTTCAAGGTCACTCGGCACGTGGCCGAGGAGGGTCTGGAGAAAGCGGTCGGTGTCCGGGGTGGACTCGCGTGGCGGCTGCCGGTGGAGCGCGGCCAGTGCCGGGGCGAGCTTGAGCAGGGCGTTGTCCCCAACCCCGGGGATCGAGCCGTGCCCGGCCACTCCGGTTGCCCTTATCGTGAAGCGGAAGGTCCCTTTCTCGCCGACCGAGAGGGTGAAAAAGCGGCGGCCGCCGAATTCGACCATCTCGCCCGCGCCCTCGTTCACGACCCAGTCGCAGCGGACCTTCTCCGGCACCTCCTCACAGAGCCACTTGGCTCCGTAGTGGGCACCGGTCTCCTCGTCGGCAGCGACCACGAGCAGCAGGTCACCCGTCGCCGGACGCCACCCGGATGCAGCCAGGGCGATGCAGGCGACTGTCTCCGAGGCGACCTGGTCCTTCATGTCGAGCGCGCCGCGTCCCCAGATGTAGCCGTCGGCGAGGTCACCGCCCCACGGATCGCGGGTCCACTCTTCCGGGTTCGCCGGCACGGTGTCGACATGGCTGATCAGGCCGAGGGTAGGGCCGGGCGCGGCGCCCTTCAGCCGGGCGACCAGGTTGGGCCGCTCCGGTACCTTGGCGAGGATCTCGGTCTGCCAGCCGGAGTCGTCGAGCATCCCGCGCAGGAAGTCGAGGGCCGGGCCTTCGTTACCGGGTGGGTTGACCGTGTTGAACTGGATCAGGCGCTGAAGAAGCTCGACCGCGTTCATGGCCCCAGTATCCCACCGTCGCCTGCCTGGCAGAAGCCCTGCCGGTCAGGAACCGCAGAGCCTGATCCGACCAGCCCCCGGTTCAAAAGAGACCTGCCAGGGTTCGGCCAGCTCGCCGGCCGGGAGGTTGAGACCGGCGGCTGAACCCGGGAGCACTGCCCCGGTGTTGGTTCCGGGTGTCGGCCCGAGTCGGGCGACCAGAACCGTCACCTCACCTTTGGTCTCGTTCTCGACTCGGTAACGACCGGGCTTCAACTCGATCGGCGCTGCCGCTGCAGGCCGGCAGGTTGATGGCTTCGAGGCGGGAGGGTCGGCATCGAGCCCGGCACCGGACGCGTTGATAAACCCCCCGTCGACCCATGTCAGCTCCGCCGGCTCAAGGGCACTTATCTCGGATCGATTCAGAGCCGGGGATCCGTAGCGTTCGGACGCATCCAGGTAGTCCCCGACCCCGACCATCACCGGCATTCTCAGCTGCAGCTCTCTGGCCGGTAACGCGTCGGCTCCCGCCAGCTCGGTGCCCGTAAGCCACGTTCGCACGTAGAGGCCCGCTGGCTCCCACCTCTCCTCGACCCGCTCCCGCATCAGGCCTATTCCTGCGTTGATCGACAGAGCTGCGACGACCGTGCCGGCCACGAGCCAGGCGGCCCCTATCCTGATGCCCTCGAGCAGGGTCGAAGCGATCATCAGGATGAAGATCACCAGTGGAAGCTGGAATCGCGAAAATGTCGGTTGGCGTTGGTCGCTCAGGCTCATGCCCAGCAAGAGCAGATAGGTGAGCAGTCCGGCCGCCACGACCAGGAAGCCGCGCGGAGGCGAGCCGATCACCTTGATCCGCCACCAGGCGATCGCCACCGCCACGATCGCCATCACCTTTCCCCAGATCAGGTTCGGTTGGTTGGGTTCGTTCCCGTAACCGGTCGCGAGACCGAAGAGTGAGGTAAAGCCGGACCCGATCGCGTCGAAGGCGGTGTCAGGCAGTAAGAGGAAGTTGGAGACCACCACCGTGGATTCATCGCTGTTTTGACCCCAGATCAACCACCAGACCACCAGCACCCCCAGCGACACCCCCGGCACGAAGATGCGACCCCGTCGGTCACGGGGGTTCAGCGCCCACTCAGCAGCGACGGCAACGATGAATGGCACGATCACCATTGAGAAGAAGACGCCGACAAGCAGCAGAAATGAAGCGGCGATATCTCCCTTGCGGTCGTCGCGATCGAGAGCCACCAGTGCTCCGATGCCGACCGCGATCGCGCCGGTGAAGTTCATCGCGAAGGAGTAGAGGAGGATCTCGAAAGCGGCCCCCAGGAAGAGGACCATCACGGTCCCGATCAGTGCCGCCCAGTCGCCGACCCTTCTCTTCAAGTAGAGGAACAGGGCTCCGTTCATCAACAGCAAGAGCACCGCGTGGATGGCCTGGATGGGCCTGGCGGAGTCCATCCCGAATACCTCCTGGACGGTCTTGTAGATGGCCATCGGGATCATCGTCGGATGGCCATTGAAGGGGGCGAAGATCTGGTCCAGGCCCCAGCCAGATCTACTAAGCAGCGGGTCCCACTCGTCTGCGTAGAAAGTCATGACCGAGTTCAGGCTCAGCCCGAGCCAGACCGAGAGGACCATCGCCAATGCGAGCAGAGCCAGCGGCAGGCGTTCCCTCCAGCCCACAGACACATCAGCCCCTGGATCCCCGTGGCCCATCGGCGGGAGTGTAGGTGCTTGCTGGCCGTCTGCACCACCAGGAAAGTCGGCGTCCCCGTCAACCGTCATCCTCTGAGTGAATGAACGATCAGCTCTTCCAAACAGGTGTACCGGATCCCCGGGCGGCTGCCGGGATCGGCCCGGACGCACCGCTGGCCGCGAGGATGCGGCCGAGCACCCTTGGAGAGATCGTCGGCCAGCAGCACATCCTTGGTCAGGGCACGGCGCTGCGGGGGGCAATTGAGTCGGGCCGTCCCCACAGCGCGATCCTGTACGGCCCGCCCGGCACCGGCAAGACCACACTGGCCCGGGTCGTCGCCACAACCCTTGACGGAGCCTTCGAAGAGGAGTCGGCGGTCAACGCCGGCCGGGCCGAGATCCGGGAGGTCATCAGTCGGGCCGAGCAGCGGCAGGCTACCTCCGGTCGTCGCACAGTGCTCTTCCTCGACGAGATCCACCGCTTCAACAAAGCCCAGCAGGACGCCCTGTTGCCAGCGGTCGAGGCCGGGACCCTGACCCTGATCGGGGCGACCACCGAGAACCCGTACTTCGAAGTCAACTCGGCGCTGATCTCGCGTTGTCAGGTCTATGAACTAAAGACGCTGGATCCGGCCGACATCCGTGTACTGCTCGACCGTGCCATGGCTGATGAAGAGCGCGGTGTGGCGGGGCGGGTCAAGGTCACTCCGGAGGCCCTGGAGCTGCTGGCGGACCGGGTCGGCGGTGATGCCCGCTCGGCACTTTCGGCCCTGGAGCGGGTGGCTGCCGCCGGCGGAGAGGCGGGAGTCCCTGAGGTCGAAGACGCCCTTCAGGCCCAGGCGATCGCCTATGACAAGGGCGGCGACCACCACTACGACTACATCTCCGCATGGATCAAGGCGACCCGCGGTTCGGACCCGGATGCCTCTCTCTATTACCTGGCAGTGATGGTCGAAGCGGGAGAGGACCCGCGCTTCATTGCCCGGCGCATGGTCGTGCTCGCCTCCGAGGACATCGGCAACGCCGACCCGCGGGCGCTCTCAGTCGCGACCGCCGCGGCGGCTGCGGTTGACCGGGTCGGTATGCCGGAGGCGGCGATCAACCTGGCGCAGGCGGCTACCTATCTCGCCCTCGCTCCGAAGTCGAACGCTTCATACATCGGCCTGAATCGCGCCCGGGAAGAGGTCAGGCAGAACGGTCCGGAGCTACCGCCGGAGCACCTTCGTGACAGTCATTACTCGGGCGCGGCAAAGCTCGGGCGGGGCGCGGGCTACCGCTACCCCCATGACCAGGCGGGCGGCGTCACCGACCAGCCGATGATGCCTCCCGGACTCGAAGACTCCCGGTTCTACGAACCGACCGAGTACGGCTTCGAAGCCGAGATGAAGCGCCGCCGTGACGCAGCTGACCTGATCCGCCGCGGGCATCTTTCAGCCAAGCCAGACTGGGAGCCGGAGGACGGCCCGGAAAGGCCTTAGGGAGTCTTAATTTTCAGCGGCACAACTTCGCCGCACATCGGGGGTTTAAGTCGTCGACCCACTGGAAAAACGCCAGGGAGGGTTGCTGTGTCGGCCGGAGACCCGGACTGGGGGTCTCCGGTCGAGGTTTTTACCCGGACGGGTTTACACTTCGCGGATGGCCCCAAAGACCGCTGCACCCGACGCTCCCGAGAAGACCGCGACTCTTGAGTCGTTCAATCCCGCCACCGGCGAGGTGGTCGGCGAAGTCCCGACGATCACGCCGGACCAGGTGCAGGGCATCGTCGACGAGGTCGCTGCCGTCCAGCCCGCCTGGGCGCAGCTGAGCGCCTCCGACCGTGCCGGCTACATCGATCGCGCCGCCGCGATCCTGCTCGAGCGGATCGATGAGATCGCCCGGCTGCTCACCGCTGAGCAAGGCAAGCCGATCTCCGAGTCCTACACGATGGAACTGCTGCCTTCGATCGACGCCCTGAAGTGGTGCGCCAAAGAAGGGCCAAAGATCCTGAAGGACGAAAAGATCAGTTTCCCTCAGGCGCTGTTCAAGACCAAGACTTCGAAGTTCCGGTTTCAGCCGATCGGTGTTGTCGGAGTTATCGCGCCGTGGAACTACCCGTGGACGATCCCGGTTCAGGAGATCGCGATCGCCCTGCTCTGCGGCAACGGCGTGGTCCTCAAGCCGGCCAGCCTCACGCCGTTGCTCGGTGAGGAGATCCAGCGGGCCTTCGAGGACGCGGGCGTACCTCAGGGCTTGATCCGCACAGTTCACGGCGGCGGCCGGATCGGCGACGCCCTGACCAAGTCGAGCGCCGGCAAGATCTTCTTCACCGGTTCTGTCCCGGTCGGCTACAAGGTTGGCGAGGAGTGCGCCAAGCTGATGAAGGGATGCGTCCTGGAGCTCGGCGGCAAGGACCCGATGATCGTGCTCGAGGACGCAAAGATGGACTTCGCCGCGGCCGGCGCCCTGTGGGGGTCATTCGCAAACTCCGGGCAGACCTGCGCCGGGATCGAGCGGATCTATGTCCGACGTGAGGTCAGCGACCGGTTCATCGGCGACCTGGTCAGCGGGGCAACGGGCCTGAAGGTCGGCGACCCGACCGAGGTTGACACCGAGATCGGACCGATGGTCTCCGAGGACCAGTACCACCTGGTCAACGAGCTGGTCGATGACGCGATCGCCAACGGTGCCGAGCGGCTCTGCGGAGGCCCGGTCGAAATCGAGGGTTTCACCGGAAAGTTCATCGCCCCGACCGTGCTGACCGGCGTCAACCACGACATGCGGATCATGAAGGAGGAAATCTTCGGCCCTGTGGTCACGGTCATGACCGTCGATTCCGATGAAGAGGCACTCCGGCTGTCCAACGATTCCGAGTTCGGCCTCGGTGCTTCCGTCTGGACCGGCGACCGCCAGCGCGGCGAGCGGATCGGGGATCAGATCGAGGCCGGAATGGTCTGGATCAATGACCACATGTTCACCCACGGCGCCTGCCAGTGCACCTGGGGCGGGGTCAAGGACTCCGGCCTCGGTCACTCCCACTCCAAGTTCGGCTTCTACGAATGCGTCGAGATCAAGCTGGTCACCTATGAGCGTGGGCTTGCCCGTAACTTCTGGTGGCACCCGTACGACCAGACCTTCTCGGACGCGATCCGTTCCTCGGCCAAGCTGCTCTACGGTAAGGGTGGTGAGCGGATAGAGGGCCTGAAGAGTGGTGCCGGACCGCTGCTCAAGGTGGGTCGCCGGGTCATCCGTCGCGACGATTGATCGCCGTCGCGGGGACTGCCATTGACCATTCCGTCGGTCGCGGGGTCTGCCCCGCCCGGCACCCCGCGTGCTCGGCACGGTCTGCGCCGCGGGGTCCCCGCCCGGCGGATCGCCCACGGACGGAAGCTCCGGGACCGTGATCCGCTGGGTCGCGTTTCTCGCGTTTCTCCTGGTTGCCGTCGTGGCTGTGGTCTTCGGCGTGAGGGCAGGCGACGATGGCTCACCCCCCATTTCCGCATCGGGCGAGGACCGGATCGGCAATCCGGTTCAGGGCGGCGGAAACCGGTCGGGTGCACCGGAGCCGGTGCTGCCCGAGTCGTCCTGTCCGTCTGATCTGCCGAACTGCGTCGTCGCCAGCGGCCGGGTGATCTATGTCGAAGCAGTGGACCCCGATGGGGACGGGGATGCTCACTTCATTACCGACAGCAAAGAGGGCATCACGGTTCCGGGGATGACGATCTTCGATGTACGGACTGACCTGCGCCCGGATCCCCTGCCTGAGGTGGGCGATCTGGTCGGTGGCGCCGGGCCGGTCTTCCGCGGCTCCTACGGCCAGAAACAGATCGAAGTGGTCGAGTTTCATGTCGCCCGCTAGCCGTCCCCCGGGCGATCTTGCAGCCCGGGCCGCCCCGGGCTGAGACAATCCCCGGATGGACGACCGGCCGAACGCGGCTACAACTGGCGCGGCGATCCGCCTGAGCGGCCTGAGTCGTGAGTATGGAGACAGGCTGGCGCTTCGGGATATCGACCTGACAGTGGCCAGGGGCGAGACCATGGTCCTGCTCGGTCCGAACGGATCGGGCAAGAGCACGATGCTGCGGATTCTGGCGACCCTGCTGCGGCCAACTTCCGGCGAGGTCCGGGTACTCGAAAGTCTCCTGCCCGACGAGAGCTGGAAGTTGCGTGGCCGGATCGGCTACCTCGGTCACGAACCTTTGCTCTACCGCGATCTGACCGGGAGGGAGAACCTTCAGCTTCAGGCAAAACTGCACGGCATCCCGAAGGAGGAGGCCGACGCCCGGATCGAGCACGACCTTGATCTGCTGGAAATGGGCCGGCGGGCCGATGATCGCGTGACCGGGTTCTCCGCTGGCATGCGCCAGCGGATCGCGATCTGCCGGGCGGTCCTCCACCGGCCTGAACTGCTGCTGCTCGACGAGCCGGATTCCAACCTCGATCCGGAAGGGCGGGAGCTCTCCCGGGCCCTGATCGGCCCGGCCGAGGGTCGCACCCGGGTGCTGGTTTCCCACGAACCGGACCGTGCCCGAGCCGAGGCAGACCTGGTGGTCACGCTCGACCGGACCGGCGGGATCACCAACCAACCGGATGAAACTGCCGACCCGGGCGATCAGCACGAGGCGGGGGCAGGCCGGTGACATCCTCCCGCGAGGCATTCATGGCTCTGCTCGGCAAGGACCTTCGGACCGAGCTTCGGACCATGCGATCGCTTCCGGCGATGGTGCTGTTCGCGGTCACCACCTTCATCATCTTCCGCTACGGACTCGACCGGACCACCCTTTCCGGAAGCCTCGCGGGTGGCGTGCTCTGGACGACCCTTCTTTTCGCAGGGATTCTCGGGATCAACCGGATCTTCGTCTCCGAACTCGAGGAGGGAGGCTTCGATGCGATCCGTCTGGCCCCTGTAGACCGCACCGTGCTCTTCACCTCGAAGGTTGCGGCGCTGTTCATCTATCTGGCCGTACTTCAGCTGATAGTCGTCCCCGTCTTCGCTGTCTTCTTCCTGCCCGACTGGTCGGCGCTGGGTCCGCTGGTCGCCGTTCTGATCGGGGCGAATCTCGGGTTCTCCGTCCTCGGGACGCTGATCTCCTCGATGGCGGTCAACTCCCGGGCCCGTGATCTGCTGGTTCCCCTCCTGCTGCTGCCTCTGGTCGTGCCGCTGATGATCGCGGCCACCGCCGCCTCGGCTGGCCTGTTCGATGCGGCCGGCCCCGACTACGACGGATTTGGCACTTGGCTGCTTGTCGTGGGTCTATACGATGGGATCTTCCTGCTGGTCGGCTATGCCGTATTCGACTTTCTCCTGGAAGACTGAAACCGGCCCCGGAAGCAGGTTCAACATGACCGGACGTGGACTGAAAACCCTCTCGATCGCAACTGTCCTCTTTCTGATGGCTGGCTTTGCGCTGGTTTTCCTCTGGGTTCCGATGGATGCCGACCAGGGCTTCAAGCAGAAGATCTTCTACCTTCATGTGCCGCTGGCGATAGTCGCTCTGCTGGGCTTCATCGCTGGTGGAGTCGAGGGCTATCGTCACCTCAGGACCGGCGATCGACGCCACGATGCCAACTCCTATGTCTTCATCCACATCTCGGTCACCTTCGGCGTAGCCGTGCTGGTAACCGGTGCGATCTGGGCCAAGGCCTCCTGGGGTTACTGGTGGGTGTGGGACGAGCCGACCCTGGTCAGCTTCCTGATCGTCTTTCTTCTCTACTGCACTTACTACCCGTTTCGCTACGCGATCGAGGACCGCGACCGTCAGGCCCGCTACGCCTCGGTTTTTGCGATCACGGCAGGTGCCTTTGTACCGCTGAACTTCATGGCGGTTCGCATGGCCGAGTCGGTCATTCACCCACGCGTTTTCGCCACCTCTGAAGGGGGCCTCCCCGACTCAATGCTGCTTACGTTCCTGGTCTGCTTCGTCGGCATCGGACTGTTGTGGATCACCCTGGTCAAGACAGAGATGGTCGGCAAGAAGGTTTCCGGTCAGGTCTCCTACCTCCGGCGCAGGCTGCACGACGATGGATCCGGCGGTTCGGTCGGTGGCCGGATCGCCCCGTCGGTGGAGGCCAAGTAGGTGTTTGATGCGACCCCCAGTGACGCCGTTGGCTACGTCTTCTCGGCATACCTTTTCTTCCTGCTGATGGTGCTTGTCTACATCTCGATTCTCGGAGCCAAGTTTCAGCGGATCAACCGCGAGCTGGGTGAGCTGATCGAGGAGCTGGAAGCAGAGAACGCAGAGCCGGACGCGGTCGTGGAAGCTGGAGTGGCCGTGGATTCCGGGAGTAACGCTCCCCGGAAAGAAAGCAGTGTCTGAGCTTCTCCTTCTCGGGCTGTCCCACCGGACCGCCCCAATCGACCTTCGTGAAGCCGTTGCTCTGACGGAGGGCCGGGCGGCCGGCGTGATGAGTGAGCTGAGCGCCGACCCTGCCATCCGCGAGGTAACCACGGTCTCAACCTGCAACCGGACCGAGATCTACCTGGTCGCCGACGACGCGGTCCGGGCAGAGTCGCTCGCCCTGTCGGTGCTGTCGCGCCAGGCCGGCATCGGGCCGACCGGACTCGCACCTCACCTCTACTCAATCGCAGGCAGTGATGCCGCCCGTCATCTGTTCAGGGTTGCGGCCGGGCTGGAGTCGATGATCCCCGGTGAGGCCGAGATCCAGGGTCAGGTCCGTCGCGCCCACGAACTCGCTCTGGTCGAGGGTGGCTCGGGCCCGGTCCTGACCAGGCTGTTTCACGGGGCGCTGACGGCCGGGGGGCGGGTCCGCGGGGAAACCGGGATCAGCCGGAAGGGAGTTTCGATTCCCTCGGTTTCGATCGAACTCGCCGCGCATGCGATCGGTGATCTGCGAGGCCGGCGGGTAGTGGTGGTCGGTGCCGGCGACACCGCAGCTCTGGTCGGCCGGGCTCTGTCAGCCCGGGGGGCTTCGATGGTTTTCATCGCAAACCGGCATTTCGACAAGGCCGTCGAGCTGGCCTCGCGCTTCGGTGGAGAGGCGGCCCGGCTGGATGAGTTCCCGGCGCACCTCGCTGCAGCCGAGGTCGTCGTCTCGGCTACCAACTCTCCCCATCACGTGATCGAGGCTGAAGACCTCGCCTTCCGGGCGGGGCTGTCGGACCCGAGGCAGCTTCTGCTGATCGACCTGGCGCTGCCGCGGGACATTTCTCCCGCGTGCCGGAACGAGCAGGGTGTGATCCTCCACGACATCGATGACGTCCAGCGCCAGGTTGAGAGGAACACCGGCGTGCGCGAGGCCGAGAGTCGCGAAGGCGGGATGATCATCGACGCGGAACTCGAGCGTTTCGAACAGTGGCTGGCTTCGCTTGAGGTCCTGCCGACGGTAGCGGCGCTGCGTCAGTTCGCAGATGATGTGGTTGATCGGGTGATTGCGGAAAACAGCAACCGGTGGCAGGATCTGGGTGCTGCTGATCGTGACCGGGTCGAGGCGATGGCCCGCGCGGTTGCCGGTCGGATGCTCCATGCTCCGACGATGAGGCTTCGGGAGATCGCCGGCAGTGGTCGGGCGTATGAATCGGTCAATGCCCTTCGGGAGCTTTTCGCCCTCGACGTTGACACCGCGCCGGAGGCCGGGACCGATGCCACGGTGACACCGATTCACCGACGGAGTGACGGCTGAATTGAAGGTCGCGACCCGGTCCAGCCCCCTGGCGCTGGCCCAGGCACGTCCGGTCGCCGAGGCGCTCGGGGCAACCGGCCTGCTTGAGATCGAGACCGACCGCGAGCCGGGGGACAAGGAGCGGTTTGTGCGTGGAGTCGAGGCTGCCGTGCTTGACGGGCGGGCGCTGGCGGGGGTCCACTCGGCCAAGGACCTTCCGGGCCGTATGACCACCGGGCTGACGATCGCCGCTGTGCCCACCCGCGAGGATGCGAGGGATGTATGGCTTGGGCCGGGGAGCTCACTGAATGAGGTGCCGCAGGGCGCCGTCGTGGGGACGGCGAGCCTGAGGCGGCGTTCGCAATTGCTCGCGCTCAGGCCGGATCTGCGGATGGCCGAGATCCGCGGCAATGTAGACACGAGGATTCGAAAGTTGCGTGAGGGGAAAGTGGATGGCCTGGTGCTGGCGATGGCCGGTCTGAAGCGACTCGGCCGGGCGGATGAGGCGGCCTTCGCCTTTGACCTTGAGCAGATGCTGCCGGCAGCCGGACAGGGTGCGCTGGTTGTCCAGTGCCGCGACGGGGATGAAGAGGAGTCAGGGCGCTCCGCGCTCAACGACTTCGTGTCCGAGCGCCGGCTGTTGGCCGAGCGCGCGGTGGTTACGGGTCTGGGCGCAGACTGCTCGAGCCCGTTGGGAATCTACGCCCGGATTCAGGGTGACGGACTGCGGATTGACGGCTATGTGGGTTTGGCAGATGGTTCGCAGTGGATCCGTGACACGGTCGAAGGCAGCTCGGCCTACCCTGAGGCAGTAGGTGCGGAGCTTGCCAGCCGGATGGTCGCCGCCGGTGCCCGTGAGCTGCTTGACCGTGCGGCGGATGAAGGGGGGGCGGCTTCGTGAAGAGTGGATCAAATGGCTGCGTCTACATCGTCGGTGCCGGCCCGGGTGATCCAGGGCTGATGACGGCCCGCTCGCTGGAGCTGGTCGCTGCTGCCGACGTCATCTACTACGACCGGCTGATCCCACCGACCGCTCTCGAGGGGGCCCGTACAGACGCTGAGCTTGTCTATGTCGGGAAGCGCCCCGGGGTTGTGAATGTGCCCCAGGAGGAGATCATCGAACGCATGATCGAGAGCGCCCGCCGTGGGTTGGAGGTGGTCCGGCTCAAGGGTGGGGATCCGTTTCTTTTCGGTCGCGGCGCTGAGGAGGCCGAGGCCGTCCGCGAGGCCGGGCTGGACTTCGAGATCGTGCCTGGTGTCACTGCCGGCGTGGCGGCGACCGCCTATGCGGGTATCCCTGTGACCCACCGGCAGGATTCATCGGCGGTGGCATTCGTGACCGGCCATCAGGACCCGTCGAAGCCCGACGGAGCAATCGACTGGGAGGCGCTGGCTGCCTTCCCCGGGACCCTCGTCTTCTATATGGGAGTCAGCAGGCTGGCCGGAAACAGTTCCGCTTTGATCGCCGGTGGCCGTCCGGCGGATGAGCCGGCTGCGGCGATTCAGCAGGGGACGATGCCTTCCCAGAGAGTGTTGGTGGCAACTCTCGGCACGATTGCGGCAGAGGTCGAGCGCCAGCAGATCAAGGCGCCGGCCCTGATCGTGGTCGGTGCCGTGGCTGGCCGACGCGAGGAACTCAAATGGTTCGAAAACCGCCCGCTTCACGGCCGGACGGTTGTAGTTACGCGGGCCCGGGCTCAGGCGAGCCAGCTCTCACACACTCTGCGCTCGCTCGGCGCCGCCGTGGTCGAGTTGCCGGCGATAGCGATCGAGCCTCTGATCGATTCCGATGAGGTGAGCACGGCGATGCTCTCGATCTCTGGCTACGACTTCCTCTGTCTGAGCAGCCCAAACGCGGTCGAGCTGTTTTTCCGGGCGCTCTCACGCAAGGGTCTGGACGCTCGCGCCCTGGCCGGAGTGACCGTAGCGGCGGTCGGACCGGGCACGGCGGAAGCTCTGAAGGAGTACCGGATCGAGGCCGATGTAGTGCCGGAGCGGTCGGTTGCAGAAGGACTGGTCGAGGCACTGGAAGGCACCGGCATGGAAGGCAGGAAAGTATTGATCGCCCGGGCCGAAGAAGCGCGCGAGATTCTCCCTGAGGCGCTGGCAGAGCGTGGCGCTGATGTGGATGTTGTCTCGCTCTACAGGACCGTCCGAGGTACCCCGGATGGCCGTTCGTTGGAGTCGGCTTCCGATGCGGGCTGGATCACCTTCACTTCTGCCTCCACAGTCCAGAACCTGGTTTCGGTGATGCCGGAGGGCCTGCCGTCGGCCGCACGGATCATCTCGATCGGTCCGGTTACTTCCGAGGCGATCCGCGCTGCCGGACTCGAGGTTGCCCGTGAGGCCACCCGCCACGATCTCGATGGGCTGCTCGAGGCCCTGCTCGATGACGTAAAGGCGACGACTGTCAGTTGAGTGCCATGTTTCGACCGGTCGTATTCCTGACCGACTTCGGCTACAGGGACGAGTTCGCCGGGGTGTGCCGGGTGGTGATCGACCGGCTTTCTCCCGGCACCAGAGTCATCGACCTGAGCCACGGCATCGCACCGGGCGATGTCCGTCGTGGTGCTTTGGCTCTGGCGGCAGCAGTTGACCCCGGCCCACCGTCTGTTTTTCTGGCGGTGGTCGATCCGGGTGTCGGGACCGCACGCCGGGCAGTGGCCCTGAGTGCCGGCGATCATTTTCTTGTCGGGCCCGACAACGGGTTGCTCTGGCTCGCTGCTGAACGGGCAGGCGGGGTCGCTGCAGCATTCGAGATCTCGAACAGCCCGGCAAGGCTCGAGCCGGTATCGCGGACCTTCCACGGTCGGGACATATTCAGCCCGGTCGCTGCCCGGCTGGCAGCCGGTGATCCCCTGACTGACCTCGGTGACCGGATCGAGCCGGAGTCGCTGGCCCGGCTCGAGCTTCCCGTTGCCGAGGTAACGGAGAAACTGATCATCGCGACCGTCCTCGCCGGTGACCGCTACGGGAACCTGACGCTGAACCTCGGGCCGGAGCAGATTGAAGAGTCCTTTCTGGCTGAAGGCATGGACGTCACGCTCGGGGTAGAGCGTAAGCCCGAACCGCAGGCAGATGGGCCTGCGCCAGACCGTGCCCCGGGGCCGCCTGCTGCTCCGGTTCCGCAGCAGGTCCGCTTCGCAGCTGCCTTTGGTGAAGTTGAGTCGGGCGATGCCCTGCTCTTCCCGGACTCCTCCAGATCGCTGGCTCTGGCAGTCAACCGGGGCGATGCTTCGGCTCTGTTCGGCCTCAGGCCGGATGACCGGATCAGACTGAGCCCGGCCTGATGGCCATCGGCAGACCCCACCGACACTTCACGAGTGTCGGTTCGACAAATGAGGTTGCCCGCCGGCTGGCCGCCGCCGGTTCCCCTGACGGGACCGTGGTTACGAGTGAGGAGCAGACCGCCGGCAGGGGTCGTCAGGGCCGACAGTGGTCAACTCCCGCGGGTTCGGCGCTGGCCTGGTCTCTTCTCCTCCGCCGCAAGGTGGAAGTGCCGGGAACCCTGCCGCTCCAGATCGGGGTTGCGGTCTGTGAGGCTGTCGAGTCATTCGGGGTCGGGCCGGCTCTGGTCAAGTGGCCAAACGATGTCTGGCTCGAGGGAAGAAAGTGCGCCGGGATTCTGGTTGAAGCCAGACCTCAGGACGGGTGGGCGGTGGTCGGCATCGGCCTCAACCTCTCGATTCCGGAGGAGGCCTTCCCCGAAGAGTTGCGTCCGCGGGCGGTCTCCATCGGCAAAGGAGCCGACGTTCCCGGGGCCACCGCCGCCCTGAACCACTTCGTCGGCAGGCGCCTGGAGGCGGGTGTGAAAGACACGCTCGCGGAGCTCTCGGTACGTGATGCACTGAGAGGCCGGAAGATCAGCTGGGGAGGACTGGAAAAGGAGAGCTCGGCAGGCGAGGTTGAGGGGGCAGACAGCGAGGGCAGCGGCATCGCGTCCGGCATTGACGGCTTCGGCAACCTTCTGGTCGAGACTGCGCATGGCACCGTCTCGCTGAACGCGGGTGAGGTTCACCTCGATGCTGGTGGCTGAGGCCGATCTGGAGATCGGGATGGACCTCGACCGGCGGGGTGTCGTCTGGCTTGACGCCGCCGTGGTGCCACTTCGGCTAACCGGAGCCGAACGGGCGGTCGCGAGACTCCTTCCGGGGATTCCCGCGCAGTCAATCGGGGCGGAGCCTTTACTTCAGGTGGGCGGCAGGCGCCGCAAGGACGCGGCTGGTGCGATTGATCGCTGGTATCGCCGTGAGGCACGCGAGCGGATCGAGGCAGTAACTGCCTTCGAGGCGGCCCGGCTCGAACTCGAGCCCGGCCGGGTAACGATCAGAGACCAGAGAACCCGGTGGGGTTCCTGTTCTGCCTCCGGCACCCTGTCCTTCAACTGGCGCCTGGTCATCGGTCCCGGACATGCCCTCCGCTACGTGGTGATCCATGAACTGACCCACATCCGCCACCACAATCACTCGCGAGCCTTCTGGTCTGCTCTGTCGGAAGCATTGCCTGACTGGAAGCGGTCGGCCCACTGGTTGCGGGCGAACGAGCGGCGGCTCACCGCCTATCGGCCCCGGATCTGAGCGGCAGCCGCTCCGGTTCTGATTCAGCCGGCTACCCGAAGCCGGGGCTAACGAAGCCCGGCCAGCGGCCAGCTTCTCCAGGGTGGCCTTCCAGACGGAAGATGGCGCCAGTCCGGAGCCGGTACGGCTCGCCGTGACCGGTAACCGGCGGCCGCTCCGGCTGCGGCAAGACGGCCGCTTGCAGTTCTTCGCAGGCCTGGCTGCCAGCGGTTGAAGAGGTTGTCGCGGCGCAACTGGCTGGAGTTGCAGCTCGGGTTGCCTGACTGGCAGGCTGAACCAAGGCCGAGCTCGATTCCGGCTGGCTGCGTCCAGAAGATGTTTCTTCGAAAGATGAGTCTGCTGTCGCCGGAGGCCTGATCCGGAACCCTGCTCCCGGGCTGGCTGCCGATCGGTCCGCGCAGGCTCATGAATGCCTGGTCACCGGTCCAGGCATTCGTCGGACTGCTGAATACGTTGCCGATGAAGAAGACGTTCCGGTTGGGGATGTTGATTACACCGCCAGGGGCCGAGTCGACCCTGGTGGTTCCCCAGCCACCGCTTCGCAGGTAACGGTCGCAGCGCAGGCGCACGGGGTCGTTCATCTCCGGAGATCCGTCGCATGAGCGCAGCCCGTAGACCACTTCGACCAGATGCGAGCGCTGGCCGACCTGAAAAGCGACGTTGTCCAGGAAGAGAACGTTGTAGCCACCGTTGACTCCGTATCCGGCCCCGGCGGCATCCACGACGGTATTCCGGGCGACGACAACGCCGTTGGCTTCGTAATGGAGGAAAGGGGGGGTCATGAACTGGAAGCCGGTCCCCTGCCCGACGGTAAACCCGCCAGTTCCACAATCCCTGAAAATGTTGTCGCGAACGACAACATCGGTTGAGCCGCCCTTGACATAGCCGCACCAGTCGCCCGCGTCACTGAAGCTGTTTCCGAAAATCCGCGCCCGCTGAACGGCAACCAGATCGAGGACGTTGTCGCCCGCGCCGGAGAATCGACTGTTTCGAATCGTCACTCCCCGACTCTGGTTGATCTTGATCACCTCCCATGCACCCGTCAGGTGGGCGCGGACATTGATCAGCGAGAAGTTCGTGCAGAGCTCGCAATGGATGTCGCCGCCGAAAGTCACCCCTCGAAACGAGAGTCCGGCGACTCTGAACAGATTCACTGCCGGCAGCACCGCTGCTCCGTTGGCCTGAATTTCAATTCGCCCGCGTTTGTTCTCCCAGTAGTTCGGGCTCAGGTCGCGGTAATCCCCGGCGGCGAGGAAGATCTCTACCCGGGCGTTGTTCGTGGGTACCCGACGCCAGGCCTGGTCAAGGCTCCGTAGTGGAGAGTCCGGGCTGCCGCTGCCGCGGTCGCTGCCGCGGATCGGATCAACCCAGATCCGGTTCGCAGCAACTGCGCCGGAGCTGAAGCTGAAAAAGAAGGCGAGGAGCAGGAGGCCGGTGAGCAATCCGGGTATTGGACGAACCATGGTTAAAGAGGCTAGTTGAGCTGCCTGCGGGGCGCAACAGGCCGGTCGCAAGTACACCTGCCTGCGACAACTTTCACGCCCCTGCCCGCGGGCTGATCAGTCGTGCTGGTCGGAGCTGTACGCCTCGTGTTCGGGCTGCTGGACCGGGGCGCTCGCCGCAGTTTCTTCCACGGTTGGCTCAGTCTGGTCGTTCGGCGTCTTTGCTGTCCCGTCCGCCTCAGCTTTGCCCTTCTTGCGGCGACGGCGCTTCTTGCCGCCCTTGGGGAAGTTCCTGAGCAGCTCGCGGGCGACGGCCGAGGGCTTCCTGGCCGTCCTCATTCGGGCCCCGCGCAGCACCTCTTCCCCTTCCGGGGTGTGGGCCACGGCGGCGGCCAGCAGCGAGACGGCCAGCCGCCGATCCTGCTTTCGAAGCGACTGGACCAGACGTCGGGCGTTCTTGCCGTGGGCGCGGCCGGAGGAGTTGACCAGCAGTCCCAGCAGCCGTTTGGTCTCCGGCCAGCGCTGGACCGCGTACTCCTCATGGAGCTCGCGCGTGTAGGAGGCCAGGCTCCAGACCCATGCCTGAGACTGGTCGCGGCGTCCGATCCGCTTGTCGACGAGGGCCTGGAGCAGGACCTTGCTCCCGGCGCGCTTGTCTTCGCGACTCCAGGTGCCGACGATGTCGACTGCATCGTCGAAGGCCTCGGCATCCTGAAGGTTGGCTATTTCGCTGATCGCCTTGATCCGGAGTGGCGTATTGCGGTTTCGCTGGACGCAGGTCAGCAGAAAGCGCCGGCGGAGCTCCTTTGTCTGATCGTGCTGGAGCATTGCCTTGGCCCGGCGCCAGCCCTGGTTGGTCACCCGGGCTCCGGCGAGTGCGGCCCAGACGTGCTGCTCGGCGTGATCGAGGTTCTCTACGGCGATCCGCCAGATGTCGCGCTCGAGGACCTCGATCCGGTTCTGAGCGTCGTCGGATACCGGCACGATCCGCCGCTCGACCCGGACCTTGCGGCCGCGACCGCGGCGGACCGGCCCGACGACGATCGCACCGCCGCGGTAGACATCCCGGTCCAGCAGGCTGTGGAGGGTGACGATGGTCTCATCGTGGGTGGTGGCGGGGTGGACGAAGTCGATCACCAGCCCGGCCTCCTTGCCCGGCGCCTTTCTGGTCACCCGGCCAACCCTCTGCTGGTAGATGCGCTTTGAAGCCGTTGGCGCAAGGTGCATGCAGATGGTCGCGCGCGGTGAGTTCCAGCCCTCGGCCAGCAGCTGGGCGTTGCAGAGCACATCCACTTCACCCCGTTCGAAGGCGGCTAGGATTTCGGTCAGTTCGCGCTTCGGAGTCTCACCGGAGACCGCCTTGGCGTTGATTCCGAACTCCCGGAAGGCAGCAGCGACATTCTTCGCGTGCTGGACGCCTGCCGTGTAGAGCACGCCCGGTGCCCTGCGGAAGCGCGACTTGTAGAGGTCGGCAATTGCCATGTTGAAGGGGGCCTGGTCGAGCAGCTTGGCCAGCTCCTCCTGGTCGAAGTCCTGGTCGACCTCTCCCTTTCGCAGCGGCACTTTTGCGATCGTCCTGACTCCCGGACCAGGGGGGATTCGCAGGCAGCGCAGGGGGGAGATGACCCCTCGCCGAGCGGCCTGGGCGAGGTCGAAGCGTGAGGTCTGGGTCGGGAACAGGTCGGCCACATGGCGGGCGATCAGCGCGCCGGTCGCGGTCATGCCGACAAAGATGGGACCTGGCCAGGAGCGGATGCAGGCGCTGGTTTTCTCGCCGAGAGCGGTGTGTGCCTCGTCGCAGATGACCACCGTGTAGGCATCCGAGACGCGGTCGGCGTTTCGCACAAACCACTGGTACGTCTCTACCGTGACCGGTCCGTCAGCTTCGTCGCGGCCGTCGAGCAGCGGTGGCCGCAGGCGTTCGCGGTAGCCGCGGTCGGAGATCTCGCCTATGAACTGGTCGACCAGGTTGCGCCGGTGGGTGAGAATCAGAACCCCGCCCGTGCGGGTGGCTTCGATGAAGCCGACCGCCGCAACCGTCTTGCCGGCACCGGTCGCATGCTCGAACCAGAACCGCCTCGCTGCCCCGGGGTCGTCAGCGGTGGTCTCCGGGTCGACGACCTCCTCCTTGGCGGAAGCCTCTTCGACCCAGTCCTGCGGCTCCTCGTCCTCTTCTACTTCTTCATCAAGTTCCTCGACCACCTCGTCTTCGGCGAGTGTGTCGGCTTCGGTTTCCGGTTCACCCTCGTCGGCATCAGTGGCCTCGATAACGTCGGCTTCATCCTGCTCTGTGGCGGGATCCTCGCTGTCGCGTTCGGCCGGTTCATCTTCCGGGATTACTGCCCGCCCGATCGAGAGTGGGTCGCCGCTGTCGGCGGCCACCTGCTGCTCGGCGATCAGTTCGGTCAGCGTTCCTGAGAGCGCATCGATCTGATGGGGGTTCAGTTCGGCACCGTCGCGCAGGGTCGGTGGCTCGTCACCGATCAGGCGTTCCAGCCCGAGCAGCAGCGAGAAGTTCCGGCGCCAATCGAGTGAAGGTGCTTCGGCCCCGGCATCCATTTCCACCAGCGCAGCATCCAGCGCGCGTCGCCTCGCGGTTCCCGGTGTGAGTGTCTCCGGCCCTGACTCGTTAAGCAGGAACGGCTCACGCGCAAACGCCGAGGCTCGCTCGATATCTGAAGCTGAAGGGACCGCCTCTTCGGCGGGTGCTGCTGTCTTCGGGGCCATTAAGCCTTCGTACGTAGTCCGGACCCTGTTTGTTGTCCGGGCCGGACAGTTGACAAGTGAAAGTCTCCGCCTTCGGCAGCAGATTGCCGGGCGTTGACTACCTCCGTGATTCGCAGACTGGCGAACCAATGTGATGTATTTAACCACTACTCGCATGCCACGGTCGCCAGATACTCATTTCAGTCGCTTTCGACAGGTCCTTCTGCTGGCCCTCGCTGTCGGCGCCATGGTGCTTTTCGCCGGGGCCTGTGGCGGTTCGGATTCGGTCTATGACGGCTCACCCCCGCCCGATTACAGTGGCCTCGACGGCTCCTCTCCGCCGCTCGACACGCTCTACTCGCAGGCCAACGACCTGATTCCCGGCGGGACGGAGGCCTTTGACCGGCAGATGGCGGAGCTCAGGGGCTTCCCGGCGGTTGTGAATGTCTGGGCTTCCTGGTGTGGTCCGTGCAGGGCTGAGTTCCCGCACTTTCAGCAGGCTTCCGCCAATCTCGGAACGGAGGTCGCATTTCTTGGGGTCAACTCCCAGGACAGCGAGTCTGCCGCCGCCACCTTCCTCGAGTCCAGTCCGCTGCCGTACCCGAGCTTCTACGACCCCGACAAGAAGATCACCCAGTCACTCGGGGCCGGCCAGGGGCTGCCCGCGACAGCCTTCTTCAACGCCGCCGGGGAGCGCACCTACACGAAGCTCGGGCCCTACAACGACGAAGCCGAGCTTGAGATTGACATCGACCGCTACGCGCTCGAAACGGGCTGAACGACCGGTACCGTTACGCTCAGGTTGTGGAACTGAGCGATCCGACACTCGTATTCCTGCTGATCACGGTCGGTCTGGTCGGGATAGGCGTTGAAGTACTGACTCCCGGCGGGTTCTTTCCGGCGATCGCCGGAATCGCTGCCCTGATTCTCGGGGTGGTCGGGTTCATCGACATTGATGCCCCCGGTGGCGGTCTCGGATTGCTGGTGGTGTCGATCGCTTTCTTTATTGCCGCTGCGGCCCTGAAGCGTTACACCGCGCTCTCGATCGTCGGCACCGTCTTTCTGGTCCTGGCGGGGATCTTCATGTTCGACCGGAGTTCGGATCCGACCTCGATCCCGGCGGTGGCCGTTGCCAGCCTGGTGCTCGGGGGGTTCATGATGTTCGTGATCGAGCGCGCCGGCAAGGCCCGCTCCCGGCCCGTCATGACCGGGTGGGAGGAGCTGATTGGCATGACCGGCGAGGTCCGCTCCACGCTCGACCCGGTCGGCCAGATCTTCATCGACGGCGCGCTTTGGCGGGCGGAACTCACCCCTGAGGCCACCGCCCGTGGGCCGGCAGCAGTTGGTGAGAGCGTGCGAGTCGAGTCGGTCCGCGGCCTCACCCTCATGGTCGTTCGGGCGATGCCCGGCGATCCCTCTGTTCACGCACCAGACAAAGAAGGAGTTCACCCGTAATGGCAATTGTCGGCGCACTCGTGGTCATCCTGGCCATCTTCGCCCTGATCGTCCTTTTCTCGGCGATCAAGATCCTGCGTGAGTACGAGCGGGGGGTGATCTTCCGCCTCGGCAGGCTGATCGACCAGAAGGGCCCGGGCCTGATCCTGCTGATTCCGTTCATTGACCGGATGGTCAAGATTGACCTCAGGACGATCACTTTGAACATTCCGCCACAGGAAGTGATCACCCGCGACAACGTTCCGACTTCGGTCAACGCTGTCTGTTACTTCCGCGTGATCGACCCCAACCGGGCGATCACCGATGTCGAAAACTTCCTCGTAGCAACTTCGCAGATCTCCCAGACCTCTCTTCGGGCGGTTCTCGGCAAGGCCGAGCTCGACGAGATTCTCGCCGAGCGCGAGCGCCTCAACGAGTCGCTGCAGAAGATCATTGACGAGCAGACCGAGCCCTGGGGGGTCAAGGTCACGACGGTCGAGATCAAGGACGTCGAGATCCCCGAGCAGATGCAGCGGGCAATGGCACGCCAGGCAGAGGCCGAGCGCGAGCGGCGCGCCAAGATCATCAACTCCGAGGGCGAGTACCAGGCTGCCGAGAAGCTGACTCAGGCTGCTGACATCATCAGCCGCAATCCGGCCTCGCTCCAGCTCAGATACCTGCAGACCCTGCTCGAGATCAGTGGAAACCAGAACTCGACGGTCATCTTCCCGTTGCCGATGGACCTTATCTCGGCCTTCCAGAACAACATGAAGGATCTGCCCAGTGTGATGGCGCGAACCGACAACCCCGCCAATCCGGACTACATCAAGCCGGCCCCGGAGGAAACCGACAAGGGATCTGGCGAGTAGCACCAGTTGGCTTCTCCCGAGATACGCATTGACCAGCTGACCGGGGCGAGGGTTCTCCTCACCCCTGGCCGGGCCGAGCGTCCGGACCAGTTCGGCCTCAGCCCCTGGCAGCCGTCCGGCCCGGAAGGCTGTCCGTTCTGCGAAGGCAACGAGAGCGCCACGCCACCGGAGATCGAGGCGGACCGGCCCGACGGCTCGGCGCCCGACGGGCCGGGCTGGCGCACCCGGACCATCCCCAACCTCTTCCCGGCACTGATTCCGGAGTTCGAAGTCGAGACCGGGAATGAATCAGGCCCGGAGGCGGCCTTCGCCAGCTCGGCCGACCCGCTGCTTGCGTCTTCCCGCAGGGCCGAGCCCGATCTCTTTTCCTCCCGGCCTGCGGTCGGCCATCACGAGGTGATTGTCAATGCGCCGCGGCATGTGGTTTCGCTGGCCGAACTCGACCCGGACGAGACAGCGGCTGCGATGGCCGCCTGGCGCAGCCGTATGCGTGCTCATGCGGATGCTCCCTACGTCCAGCTGATTCTCAACCAGGGCCCCGACTCAGGCGCTTCGATTGAACACACCCACGCTCAGTTGGGCGCGACCCCGTTCGTGCCGGCTGCGGTGGCCCGCGAGCGGGAGCGCTTCAACGCCTACCGCGAACGAACCGCCGGTGCCAGCCTGCTCGGAGAGGTATTGAGGGAGGAGATCAGACGCGGAGACCGGCTGGTTGCGATCGATGAAGAGGTCGCCTTGATCTGCCCCTGGGCTTCACGCTTCCCTTTCGAGATGCGTCTGGTTCCACGCCGGCCGGAACCGAGCTTCGAGGAAGGCGACTCCGGGGCTTCGATGCTCCACCGGGCGGTCGCAGCACTTTCATCTCTGGTTGAAGGCGAACTTCAGATGAACCTCTGGGTGAAGACCGCCCCGCGCGGAGTAGAACATTTCCACTGGCATCTGGATTTTGCCCCCCGGCTCGAGCCGACCTCTTCATTCGAGATGGCAACAGGAGTGGACATCAACGTGGTGACACCCGAGGCTGCCGCGGAGAAGATGCGCGAAGCGATCGCGTAGGGTCAGCGTCATGACGATCGAAAACCGCCCGATACCCCGTTTCATCGCCGATGCCTCTCAGCACGGCATTCCCCATGGACGCTTCGCCGAGCGCCTCTCAACAGTCTTCAGGGATGCCTGCGTCGGGATCTCCGATCTGCCGGAGGGCACCGAACCCCCCGATGAGATCGTCTGGTTTCCGGAACGCGCCTGGAGCGGCCGTGTCTGGGTGCCGGCCAGTGCCGCCGGAACCGCCGTCATGGAGGAGGGCGGGGAACCGGTCACGATCGAGTTCTTCGGGTTTGTCAGCTTCATCCAGCCGACTGGCGGCGACCCGGAGGACTTTCGCGCCTCAGCCGATTTCACCGATGTGATCGCCGCCGAGAACCCTGAATGGACGATCGACCTCAACGATGAAGTGATCGGCAAATGGGAAGGCGAGCAGGGCCGTATTGCCGACGTGACCCTTGTCTGGGGACGCTCCCTCGTCCGGGACGCTTACGCCGTTTCTGCCGAGATAGAAGGCATGGCGGTTGACCAGGATCCGTTGTTCGAGGATCGTTTCACCCTGGTTGCCCCGGATGCCCTCAAGGGCTACGGCGACGACTATTACCTTGACATCCACCTCTGGAGCCAGCGAGGCCGGGAGGTTGCGCAGGAGAGCCTTTACGACATTGAAGAGGTTGATTCTGACGACGTTCCGGACGGTGGCGAGGCCCAGGGCGGAGCGCCCGATGGCGAACCGGGCGACACCGAGAAGAGGTAGCGGGCGCGTCTCTGATTGGATCCGTCCATGAGCTCTCAGATGATGGATGTATTCCGCGGCCTGATAGACAGCGAAACCGACGGTCCGGTGCTGTCGGTCTTCTGTCGCACCGACCCGCGCGACCCGGCCAACTCCAGCGAGACCCCCGGCTGGCTGGTCGCCCTCCGCAACG
>CAIZLN010000168.1 GCA_903933815.1 uncultured Solirubrobacterales bacterium
CGGCCGAGCAGTTCGGCGTCAGGCACGTCTTCATCGATGTGCCCAATCCAATCTGATATCAAGGTAGTCCCCAGCCCGAGAGAGGAACTAATTTTGCCCGCTTCCACCACCGAAAGCTCCAGCACACTCGCAGATCTGCTGCCACACGCCGCCTCGAAGTTCGCTTCTAACGGTGCGTTCCTTTTCAAGAATGACCACGAGACATGGGAAAATGTCAGCTTTGACCAGGTGCTCGCGCAGGTGCAGAATCTGACCCTCGGGCTGATCGACCTTGGCGTGAAGCCAGGCGACCGGGTGTCGCTTCTTGGCAGCACCCGGGTCGAATGGACGCTCTTCGACTTTGCGGTGATGTCGGCCGGCGCGATCGTCGCACCGATCTACCAGACCAACTCTCCGGGCGAGTGCCAGTACGTGATCGAGCATTCCGGCGCACGATTCCTCGTTGTTGAGGACGAGGCGCAGCTTGAGAAGATCCGTCAGGTCAGGGACCAGCTACCGGATCTCGAGCAGACGATCATCATGATCGGCGAGGCTGACGACGCCGTGTCGATGAAGGATCTGATGGAGCGCGGAGCCAAAGGTGACCCCGCTGCCTTCGAGAAGAGCTGGAAGAGCGTCACGGCTGACGATGTCTGCAAGATCATCTATACGTCAGGAACGACCGGGCCCCCCAAGGGATGTGTCATCACCCACGGTAACTACCGTTCGATGCTCGACATGGCCAGCGAGGTGGACATCCTCGGTGCTGGCGAGACGACCTTCCTGTTCCTGCCGCTGGCGCATGTCTTCGCTTTGCTGATCCAGTACGGAACGCTCGATGTTGGCGGCCGGATTGCCTTCTGGGAGAGGGACCAGCTCAAGATCGTCCCGAGCCTTTCGGAAATCAAGCCGGAAAACTTCCCGTCGGTGCCACGGATTTTCGAGAAGGTGCACGACACTGCGATCGCAACCTCAGCCGGAGACGGTGGGATCAAGGCTGCGATATTCAACTGGGCGGTCAAGGTGGGCAAGAAGGTCAACGACCTCGAAGACCAGGGCAAGCAGCCCGGTTTTCTGCTGGCCAAGCAGCACGGTCTGGCCGACAAGCTCGTCTTCACCAAGATTCGCGCCATTTTTGGTGGCAACCTGAAGCTTGCCCTCACCGGAGCGGCCCCTATTGACCCCGAGATCATCAGGTTCTTTCACGCTGCCGGCGTGCCCGTGTACGAAGCATGGGGAATGACCGAGACCTCAACCGGAGGAACGGCCAACCTGCCGGGTGCCTCCAAGGTGGGCACGGTCGGCAAGGCCCTCCCCGGCGTCGAGGTGAAGATCGCCGGCGACGGTGAGCTGCTGGTCAAGGGACCCAACATCTTCCAGGGCTATTACAAGAACCAGGAAGCGACCGACGAGACCATCGTCGACGGCTGGCTCCACACCGGCGACCTCGCCTCGATCGACGACGAAGGCTATGTCAGCATTACCGGCCGCAAGAAGGAGATCATCATCACGGCCGGTGGCAAGAACATCACCCCGGTCAACATCGAGGCCCTGGTCAAGCGGCATCCACTGGTTTCCCAGTGTGTGGTTGTCGGTGACCGAAAGCCTTACCTGGTAGCCCTGATCACGCTGGACCCTGAAGCGCTGACCCGCTTCGCGGCCGAGCAGGGCACCCTCGACGAAGCTTCGGCGACTGACAGCCCGGTCGTCCGGGCAGCGCTGGAGAAGCACATCGAAGAGGTCAACACCCACTTCGCGAGCGTCGAACAGGTGAAGCGCTTCCACATCCTGCCTCATGACCTCAGCCAGGAAGGCGGCGAGCTTACGCCAACGCTGAAGTTGAAGCGGCCGGTGATTGCCTCCAAGTACGAAGAGGAAATCGAGAACCTGTACGCCGGTTAGGAGGAGCCGGTCTGGCGGAGAAGCGACCCGGTGGTCTGGTCGAAGATCCTCCGCCAGACCGATGCGTCAGAGCTTTCCTGCTCCCTCACCTTGCGGACAACGCGACGCAACCTCGTGGCTGAAATCTCGAGCCCGTGACGCTCGGTCACCTCCTTGAGGTGCTCGTAGTCGTCGGCGAGCCGGGCGGTCACCGTCTCGAAACCGTGGCTGGCGATCCTCATGCGATGGGAGTAGTTCATGATTGAAGTGCCGAACATGAGCTCATCGTCGAGTTCGGGCTCGAAGAGAACGATGTCCACACCCGGGTATTTCTCTTTCCAGAAGTCGACGACGCCATGCAGCCGCTGGTGGAGAAGCAGGCGGAAGGTCTGGTTCGCAATCGCCGGCACACCCATTTCGGCAATGCGCCGTACCTCCTGTCCCGAGACTGTGGGGAGGTCGCTATCCCGATCGTTCAGGTACGGCACGATGGGATTGATCACGACGATGAACTTGGCACCGCGCTCAACTGCCACGTCAACGTTCGTAGTCGAGTAGATCCCGCCGTCTATCAGAGTGCGACCGTTGACCTCAACCGGTTCGTAGACCATCGGGAGTGCGGTCGAGCACTCAACCGCCTTGGAAACCGGCACATTCGACCAGTCGCTGTCGGCATCGCCGAGCACGATGCGCTCACCGCTGTCAAGGTCAGTAGCCGTCAGGTAAAGGTCGCGTTCGAGCGCGTCGAAGGAGTCGTTTATTCCCTGGGTGGCGAGTGCTTCGCGTACGTATCGGCCGATTCCCGCGTTCGAATAAAGCCCTTGGGGAAGGTGCTCGGCGAGGGCGTAGCCGATGTCTATCGCTGAAAGGTCGCGGAAGTTGGGAAGCAGGGTCCGGGCCATCGAAGCGAGGTGAAAAGGGAGCGTGACGGCCTTTTTCACGTACTCAGCAACGTTCGGGCGCAGCATCACGTCCTGGCTGAGCCGCTGGATTGGCACGTCCTCTTCGTCGGTCAGTACGCGCATCATCTCGTCGGGGGTAACCCCGGCCGCGAGCATGCTCCCGATGAAGGACCCGGCGCTGGTGCCGACATACATGTCGAAATCGTTGACCGTCGAGTTGACAGCCAGCAGGTCAAGCGCCCGCAAGGTTCCGATCTCATAGACACCACCGGTAAAACCGCCGCCCCCGAGCACGAGCGCAGTTTTCGAAGGACGCTCCCGGTTGCCTGCCCTGCGTCTCTTCGAGGATGTGTCGATATTTACGACCTTCCCCATTACATGGGATTATGGCATCAACACAGGCGGCAAATGCTTGTATCGATGTCAGGCCGCTACTCTGGATCCTTCACCTTTTTATGTCACCGATGCGCCCGAAAATCATCCTGGGCACTGCGGTAGCGGTGCTTCTGACCACAACCGGATCGGCCTTTGCCGCAACACCCGAGCCCCTGCCAAATCCGGATCGGCCCGCCCGGACACCGGTCCTGAAGCCAACTGAAGGGCCATCCCCGGGCGATGCGACCATCAGTCTGACTACCGCCTGCTCGGCAATGCAGAAAAGGGTCCAGACCGGCAACAGGCGGGCCGGACTGGTGGTCAGGAACCTCGGTACGGGCGAGCTTGTCTGCTCGCTCAACCCCGGCAGGCAGTACTCGCTTGCCTCGAATACGAAGATCTTCACCACCGCCACCGCGCTTGGCAGGCTGGGGCCCTCACACCGGATGGTGACTCGAGTCTTTTCCTCGGGTCCGATTGACGGCAACGGCGTCCTGCGAGGCGACCTTTACCTGCTCGGCGGGGGTGACCCCAGTCTCGGAACCGGCAGCTTTCTCGATGCCTTCTCCGGGGGCGTCGGATCGGATATCGATCGGCTGGCCCTGAAGGTTCGAAGGGCTGGCATCAGGCAGGTGACGGGCAGGGTCTAC
Organism: uncultured Solirubrobacterales bacterium; assembly: GCA_903933815.1. GTDB lineage: Bacteria > Actinomycetota > Thermoleophilia > Solirubrobacterales > 70-9 > 67-14. The sequence continues at coordinate 3,788 of CAIZLN010000168.1, forward strand.
GGCGACGCCTCGGTCTTCGACGAACTTCAGGGAGTTGCCGACTCGGGCTACGCGACCAGCCCCTGGATCGGTCCATTGTCAGGCCTCTCGGTCAACGCCGGATATACAGACGCGGCCTTCGCGAGCTTCAGCCCGAATCCGGCTCGACTGGCGACGAAGCTGCTTGCTATGCGGCTCAGGGGAAACGGGGTTCGGGTGCGGGCAGAGGTGGCACTGCGAAAGTCCCCCGGTGTGAAAGCCCGTCGCATGGTCGCCAAGCTGGTGTCTCCCGATTTGACCTGGATGGCTGCCATGACCAACCTCTACTCGAACAACTTCTTCGCGGAAATGCTTCTCAAGTACCTGGGCGCGAGAGTGAAGGGTGTCGGGTCTACCCGGACCGGAGCCTCGGTCGTCCGGGACTACATCAAGGGTTCCTACGGGGCCCAGGTCAGCCCGGTTGACGGCTCGGGCCTGACGATCTCCAACCGTTCCAGTGCCTTCGATGTGGTCAAGGTCCTGGGCCGGATACGCGCCAGTCGATACGGCAGGGAGTTCGTCGACTCATTGCCAGTGGCGGGCGGGAGCGGAACCCTTGAGGACCGGATGCGGGGCTCTTCGGCTGAGGGCCGCTGCCGCGCGAAAACGGGCACGCTGACCGGCGTAAGCGCCCTTTCGGGTTACTGCTTCAGTCAGGCCGGGCGCAGGTACGCATTCTCGATCCTGATGAATAGCGTCTATGACACGGGAGCAGCCCGGGCCGCACAGGACAGGATCGCAGCGCTGATAGCCAGGTTGTGACGTCGGCCCTGCCTGCGGCCTACTGCCCGGACGGCAGATCTCCATCGAGGAGGCTTCTCAGGCCATCCAGATCGAGCACTGATACCCCCAGCTTCTCAGCCTTCTCGAGCTTTGAGCCGGCTGACTCGCCAGCGATTACGAAGCTGGTTTTCTTCGAGACGGAACCAGTGACCTTTCCTCCGGCCCTCTTGACCACCTCGGCAGCCTCGTCCCGGGTCATGCCCGGAAGGGCCCCGGTAAGCACCACCGTCATGCCGCTCAGGGGACCGCCCTCCGGGCGACGGTCCGCATCCGAAAGCGCCAGGCTCAACCCCTGGCCACGCAGCCGTTCCACAATCTTCCAGGTGCGGTCCTCACCCAGCGACTCAGCAATCTGACGCGCCATGATCGGGCCGACTCCCTCGGTCTGCTCAATCCGCTCAGGATCGGCTGAGCGCAAGGCTTCGATGTCACCGAACTCGTCAGCCAGGGCCTCGGCAGTAACCGCGCCTACGCCCGGCAGGCCGAGCGCAAAAAGCACCCGGGGAAACGGAACGGCACGCGAGCGGTCGATCTCCGCAATCAGGTTTGCCGATGAGATCGCGCCCATGCGCTCCAGCCCCTCCAGCTGCTCCCGCTTCAGCGAGTAGATGTCGGCCACATCGGCAATGAGCCCCTCTTCGAGGAAGCGGGAGACCTGCTTCTCTCCGAGACCCTCAATATCCATCGCGCCGCGAGAGACAAAGTGCTTGATGTGCTGAAAGATCTGGCCGGGGCAGCCAGTCCGGTTGGGACAGATCGAAAAGACCGAATCCTCAGGTTTGATGATCTTCGTTCCGCAGGCAGGGCAGACGGCCGGCGGCACCGGCGGCACCGCGCCCTGCGGGCGCTTCTGGGGCAGGGCGGAGACCACTTGCGGGATCACGTCCCCCGCCCTCTGGACAATCACCTCATCGCCGGCCCGGACATCCTTGCGCTCAAGGTCCTCTTCGTTGTGAAGGGTGGCAGTGGATACCGTCACGCCTCCGACACGCACCGGGTCGAGCATCGCCCACGGCACAAGGTGGCCGGTGCGGCCGACATTCCATTCGATTCCCTTCAGGCGGGTGGTGGCTGTGGTCGGCGGGAACTTCCAGGCGATTGACCACCGCGGCTCGCGACCGGCCACGCCGAGCTCCCTCCAGAGCGATAGCCGGTCCACCTTGATCACCACACCGTCAATCTCGAAGTCGAGTTCGTCCCGGCGCTCCAGCCACCACTGGCAGCGCTCCAGCACCTCTTCGATCCCGGCGTGAGCGGCGGTGTCGGGGTTGGTCTGGAAGCCGTGCTCCTTCAGCCAGGCGACCTCCTCGGAATGAGTCTCGAACTCGAATCCATCGGTTACTCCGATTCCGTATGACCACACCGCCAGCGGACGCTCCGCTGCGGCGGCGGGATCGATCTGTCGGATCGATCCGGCGGCGGAGTTGCGTGGATTGGCGAAGGCGGGAAGGCCGGCCTCCGCACGGCGACGATTGAGTTCAACGAAGGCCGCGATCGGCAGATAGACCTCCCCGCGAACCTCGATCAGCGGCGGCGCGCCGTCTATCTGCTTCGGAAGGGCTTCAATCGTCGCGATATTCCGGGTGACGTCTTCACCGACTCTGCCATCGCCGCGTGTCGCTCCCCGGGTGAAGCTGCCATTTTCGTAAGTCAGGGAGATCGCCAGTCCATCGATCTTCGGTTCGGTCACCCAGGTGATCTCCCCCGGGTCGATGTCAGCCTTCTCCAGTCGCCCTCTGACCCGTTTCTCCCAGGCGAGCAGGTCTTCGGCGGTGCGTGCGTTAGCCAGCGAAAGCATCGGTACGGTGTGCTCGACCGATGCGAACCCCTCGCTCGGCGGAGCCCCAACCCGCTGTGTGGGTGAGTCACCCGAGATCAGCTCGGGATGCTCGGCTTCCAGCCTCAGGAGTTCGGCGAAGAGAGTGTCGTACTCCTCGTCGGAGATCTCCGGATCGTCCTTCGAGTGGTAGAGGTAGATGTGGCGGTTCAGTTCGTCCCGGAGCCGGGACACCTGGTTTTCGACCGTTTCGGACATGTCGTCCGGAATCAGTCGCCCGCCGCCGCGGCGACCGCGAGGACCCGCTCGAAGTCGCGCTGCCTCATACCCTCGATGCCGACATGGTGTGTGAGGTCAAGGTGAAGTGGGGTGACGGCGATCCGGCCCCCGGCGACCGCTCCGATGTCGGTATCTGGCTGGTCGTGGACCCCCGGCTCATAGCCATAGAAGCGGTACCGGCGACGGCCGTCCTCTATTTCGGTCTCAACCTGACGCAGCTCGTCACGGTAGAACCGCCTTCCGAGCCGAACGACTTCCACACCTGTGGGCTCCACGCCGGGCACATTGACGTTCAGCAGGGTGCCCTCGGGCAACGGGTGGTCGACCAGTTCCGCGACGATCCGAGCCGTGAACCTGGCGGCGACATCGAAGTCGAAATGTCGCTGCGGCGTGTAGCCCATCTCCCGCTCGGTCGACTGCTGTGAGACAGCAATCGCCGGAATACCGAGGACCACGCCCTCGAGCGCAGCCGCCACGGTTCCGGAGTAGGTCACGTCATCGCCGAGGTTTACTCCGTGATTGATCCCGGAGACGATCACGTCCGGCGGGTCACCGAGCAGCCCGACCGACGCGAAGCGCACGCAATCAACCGGTGTGCCATCAGTTGCGTGACCGAGGTCGCCGTCATCAAACTTGATCTCCTGGATCGACAGAGGCGAGCGCACCGTGATGCTGCGGGCGGAAGCGCTGCGGTTCGAATCGGGCGCGATCACGTCGAGTGTGACTCCTTCGATCCGACGCAGTTCGCGGCGCAAAGTCTGGAGCCCCTGAGCACCGATTCCGTCGTCGTTTGTCAGGAGGATGCGCATGGTCCAAGGATAGGTGAGAGCGGCGGCGTCCGGTCACCAGCTTGCTGCGGCCCGTAACGAGGTGGCAGCGAGTCGTGCCGGCCTGAGCCAGTTCGCGCAAACCGGGTCAGTAGCGGACTGACACCAGGTAGAGACCCTGGGCAGGCGCGGTCATGCCGGCATCGGGCCGCTCCGCACCCAGAAGCAGCCGGTGGAAGCTCTCGATGCTCCGGGTACCATCAGCCACCTCGACCATGGTGCCGACCAGGATCCGAACCATGCTGCGCATGAAGGAGTCCCCGGTTATCCAGAACTGAAGATACGCAGAGTCGCCCCGGTCCTCCGGGCGTTGCCCGGACTCGCCGTCAACCTGACCGGACGCCGAGTCCGGCGGCACCAGACCCGCCTCGCTGGTCCAGACTGCGGAATGAATGATCCGTTGAAATCTTGTGTGGTAGGTATCGGTCGGAGTGAATGCGGTGAAGTCGTGCTCGCCGACAACCGCCGAGGCGCACTCGTCCAGCAGTTGGCGACTGACCGGGCGAGAAATCCACCAGGCCCGGTCGGGGGCGAAGGGACTTGCCGACCGACGCAGCAGCACCCGATAGCAGTAGGTCCGGGAAAGTGCGGATCGACGCGCGTCGAAGCCCGCAGGGGCAGCAGTGACCGCACGGATCGCTATCGCTCGGGAGGTCAGTCCGTTGAGACTCCTGACAATCGTCGATGGCATTTCGCCGTCATGCTCGAAGCTGGCGACCTGAGCGAGTGCGTGGACACCGGCATCAGTTCGCCCCGCCACAGTCAGGGAAACCTGCTCCCTGCGAAGCGCGATCGCCAGCGCCCGCTCGATCTCGGCCTGTACCGACGGACCGTTGTCCTGTCGGGCCCAGCCCTTGAAAGGCGTCCCGTCGTACTCGATGTCCAGACGCCAGGTCACTCTGGCAACCGGGGGGCTGACCTGCCCATCGCCAAAGCGGGAAAGATCAGACCAGTTCGAGAAAGACCATTTCGGTCGAGTCGGACTTCCGTGGGCCGATCTTCACGATCCGGGTGTATCCCCCGGGACGCTCGGCGTAACGAGGTGCGATCTCGTCGAAAAGCTTGTGGACGGCAAATTTGTCCTGACGCAGTGCGGAAAGTGCCTGTCGCCGTGCGTGCAGGTCACCGCGCTTGGCCAGTGTGATCAGCTTCTCGATCTCAGGCTTGGCTGCCTTCGCCTTGGCCTGGCTTGTCTTGATGCGCTCGTGCTCGATCAGTTCCTTCGAGAGATTGCACATCAGCGACTTGCGGTGGGCCGAGTCGCGACCGAGCTTGTTCCTTTTCATTCCGTGGCGCATCGTCTTCTCCTCGTGTCAGCTCAGGACGTCAGTCCTGGCGGAGCTCGTATCCCCGGCCGCCCAGGTTTTCGATCACTTCATCGATC